>JBJDXT010000179.1:0-18197 GCA_051866795.1 Candidatus Onthomonas sp. | reverse complement strand
ACTTGACCTCCGGAACAACCTATACTTACACCGTCCGGGCCTATACTGGCTCCACACTGGGATACTATGACACCACTGGTGTCTCGGTCAAGGCCTCCGGAACGACGGACGTCACGCTGGTGGACTATGTAACCACTGGCGACCTGAACTACCGCAGCAGCCCGGATAAATCCTCTTCCAGCAACATTGTCGGTACGCTGAAAAAAGGCACTAAGGTGAAGGTAGTGGAAGGCTGGTCCAAAACTGTCGAGGATACGACATGGTTTAAAATCTACCTGAACGGTGAGTACTATTACGCATCTTCCAAGTATCTGGAAAAAGTCTGATCTGATACACAGCCCCCGGCGCGTCTAAAGCGCCGGGGGCTGCTCTGAGAAATCAGAGGAGGATTTCTCCAATCCAGAGAAAAAACAGTTGACAAAGCAGGGGAGAACGGCTATAATAATTCCTGTTGAAAATCAGATATGCGGATGTGCTGGAATTGGTAGACTGGCAAGCTTGAGGTGCTTGTGCTCGAATGGGCGTACGGGTTCGAGTCCCGTCATCCGCAGACCACCCCGGAATCTCGTTGATTCCGGGGCTTTTCCATTTTTAGAAGAAAACCTGACAGAAAGAAATCTACCGCTGCGGAAGCGCCCGCTTCCTACCTTGCATTTCCCGCAGAAGCGTTTTATAATAATACTACTTGCGCATATTTTAGGAGGCATTGCTATGACATTTGCCAGTTGGCTGGATTCCCTGCAGCACCGGTCGGTCGCCATTGTCGGCATCGGTGTTTCCAATACCCCGCTCATCCGTCTCCTCGCCCGGCACGGCGTGCAGGTGACCGCCTGTGACAAGGCCGCCCGGGAGCAGTTTCAGAACGACGTCCTGCTCCAGGAGCTGGAGGCGCTGGGGGTTACCCTGCGCCTGGGCCCGGACTATCTGGACGGCTTGGATCAGGATTATATCTTCCGTTCCCCCGGTATCCGGCCGGACATCCCCGCCTTCCAGGCGGCCCAGGAGCGCGGCAGCGTAATCACCTCTGAGATGGAGGTCTTCTTCGAGGTCTGTCCCTGTCCCATCATCGCCGTCACCGGCTCAGACGGCAAGACCACGACCACCACTATCATTGCAAAGCTGCTGGAGGCCCAGGGCTATACCGTCCATGTGGGCGGCAATATCGGCCATCCGCTGCTGGCGGAGACAGGGGAGATGCAGCCCACCGACAAGGTGGTGCTGGAGCTCTCCTCCTTCCAGCTTCTGACCATGCGCCGCTCTCCCTCCATTGCGGTCATCACCAACCTGGCCCCCAACCACCTAGACATCCACAAGGGGATGGAGGAGTATGTGTCCGCCAAGGAGAACATCTATCTCTGGCAGGACGGACAGGGCAAGGTGGTGCTCAACCACGACAACGAGTATACCCGCTCCTTTGCCGCCAAGGCCAAAGGACAGGTCACCTGGTTTGCCCGGCAGACTGCCGTCGACAGTGGCGTCACCCTGGAGGACGGGGTGATCGGGTTTAAAGGCGGCCGGAGAGTGCTGCCCGTCTCGGATATTCTGCTTCCTGGCGTCCACAACTGGGAAAACTATATGGCCGCCATCGCCGCCGTGGACGGTCTGGTCTCTGACGAGACCATCCGAACCTTTGCCAAGACCTTCGGCGGCGTGGAGCACCGGATCGAGCTGATCCGCGAATTGGACGGCGTCAAGTATTATAACGACTCCATCGCCTCCAGCCCCAGCCGGACCACGGCGGGCCTCCGCTCCTTCCGGCAGAAGGTGATCCTCATCGCCGGCGGCTACGATAAGCATCTGGACTACACCCCCCTGGGGCCGGAGATTGTGGCCCACGTCAAGGCGCTGGTGCTCACCGGTGCCACGGCAGGCAAAATCAAGGAGGCTACCCAGGCGGCTCCCGGCTATGACCCGGCGGAGCTTCCCATCTATGACGGCCTGGACTTTGCCGGCGCTCTGGATCAGGCCCACACCATTGCCCAGCCGGGAGATGTGGTGATTCTGTCCCCCGCCTCCGCCTCCTTCGACCAGTTCAAGAACTTCATGGTCCGGGGCGATACCTTTAAAAAGCTGGTGCGCCAGCTTCCTGAGGCCGACTGAAGAGGAGAAGCTATGAACTATTTTGACTATCTCACCCGGCTGTGTACCGCCCCAGGCCCCTCCGGCTTTGAGGGTCCGGCGGTGTCCGCAGCCCGGGAGCTGCTTTCACCCCTGGTGGACGAAACCTCCATTGACCGGCTGGGCAGCATTATCGGTCTGCGCCGCTGTGGAAAAGAGAACGCCCCCAGAGTGCTGCTGGACGCCCACCTGGACGAGGTAGGGCTGATCGTCACCGGCATGGAAGAGGGCTTTCTCCGCTGTACCTCCCTGGGCGGCATCGACTCCCGGGTGCTGTTGGACCGGGAGGTCACCGTCCTCACCCAGCCCCCCCGCCTGGGGGTGGTGGCAGTAAAGCCGCCCCACATTCTGACGCCCGGGGAGAGCGACAAGGCAATTCCCATCGGCGAGCTATGGATTGACGTGGGTCTTGACCAAGAGACGGCGGAGCGGGAGATTCCCATCGGCACCCCCATCGTTTACCGGGAGGGTGTGTTCCGCCTGGCGGGGGACCAGATCGCCGGCAAGAGCCTGGATGACCGGGCCTGCTTTGCCATTTTGCTGCGCACCCTGGAGCTGCTTCAGGGGGAGCAGCTGGATGTGGATGTGGCGGTGCTGGGCTCCTGCTTTGAGGAGACCTCCGGCGACGGCGCCCTGGTGGCCACCTTCGCCCAGAACCCTGACTGTGCCATCGCGGTGGATGTGACCTTCGGCGTCACCCACGACGGCCCCAAGGGAGTGGGCTTCGAGCTGGGCAAGGGCCCGGCGGTGGGCATCGGCCCCAACTGCGCCGGCTGGATGGTGAACCTACTGCGCCGGACGGCGAAGGAGCAGGAAATCCCCTTCAACCCGGAAGTGATGGCGGGGGAGAGCGGCACCAACGGCTGGGATATGCAGGTAGCCCGGGAGGGACTGCCGGTGGCGCTGGTCTCGCTGCCGCTGAAATACATGCACACCCCGCTGGAGGTGATCTCCGGCGCTGACGCGGAGCAGGCCGCCCAGCTGCTGGCCGGGTTCCTGCGCCGGGTGGGGAAGGAGGATGCCCTGTGCTGGAAGAATTAAAGACACTCTGCCGCCTCTCCGGCGTCTCCAGCCGGGAGGATCAGGTACGGGACTATATCCGCACCCAGGCCCAGCCCTGGGCAGATGAGATCCGAACGGACGCCCTGGGCAATCTCATCGTGACCAAGCGGGGAACAAAATCCGCCCCCGGATATCTCATGCTGGCCGCCCATATGGACGAGGTGGGCCTGATGGTGGACCGCATCCACGAGGACGGCACCCTGGGCTTTCAGTTTGTGGGCGGGGTGAACCGCCAGGTGGTCATCGGAAAGAGGATCTATCTGGGAGAAAATCGTATTCCCGCCGTGGTGGGCATGAAGCCCATCCACCTGACCACCGCCAAGGAGCGGAAAGAGGTGCCCAAGACGGACAAGCTCTATCTGGACATCGGCTGTACTTCGAAAGAGGAGGCGGAAGCTCTGGTCTCTCTGGGAGACGTGGGCGTATTCTCCGACGACGTGACAGAATTCGGCCAGGGGCTGCTCAAGGCCAAGGCCATCGACGACCGTGTAGGCTGCGCCGTGTTGCTGGATCTGCTGCGCCAGGAGCTGCCCATGGACGTCACCTTTGTCTTTACCGTCCAGGAGGAGGTGGGCACCCGGGGCGCCTTTGGCGCGGCCTTCTCGGTCAAGCCCAAAATTGCCCTCGTGGTAGAGGGCACCACCGCCGCCGACCTTCCCGGACTGGAGGGCGGCAACCGGGTCTGCTCGGTGGGCAAGGGTCCGGTACTCCCCTATATGGACGGGGCGACCATCTATGACCGGGAGCTGTTTCTGCTGCTGCGCCGTCTGGCGGAGGAGCACCAGATCCCCTGGCAGACCAAGGAATATCTCTCCGGAGGCACCGACGGCCGGGCCATCCAGCGCAGCCGTTCCGGCGTCCGGGTGGCGGGCCTCGCCGCCGCCGTCCGGTATCTCCACGCGCCGTCCAGCGTGGCATCTGTTACCGACTATGAGGCAATGATTCAACTGGCCCGGCTCTTTATCGACGCCGTGGCCCGGGAGGTAGAATAAATGGCTATGGATACCATGGAAATCCTGCGCCGGCTCACCGCCGCTCACGGCGTGTCCGGCAACGAGGGGGAGATTCGCAATCTGATCCGTACACTGGCCCAGCCCTACGCCGATGACATTCAAGAAGATGTCATGGGCAATCTCATCGTCCATAAGAAGGGGAGCGGCCCAAAGGTGCTCTTTGCCGCCCATATGGACTCCATCGGCCTGGTGGCCACCCATATCGACAAGGAAGGCTTTGTCCAGTTCGCCCCCGCCGGCGGCTTTGCCGTGGTAGATCTCCTCCAGCAGCGTTTCCGCTTTCAGAACGGGGTTGTCGCCCTGTGCTGCGCTCAGGAGGACAAACTGTCCAAGGCCACCCGGAAGGATCTGTATCTGGACATCGGCGCCAAGGACGAGGCGGAGGCCAAAGCGATGATTCAGGTGGGGGACACCGCCGTCTATGACAGTCCCCTGACCACCATGGGCAAAACCCGGGTCACCGGCTGCTATCTGGACAACCGCATCGGCTGCCTGACTCTGCTCCAGGCCCTGGAGGCAGTGGAGCGCCCCGCCAACGACCTGTATTTCGCCTTCACCGTTCAGGAAGAGGTAGGCACCCGGGGCGCCAAGCCCGCCGCCTTTGGCGTGGATCCGGACTACGGCATCGCCGTGGATGTGACCGTCCCCGACGACGTACCCGGCAGCGAGCACGAGGGCACCGCCGTTCTGGGCAAGGGCGCCGCCATCAAGATTATGGACCGCTCGGTGATCTGCTCCGGCCCCTTTGTGGAGCAGCTCAAGACCCTGGCCAAGGAGGGGGAGATTCCCTTCCAGATGGACATTATCACCTGCGGCGGCACCGACGGAGGACCCATCCGCACCACCCGCTCCGGCGTGGTCACCGGTGGCATCTCCGTCCCCTGCCGCTACACCCATTCCGCCCTGGAGCAGTGCGATCTGGGTGATCTGGAGGCCTGTGTCCGACTGATCCGGGCAGTGTGCGAGAAGGAGCTTGCCCGGGTATGAGTATGATTTCCCTTTCCGACCGGGTGCTTCAGCTGTCCCGGGAGACCCAGGCAGAGATTCAGGGCCAGTTTGCCGCTATCGACGAGATCGCCGAGTATAACAGCCGCAAGGTGCTGGCAGCATTCCAGAACCACAGGGTTTCCGAGGCCTGCTTTGCCGGCACCACCGGCTACGGCTACGATGATTTGGGCCGGGATCTGCTGGACAAGATCTATGCCGACATCTTCGGCACCGAGGATGCCCTGGTACGCATTCAGTTTGTCAATGGCACCCACGCCATCGCCTCCTGCCTCTACGGGGTGCTGGAGCCGGGGGACGTGCTGCTCTCCGCCGTGGGGGCTCCCTACGATACGATTCAGGGGGTCATCGGCATCACCGGCGACTACCCCCTCAGCCTGAAGAAATACGGCGTGGAGTACCGGGAGGTGCCCATTTCCCGGGAAAACACCCCGGACCGGGAGAAGCTGGCCGAGATGGCCGCCGACCCCAGGGTCAAGGCGGTGCTCATCCAGCGCTCCAAGGGCTATTCCACCCGGGCCTCCCTGTCGGTGGCAGAGATCGGGGAGCTGATCGCCACGGTGAAATCGGTCAATCCCAATGCCGCCTGCGTGGTGGACAACTGCTACGGCGAGTTCGTGGAAAAGACCGAGCCCTCCCAGGTGGGGGCGGACCTCATTGTGGGCAGCCTGATTAAAAACCCCGGCGGCGGCCTGGCTCCCACCGGCGGCTATATCTGCGGCCGGGCAGACCTGGTAGAGCGGGCCTCTTACCGGCTCACTGTCCCCGGCATTGGCCGGGAGTGCGGCAGCACCCTGGGCAACAACCGGGCCCTCTATCAGGGCCTGTTCCTGGCCCCCCACACCGTGGCCCAGGCCCTCAAGACTGCCATCTTCGCCGCCCGGATCATGGAGAAGCTGGGCTATGACACCGAGCCTCACTCTGATCAGCTGCGTCACGACATCATCCAGATGATCTCCCTGAAAACCCCGGAGGGGGTGGAGAAGTTCTGCCGGGGCATCCAGTCCGGTTCTCCGGTGGACAGCTATGTGACCCCGGTACCCTGGGATATGCCGGGCTATGACGTCCCCGTCATTATGGCGGCGGGGGCCTTCATCCAGGGCGCCTCCATTGAGCTCTCCGCCGACGCCCCCATGCGGGAGCCCTATACCGTCTATATGCAGGGCGGCCTGACCTACGAGTCAGGCAAGACCGGCATTCTGCTAGCGGTGGAGGAACTGCTTAAGGAGACAGAATAACTCAATTTTGCCCGGCGCCGTAGTCAAAGTAGGCGTCCGCCGCCTCCTCTGCGGTGTCGAACTGGCTGAAATAGGTGTAGTTCTCCGGCACCTGACCCAGCAGCACCGTCTCCGCCACCGTGACCCGGCTGGTAAAGGTGTGGGTCACCGGCCCGCCGGGGAGCAGCAGGACCAAATCAGTGTTGATGACCAAGTCAATCCGGTGGAGGGTCTGATTGATGCCCGCCGGAGTGAGGGAGCTGTCAAACCGGCTCTCCACATCTGAGACGCCCACTACCCGCACCGGGATATCAAAGCCCCGGCCGGAGAGCATGGTGAGCCCTGTAAGACTTCCCGCCGGGACAGAAATCGTCTCCTCCTTCAAACTGTCCAGCTCCTCCAGCAGCCGGGAGACCAGGGCGCTGCGCAGCCGGTTGCCGGTCTCCATTTGGGTGGTCACGGCGGAGAGGGTTCCGCTCTCGTCGTATTGGAGCTGCACCAGATCGCTGTAATCAATCTCCGTCTCTCCCAGGACCTGGCTCACAATCCGGGTCACACGGTTGGAGAGGGTGGACTCAGACACTGCCAGCACCATGGGCCGGAGCTGGCAGTTGATCCAGACAATCGCCCCTACGCCCAGCAGCAGCCCGGCCAGCAGGCTGAGGGCCAGCTGACGGGCAGGGGAGATCCTTTGCCCCGGCATCCTTGGTATCCGGCCCCGTTTTTTCATGACAGACACATCCTCTCTGGTCAGTCTATGCCCGAGGGGAGGAAAGGGTGACAGTATGGACTTCCAGACCCAAATCCGGCAGCTCCGGGACAAGCTGAACCTGTGGAGCGACCAGTATTACAATCAGGACGCTCCCACCGTCTCCGACTATGAATATGACATGGCCCTGCGGGAGCTGGAGACACTGGAGGCGGCCCATCCCGAGCTGATTACCCCGGACTCGCCCACCCAGCGGGTGGGAGGACAGGCCCTGGAGGTCTTTCAGTCCGTCCGGCATGAGGTGCCCCTCCAGTCCCTCCAGGATGTCTTTGCCCCGGAGGAGCTGACCGCCTTTGCCCAGCGGGTGCGGGAGCAGGCGGAGCACCCTGTCTGGGTGGTGGAGCCCAAGGTAGACGGCCTGTCCGTGGCGCTGGAGTACCTGGACGGCGTCTTTGCCCGGGGCGCCACCCGGGGCGACGGTCAGGTGGGGGAGGACGTGACGGAGAATCTCCGCACTGTCCGCTCCATTCCCCTGAAGCTGGAAAACGCCCCCCACCGGCTCATCGTCCGGGGAGAGTGCTATATGGCCCGCACCGTCTTTCAAAAGCTGAACGCCCAGCGGGAGGAGCAGGGAAAGCCCCTGATGGCAAATCCACGCAACGCCGCCGCCGGCTCCCTCCGGCAGCTGGACCCCAAAATTGCCGCCAAGCGGCGTTTGGACTGCGTCATCTTCAACATCCAGCTCACCGACGGCCCCGCCTTTGAGACGGACAGCCAGTCTCTGGACTATCTGGCCGGGCTGGGCTTTCCCGTCATCGACCACCCGGTCTATGAGACGCTGGAGGAGGTCTCCGCCGCCATCGCCGATCTGGGGGACAACCGGGAGCGGTACCCCTTTGACATTGACGGGGCGGTGGTCAAGCTGGATAACCTGGCTCAGCGGGAAGCGCTGGGCGCCACCGCGAAATTTCCCCGCTGGGCCGCAGCCTGGAAATACCCTCCGGAGCAGAAGGCCACTGTGCTGCGGGACATTCAGGTGCAGGTAGGCCGCACCGGCGTCTTGACCCCCAAGGCGGTGGTGGACCCGGTCCGGCTGGCGGGGACGACAGTGACCAACGCCACGCTGCACAATCAGGACTTTATCACAGAAAAGGACATCCGCATTGGGGACACAGTGATCCTGCAAAAGGCGGGGGAGATCATCCCCCAGGTGGTCAGCGTGGTGCTCAATAAGCGCCCGGAGGGCACCGAGCCCTACCGGCTGCCCCAGTTCTGCCCGGTCTGCGGCGCACCGGTCCAGCGGGACGAGGACGGGGCCGCCCTGCGCTGCACCGGCGCCGAGTGCCCCGCCCAGCTGGTGCGGAACATCACCCACTTTGCCAGCCGGGACGCCATGGACATTGAGGGCCTGGGCCCCGCGGTGGTGCAGGCGCTGGTGGACAAGGGGCTGATCACCACTCCCGCCGACCTCTACCGGCTGGACCCCGCCCAGGTGGCTCAGCTGGATGGAATGGGGGAGAAGTCCGCCGCCAAGCTCCAGGCCGCCCTGGAAAGGAGCAAGGGCCAGGGGCTCACCCGGCTGCTCACCGCCTTCGGCATCCGCCAGGTGGGATCCAAGGCGGCCCAGACCCTGAGCCGGAAGTTCCAGACCCTGGATGCCCTCATGGAGGCCACCGAAGAGGAGCTCACCGCCGTGGAGGACATCGGCGCCATCACCGCCCAGAGCCTGATCCAGTGGTTCCAGTCCCCCCAGTCCCGGCACCTGATCCAGGCGCTGCGGGAGGAGGGGGTCAGCTTCCAGAGCACAGAGGAGGCGGTGGGAGACGCCCTGGCGGGCAAGACCTTTGTCCTCACTGGCACCCTCACCCGCTTTAGCCGCTCGGAGGCGAAAAAGCTGCTGGAGGCCCAGGGGGCCAAGGTCTCCGGCTCCGTTTCCAAAAAGACCAGCTATGTGGTGGCCGGCGAGGCCGCCGGCTCCAAGCTCACCAAGGCTCAGGAGCTGGGCGTCCCGGTGCTCAGCGAGGAGGAGCTGCTCTCTCTGTTGGGGCAGCGTTGACAGATAAATCATTACAGGAGAGATTGCCATGGAAGTTCAATTTGCTGCCCGGATGGATGCCTTCCAGCCCGGTATTTTCAGCGTACTCAACGAGAAAAAGAACCAGCGCCTCAAGGAGGGCAAGCGGGTGTGGAATCTGTCGGTGGGCACTCCCGACTTCGAGCCGGACCCCCATGTGGTGCAGACCCTGTCCGAGGCGGCGAAAATTCCCTTCAACTACACCTACGCCCTGGCCGATCTGCCGGAGCTGACCCAGGCGGTACAGGATTGGTACGCCCGGCGCTACGGCGTGGCGCTGACTGTTGAGGAGATCACCAGCGTCAACGGCAGCCAGGAGGGTCTGGCCCACATTGGCTGGGCGCTGTGCGACCCCGGGGACATCGTCCTGGTGCCCAATCCCGGCTATCCCATCTTTGAGATGGGTCCCTGGCTGTGCGGCGCCCAGATCGTCTACTATGACCTGCTGGAGGAGAAGGGGTACCTGCCTGACCTGGGGGCGATCCCGGAGGAGGTGGCCCGGAAGGCCAAAGCCATCGTGGTCTCCTATCCGGCAAACCCGGTGTGCAAAATGGCCCCCCGTAGCTTCTACGAGGAGCTGGTGGCCTGGGCGGAGAAATATCACGTGGTCGTCATCCACGACAACGCCTATTCCGAGATTACTTACGACGGCCGGGAGGGTATCTCCTTCTTGGCCATCCCCGGCGCGAAGGAGGTGGGTGTGGAGTTCAACTCCCTCTCCAAGAGCTACTGCCTCACCGGCGCCCGGATCTCCTTCGTTCTGGGCAACCGGGAGATTGTCCGTAAATTCGCCACCCTCCGCAGCCAGATTGACTACGGCATCTTCCGCCCGGTACAGCTGGCCGGCATCGCCGCGCTGAACGGTCCCCAGGACGGGGTTGCCTGGCGGCGGGCGGAGTATCAGAAACGCCGGGACGCACTGTGCGGGGGCTTTCGCTCCATCGGCTGGAATGTGCCGGACAGCGAGGGCAGCATGTTCGTCTGGGCGCCCCTGCCTGAGGGCTTTACCAACTCAGTGGACTTCTGCTTTGAGCTGATGGAGCGCACCGGACTGCTCTGCACCCCCGGCTCTTCCTTCGGGCCTCTGGGGGAGGGACATGTCCGCTTCGCTCTGGTGCTGCCGCCGGAGGAGATACAAAAAATCATCGCCGCCGTGGACGAGAGCGGCATCCTGAAAAAATAAAGCCATCGGCCCGGTGCAGCCATCGCTGTGCCGGGCCATCCTTGCATTCGAAGAGGCGATTGCCATGTTTGACTATCTGATTCAAGGAGCTGCCGTCCTGGACGGTACTGGCAGGAAAGCGTTCATAGCAGATGTGGCGGTCTTAGGCGGCAGTATTGCCGCCGTAGGGCAGCTTTCCGGCGCCCAAGCGATCCACAGGATTGACGCCACTGGCCAATACCTGACCCCCGGCTTAATCGACATCCACCGCCACGGGGACAGTGCTCTCTTTCGGCCTGACTTTGGCCGGGCCGAACTGGCCCAAGGGCTGACCACCATTGTCAATGGCAATTGTGGTCTCTCCATGGCTCCTGTGTCCGGTCCCCATCAGGCAGACGTGCTGAGCTACTTAGCTCCGGTGGTGGGCGGACTGCCCCAGGGACGGACTTTCCCCTCCATCGCCTCCTACCGGCAGCAGGCAGCAGAACAGAAGCTGCCTCTGAACGTCGGTATGCTGGCCGGAATGGGCACTCTCCGGGCTGGTATTGCCGGATTTCGACCCGGGCCTCTCTCTGCCAAGGAACTGCAAACCCTGCACAGAGCGCTGGAGCAGACTCTCTCAGAGGGGGCATTGGGGGTCTCCCTGGGGCTGGGCTATGCCCCGGAGTGCTTCTATGACACGCAGGGGCTGATTCAAGCTCTGGCTCCCCTCCGGCGTAGCGGGGTTCCCATTACAGTCCATATGCGCCAGGAAGGCGACGGTGTAGTAGATGCTCTCCAGGAAATGCTGACTGTAGCCCGGGCGCTGGAAACTCCGGTTGAGATCAGCCACCTCAAAGCTATCGGACCTCGGAACTGGAACCGGGCAGTACCGGAGATGCTAGCGCTTTTGACCCGGGCCCGGGAGGATGGACTGGACGTGGCCTGCGACGTCTATCCCTATCCAGCAGGGTCCACCCAGCTCATTCATGTCCTGCCTCCGGAGTTTCAGGCTGGAGGACTGGAGCGTCTGACTCAGGCGCTCCAGGATCCCGCTGAGCGTCAGGCTATGCGCCAAAGGATGGAGTCAGACCGGACTTTTGAAAACATTTCCGCCCTGGTGGGCTTTGAGCATATCCTGGCCACCGGCCTCCGCCAGCGGCAAAATCTGCCCTTTGAAGGACTGAGTCTTGCAGAGATCTCCGCTCAACGGAATAAAGATCCCTATGACGCTCTCTTTGACCTGTTGGTCGAAGAGCACTGCGGCGCCTCCATGATTGACGTCATTGCCCACGAGGGGGATATTGACGCCCTTTTGCGTGCCCCCTTCTCCAGTGTCATCTCAGACGCCACCTATCCCGATGCCGGCCTGCTCCACCCCAGAGTGTATGGAACCTGTCCCCGACTGCTGGAAACCTATGTGGCAAAGCGTCGGGTACTCACGCTGCCTCAGGCCATTCACAAGCTCACCGGTTTGCCTGCCGGCCGTTTGGGGCTGACCAAAAAGGGGCGGATCTGTCCCGGTGCAGACGCGGACCTCTGTCTCTTCCAGCTGGAGGAAATTCACGAAACTGCCTCCTGGCAGCAGCCCCGGCAGCTGGCCCAAGGCATGAACTGGGTCTTTGTACAGGGGGTTCCAGCCATCGCAGAGTACGCATTTACAGGCATCTCCAGCGGTCACATGCTCTGAGGCATATGTCTTTTCCCAAACGCCAAAGCGGCGTCCCTAATGGGGCGCCGCTTCATGATCAGCCGCATGTTATTGTCTGGGCGTAGAGATAATCGATCAGGGCCAACTCCGAGCACAGCACACGGGACAGCCCCCGTTCTACAGCCCGATCTCCGTCCAGCAAGCGGTGAATATCCGGGGCATAAGCGATGGTTGACATCAGCCGGTCACCTTCTGCGTTTATGCGCTGTGCCTCCATCTGTCCCCGACAGACCGCGTAACGCATTATCTGATCCGAAATGCAGGCGCAGGTGCACCGGCCTTGTTTGTCTGGCCAACAGGTCAGAACATTACCGTCTCTCTGCCGCTGGACAGACCGGGGGCAAGCCCCGGTCTGAAATGGATTCATTTGTGGCAGGGGGGGCGGTCTCCGGCACAAGGGGTGTCCGGGCAGAGGCACTCCCGGAACAGATCCAGCTTGAGCTGGAGAGCCAGTTCCAGACGGGTTACCGCAGCGAGGACACGCTCAACACTTTTGTCAATCCGGACCAGATCATCTACATCGGAGCTGCACAGTTCAGCAGCTTTCTCGATCTTTTTGTGCTCTGCTTCCAGAATGCGGGCCAGAGCCTCCTGCTGCTCGGCGACAGCCTCGATCAGCTCGGTAATCGCCTTGCAGCGGCTGTCATCATGGCGGGAGGGGCAGGTTTGCACAGGTTCCATAGAATCGGACTCCTTTACTGAATAGTCGTGCCGCTCGGCACAGATTATCCTATGCTCCACACCCGGAATTTGACCTGATCCGACATCCTTCCAGCAGAAAAAAGTCCGCTCCGACATACTGAAAACCCGCCGCTGCCTGTTGCGCAGCGGCGGGTTTATGCCAAAAAGCAGTGAAAGTCCGCACTCAGAGCGCTTTCTCACCGGCTTGACGGTTCTGCGTCACTCGGGCCGTGCGTCTGCGGTAATCCCCCCAAACCGTCTCAAACCAATCTTGGGGTGCAGGCTCTGGTCGGACAGGTTCAAAGGAAGAGTACGGCGTTTCCTCCTGAAGCCAGGTGTACAGCACCTTTTCATCATATCCCTCTGCGGTAGGCGCATACCGCAGCTCCGGCAGGCTGGGCACCTCGCAGCCGCTGGCGTTTTGTACCAGCCCGGCCCCCCGACTGCCGCAGGTCTCTGCGGAGCGGCACATGGCATCCAGCACCGCCCCTTGGGTCAGCAGCATATCCCAGGTTTTAAGAACGTCTTTCACAGTGTCCGGGCCGTCCGGCACAAAATCCTCCCAAAATCCAGTGCAGAAGGCCAGTACCTGCTTTCTCAGCGCCTGCATCTCTTCTGGCTCCCGCAGCAGGCTGGCCCGGCAGCTCATGGCACATTGCAAATCAAAGCGCAAGGAGTTTCTCAGTTCCGAACCTTTTTTGCGCTCCAGACATCCCTCCAGCCGTTCCATCCATGGCCCGACGGTACGGACCGCACATGTGGCAAAAGCAGCCTCGTCAAAGGGCGCTGGGTCAGAGCCGTATGCGATATGCTCTGCCGCCCGCAGGGAACCAACCTGGGTAGAATTCAGCGCCGACCCACCCGGGCGGTAAACGCCAAAGGTACCCGCTGCCTCCCCTGCGGCGTACAGCCCTCGGATGCTGGTCTGCCAGTCACGATCCACGGCAATGCCGCCGTTGCAGTGTTGAGCACAGACGGCAATCCGCAACGGCTCACGGCTCAGATCAATGCCATGGGCCCGGTATAGGGCGATGGCGTCCGGATTCATCCGCTCCAGCCGGGCCAACGGGGTAGGCAGGAGGGCGTCAGAGTTAGCCAGATACTGATAGGCTTCCTCCGACAGTCCGGACAATCCGGCATCCAGCCCTGTTGGATTGCGCCGGAAATCCAGATAGACCCTGCGGCCCAGGACGGCAGTCTCGTGGTGAACGATCAGGTCAATCCGAGAGGAGCCCTCCACCTTCCGCACGTCAAAGGGCCACTGATAGCCTTTGAGAAAGACGGCCTTCAGCGCCTCCTGAGGGGAGTCGAAATAGTCAGGCAAAAATTCCCGCTCCGTACCGTTTTCGTCCACCGAGATGTAGCGGGGCAGCACCTGCTGATAGGTGCCGGACACATTCCAGCGGAAATCCACAGAGGCCAGTCCATACTGCCACTGCTCCAGATTGACCATCTTCGCCCCCGCCTCCAGGGCCAGACCGGACATCCCCGTGTGTCCCAGAGGATAGACGGAGTCGGCATAGATGCCCGCCGGGCCGCCGGTAGCCAGGATGATATGTTTGGCGGAAAACAGGGTAACGCCCCGTTCCGGTTTGTCTGTCCGGTTCAGATCAATGGCGGCAAGTCCGAAAACCTCCCCATCCTCCACCAGCAGATAGGCCGCCATCATTTGATCAAAGATGCGGACGCCCTTCCTTCTGACGCTGCCCTCCAGCGCCTCCGTCATCAGCCTGGAGGTCAGCGGCCCCGCCGAGGTGGCCCGCTGCCGGGGATCATGGTCGGTCTTGTAGCCCACATACTCGCCATAGGCGTTGGTAGGGAAGGGGACCCCCAGATTGGCCAGCTTGATAAAGCACCGGGCAGAGCAGGCCGCCTCAATCCGGGCGGTATCCCGATGGACGCTGCCCCCGGAGGCCAGTGTTTCCGCCATCTCCGCCACCGAGTCCGGCCCGTCCGAGGCCAGAGACAGCTTATAGTAGGTCTGCTTGTCGCTGCCGGTGTTGCGGGAGGTACCCTGCTTGACCCCTTCCGTCAGAATGGCGATATCCCGCCGGCCCAGGTCATAGAGCCAGTCGGCGGCATTGAACCCGGCACAGCCGCTACCGACGATTAAGACATCCAGGGCATAGACCGGCAGGGTATGACCGTTCAGTTTGAGTGTCGTCTGTACCATCACGCCCTCACAGTCTGCGCAGGTGGAAACCGCCGTCGGCGTTGAGCACCTGGCCGGTGGCAAAATCCAGCAGGCCGCCCGCCGCCGCCAGCACGCAGTTCGCCACATCCTCCGGCAGTCCGAACCGCCGGATGGGGGTGACACCCTCCGCAATCAGCTTCTCATACTTCTCCGTCACCGCCGCGGTCATATCGGTACGGATGATGCCCGGGCGCACCTCAAAAACCGGAATGCCGTATTCCGCCAGCCGGTCGGCAAACAGCATGGTCACCATGGACACCCCCGCCTTGGAAATGCAGTACTCTCCCCGGTTCACGGAGGAGGTGTAGGCGGACATGGAGCAGATGTTGATAATTCTGGGGGTATAGTCCGCCAGATTCCGGCCCTGCATCTCAATCATCCGGTTAGCCCCCAGCTGGCACAGGAAAAAGGTGCCCTTGAGGTTGATGCCCAGCACCCGGTCCATGCTCTCCTCGGTGGTCTCCAGCAGGTCCCGCCGTACAGAGGGAGCTACCCCCGCGTTGTTCACCAGCAGATCCAGGCGACCATAAGTGGAATCAATCCAGTCCACGATCTCCTGCCGGTCCGTTGCCTGCGAAATGTCGCATTTCCGGTAGACGCAGTCGATGCCTTCCGCCCGGAGCTGGCTGACCAGCTCGTCCGCCTGGGGTGCGGTGGCGGAGAGGACGACAAACCAGCCCGCTTTGCCCAGCGCCCGGGCGATCCCCAGGCCAATGCCCCGGCGGGAGCCGGTCACCAGTGCAATTTTCTTCATTTTGTCCCCTCTTTCAGCACGTCCCGGCGGTAGATGGACAGATAGAGCGGGTCCCGGACCACGCAGCCTGCCGTGGAGCCAGCTCGCATGAGCTCGGTGCACTTTCCGCAGGTGACGCAGCACTTCTGAGGCTCCAGCCTGCCATTTTTCAGAATCTCATTGGGGAACTCCGGATAGGCGAAGGACTCCCGGCCAAAGCCCGCCATGGAGCACAGTCCCTGGGCAACGGCGCCGGCAGCTAGGTTGGGGGAATACTGGCGCAGATAGCTCAGGCCGGAGGCGATCACCCTCAGCTCAGGGTAGGCCTTCTGCACCTGGCCCACACAGGAGATCATCCGGGCCACTCCCTCCAGGGGATGCTCGTCAGGGACATAGCCGCCCTGATCGAAGGGGCGGTTCACATGGGGGTTAAAATAGGGATTGCCGATGGTCACATCCAACAACGGCATGCCCAGCTCCCGGTGCAGCCTGCCCACCAACTCCAGCGGCTCGGTCAGATCCGGCGTGACGCTACCATCGTCGGCTACACCCCAGCCGTAGGGGTGGGGGAAGCCGTCATAGACGTTCAGCCGGGAGGTGACAATAAAATCTCCAGTGGTTGCCGCCTGGGCTGCCCTCACGCCGTCTGTCAGCAGTCGGGTCCGATTTTCCAGACTGCCGCCGAAGGCGCCGGGCCGCTTGTAGGCGGACAGCAGCTCGCTATTGAGGTACCGGTGGCAGCACTTGATGTCCACGCCGTCAAACCCGGCAGCCTGAGCCAGAGCGGCCGTTTTGCCAAATGCGTCCACCAGAGAGAACAGGTAGTCGTCTGTCACAATGCGGTCAAAAGAGATGTGATTGCTTCCCTCAAAAATCGGGTTGTTGTAGGCGATCATCGGAGCGGGGGTTCCCTCCGGCTTGGAATAGCGGCCGGAATGGGTGGCCTGGAGGATTATCAGCGGCTCAAAACCGTTTTCCGCCATGCAGATCCGTTTAATATCCGCTACAAACTTCTTGTAGTCGTCCAGATTGTCCTCAGTCAGCCAGAGCTGCCGGGGATTGGCCCGGCCCTCAGGCACCACTGCGCAGGCCTCGCCCCAGATCAGTCCGGCGCCGCTTTTGGCAAACCGGTTGTATCTGCGCAGAGTCAGCTCTCCGGGCCGTCCGTCCGCCGTGCCGTCGCAGCCCTCCATGGGCTGGATGGCGATGGCATTGGCGGCAGTGCGGCTGCCAATGGTCACCGGCTTACCCAGCGGGGAGAGGTCGTCCGTCAGCGGAAGGGACGCGCCCAGAGCGGCAAGCTCGGCCTCCAGTGCTTCTCTTGTCTGATAGTGAAATTTTTTGTGTTCCATGATAGGCTCCTCCTGAATTGAAAACAGAATTTTGCTGCGTACCCTCGAATAACAGTTGGATTTTGATGGCTTTATGATATAATATTGCCGTATGCAATAATCATATCGGTTTGCTCTGCCATACGTCATTTTTGCTTTATCGGGAGGAGGCGCTTTCTGTGGAGTCTGTCGCGCCGCTGGTACACGAGTGCTGTCACAAGGACAGTGACTGCACCATCCGTATTCACTTTCACAACGCCTGTGAGCTGCTCTTTATCCGCCGGGGCGCCATCTCCATCCGGATTGACGGCCGGGCCTATGACGCCGGGCCGGGCGCCCTGCTGGTCATCGGCCGTCTGGAAGAGCACGACATCCAGGTACATTCAGCGGAGTACGAGCGGGACTATGTCATCTTTGACCCTGCCCAATTAGAGCATCTGATGACTGACCGCCGTCTACTCGCCCCGCTGCGCAACCGGCCGGAGGGCTTTTCCCATCTCTTTGACCTCTCCGGCCAGTTCGACCGGATCTGCCAGGTGTTCCAGGCTCTGTGTCAGGAATGGGAGCATCCAGAAGCTTATTCCGATCAGCTCAGTGTCAGCCTGCTCACCGAGCTTCTGGTCTATATGCAGCGCACGCCCAACGCCCGGCAGGATTCGAGTCCGGTGCCGCCTGCAGTGCTCACCGTGCAGAATTACATTGAAAATCACTTTGCCGAGTCCATATCTATCAGCGATCTGGCAGCACAGGTCTATCTGACCCCCTGCTATCTGACCCATTGCTTCAAAGATGCCACTGGCTACAGCCCCAAGCAGTATCTGGTGCTCCACCGCATTTCCCGGGCAAAGGAACTGCTGGCCGAGACCGATCTGCCGGTGGCGGAGACCGCCTACCGGTCCGGCTTTTCCGATGTGAACAACTTCATTCGCACCTTTAAGCGGGATACCGGACTCACCCCTCTGCGCTATCGGGAGCTGCACCGGCAAACGCAGGTTTGACGGATTTTTCCGCAACTGCCTATGATTGCCCCCGGGACAAATACGATAGAATGTAAGCAAGAATCAGGCGGCATAGACGCCGCTGACAGAAGGGCGGTTCTTTCCGTGAGACAGATCAGACTAGCGATCATAGGCATCAGCGGCTATGGTGAATACAGCCTGGGCTTGCTGGAGCGCTATGTAGATCCTGCCAGCTACCGGCTCGTGGGA
>JBJDXT010000178.1:0-18459 GCA_051866795.1 Candidatus Onthomonas sp. | reverse complement strand
GTCGACGGCAAGAAGATCACCATCTATGCCAAGGCCAACGCCGCCGAGCTGCCCTGGGGCGAGCTGGGTGTTGACGTCGTCCTGGAGTGCACTGGCTTCTACACCAGCAAGGCCAAGGCTCAGGCTCACATCGACGCCGGCGCCCGCAAGGTCGTTATCTCCGCTCCCGCTGGCAACGACCTGCCCACCATCGTGTACAACGTCAACCACACCACTCTGAAGCCCGAGGACACCATCATCTCCGCCGCTTCCTGCACCACCAACTGCCTGGCTCCCATGGCTAAGGCTCTGAACGACGGCTGGGCCATCAAGTCCGGCATTATGTGCACCATTCACGCCTACACCGGCGATCAGATGACTCTGGACGGCCCCCAGCGCAAGGGCGACCTGCGCCGCTCCCGCGCCGCTGCCTGCAACATCGTGCCCAACAGCACCGGCGCTGCCAAGGCTATCGGCTTGGTCATTCCTGAGCTGAACGGCAAGCTGATCGGCGCTGCTCAGCGTGTTCCCACTCCCACCGGCTCCACCACCATCCTGACCGCCATCGTCGAGGGCGCTCCCACCAAGGAGGAGATCAACGCTCAGATGAAGGCTGAGGCCACCGAGTCCTTCGGCTACAACACCGACGAGATCGTGTCCTCCGACATCGTGGGCATGCGTTACGGCAGCCTGTTTGATGCCACTCAGACCATGGTCATCAATCTGGACAACGGCACCTCTGAGGTTCAGGTCGTCTCCTGGTACGACAATGAGAACTCCTACACCTCTCAGATGGTGCGCACCATCAAGTACTTCTCCGAGCTGGGCTAATTCCCTCTCTGAAGGCTTGAATCCTTAAACTTAAAAAGGGACGTGCTTCGGCACGTCCCTTTTTGTTGTTCCAAGTGATTTAGTCCGGAGGCTTGTCGCTGGCTGATTGTACGCATTTGTCAGTGCGGTGGCCTGCCTCCGGCGGCCCCGCTTTCCGGTTTCGGAAAGCGGGGGGAAAGGAAACCAGGGGCTCGCCCCTGGACCCCTCCGGGAGATGGCGGAAGCGGTGTCCCGCACTGGCGCGCGGGAGCCCTCCGCTCTCCGCCATCCACAGTCTCAGCCACAGAAATGGCTGCTCCCGGGTTTCAATCTGGCATCCGTTGCGTTAGACAGGCAGACTGCAACGAAGGGATGACCAGCCCGTCGGCTTTTGTACTAGCCCTAGGTATGGCAGGCAACAGCGAGCCACCGCAGGAAGCTCTTGCCCCGGAGGGGTCTCGGGGCGAAGCCCTGAGCCCACTCTTGGGTACTTTTCTCGGGTTGGGAAAAGTACCCCGCCGGAGGCAGGCCACCGCACTGACGACTCAGTATAATTGGCCGGCGATCACTCGCCAGAGATCCGATCACACCCTCTTTCCCATCAACCGCTCAATCTCCCTCACATCCCCGGCGGAAAACTCCTCCTCCAGCTTCAGCGGCTCCAATTTCTCCGCCTGTCGCTGTCCATTTTCCTCCAAAAAGCCCAGATAACAGTGCAGCAGCTCCCCCCTGGACAGTGTCTCCCGCAGAACAGACATGGCCTCAGCGCTCTCTCCCTGTGCGCACATGGAAATTCCTTTCAGTATTCCTGCCGTCATGCAGTCGTAAAGAGTATCAAATTTATCTATCATTTTATAAACCTCCTTTTTTGGTCACTCTGATTATACATCAAATGCAATAATTCTGCAATAATTTTATAATACATAAATGCAGATCATCTTGTCATACAATATGTAATATAAACGTCTGACAGGAATGAATGCAATGAAAAAATTTCAGATACCCAAAATCCCTCAGTCAACAACCAAGAGCATCCGCTTCCCCAACGACATGATCGACGAGGTGGAACACTGGATTCAGGGCAAGGACTGCACCTTCTCCGCCTTCGTGGTGGAGGCCGTCCGGGTCGCTCTGGACAATCTCCGGGAAGAGGCGGAAAATAACTCATCCACCGATCCATCCTAATGGAAATGCCCGTTCCCGGACGGGCATTTCTTTTTTCCGTCCTTTGTCGAAACTGCAACGCCCCACCCGGAAAATCCCTCTTCTTTTCTCCCCCCTTTTCCTTGACGGAATGCCATAGAAACGGTAGAATGTAAGATAACTGTGGCATAGTAGAAGCAAAAGCTCATTTCAGGTTTTTCTTTGAAGAGGGAGGATCTCATATGGCTGTCAAGCATATTTTTATCACCGGCGGCGTGGTTTCCGGCCTGGGCAAGGGCATTACCGGCGCCTCTCTGGGCCGTCTGCTCAAGCAGCGGGGCCTCAAGGTGGCTCTGCAGAAGCTGGACCCCTATCTGAATGTGGACCCGGGCACCATGAGCCCCTATCAGCACGGCGAAGTGTTCGTCACCGATGACGGCGCCGAGACCGACCTGGATCTGGGCCACTACGAGCGCTTCGTGGACGAGAACCTGAACGTCAATTCCTCCGTCACCTCCGGCAAGGTTTACTGGTCTGTGCTGAACAAGGAGCGCAACGGCGACTACCTGGGCGGCACCGTCCAGATCATCCCCCACATCACCAACGAGCTGAAAGAGCGGATCTACCGCATGGAGAAGGGGGAGCCCAAGGACGTCATTATCACCGAGATCGGCGGCACCGTGGGCGACATGGAGTCCCAGGCCTTCCTGGAGGCCATCCGCCAGATCAGCCGGGAGCTGCCCCGGGAGGACTGCATGTTCATTCACGTCTCCCTGGTGGTCTCCATCCCCGGCACCGGCGAGCTGAAGAGCAAGCCCACCCAGCACTCCTGCAAGGAGCTGCTCAGCGTGGGCATTCAGCCGGACGTCATCGTCTGCCGGGCGGATCAGCCACTCACCGACGATATCCGCCGGAAGATCGCCCTCTTCTGCAACATTCCCCCTGAGAACGCCATCTCCAATCTGACCGCCCCCATCCTGTATGAGGTGCCCCTCATGCTGGAGGAGGAGGGTCTGGCTCAGGTGGTCTGCAAGCGGCTCAATCTAAACGTGCCCGACCCCGACCTGACCGAGTGGCGGAACATGGTGGTCCGGGCCAAGGCGGCCACCGAAACGGTGGAGATTGCCCTGGTGGGCAAGTATGTGGCTCTCCATGACGCCTATCTGTCTGTGGTGGAGGCTCTGACCCACGGCGGCATTGAAAACGACGTCAAGGTGAAGATCCGCTGGGTGGACTCCGAGCTAGTGGACGACTTTAACGTGGGCGAATATCTGGAGGGCGTCAACGGCGTGCTGGTGCCCGGCGGCTTCGGCGACCGGGGTATTGAGGGCAAAATCTCCGCCATTATGTGGGCCCGGGAGAACAAGGTGCCCATGTTCGGCATCTGCCTGGGCATGCAGATGGCAGTGGTGGAGTTCGCCCGCCATGTGGCTGGTCTCTCCGGCGCCCATTCCAGCGAGCTGTGCCCCAACACCCCTCATCCCGTCATCGACCTGATGCCCGAGCAGCGGGATATCTCCGCCAAGGGAGGCACCATGCGGCTGGGCGCCTATCCCTGCAAGATCACCAGCCAGGATACCAGGACCTTCGCCGCCTACGGCGAGCCGGTGATCTACGAGCGCCACCGCCACCGCTACGAGTTCAACAACGCCTATCGGGATCTGCTCACCGAAAAGGGCCTCAGGCTGGCCGGCCTCTCCCCCAACAACCGGCTGGTGGAGATTGTGGAGCTGCCCGACCATCCCTGGTTCGTGGGCGTCCAGTTCCACCCCGAGTTTAAGAGCCGCCCCAACCACGCCCATCCCCTCTTCCGAGACTTCATCTGCGCCGCCAAGGAGCAGAAGGCCAAAAACTGATTTGAATAGATTAAAAGCGCTGTCATTTTACTGGAATGGCAGCGCTTTTTGCAGGCTTGAAAACAGGCCGCCCTCAGAGGAGGACGGCCTGTATGTAATCTCAAATTGAATTGTAAACGCTCAATCAGGCCAGGGCGGCGGTGATAATGGCCATGGAATAGACCTCCATGCCGTTGCAGCCACGGGACAGGTCGTTGATGGGGGCGTTCAGACCCAGCAGAATGGGACCGTAGGCGTCAAACTGGCCGAGACGCTGAGCGATCTTGTAGCCGATGTTGCCGGCGTTGATGTCGGGGAACACAAAGACGTTGGCATGGCCGGCCACCTTGGAGCCGGGGCACTTGGTCTGCGCCACACGGGGGGAGACGGCGGCGTCAAACTGCAGCTCGCCGTCAATGGCCAGCTCAGGCGCCTTGGCCTTGGCCAGACGGGTGGCCTCCCGCATCTTGTCCACGTCGGCGTCCTTGCCGGAGCCGTGGGTGGAGAAGCTCAGGAAGGCGATCTTGGGATCGATGCCGAAATGACGGCCGCACTCGGCGCAGTAGATACCGGTCTCGGCAATCTCCTCGGCGGTGGGGTGGATATTGATGGCGCAGTCGCCAAAGGCCAGAACCTCGTTCTCACCGGAGGCGGCGGGACGGACCAGGATGAAGCAGGAGGACACGCTCTTGTAGCCGGGCTTGGTCTTGATGATCTGCAGGGCAGGACGGACGGTGTCAGCGGTGGAGTAAGTGGCGCCGCCCAGCAGAGCGTCAGCCACACCCATCTTGACCAGCATGGTGCCGAAGTAATTAGCCTGGCGCAGCATGGGGATGGCCTTCTCCGGGGTCATGCCCTTGCTCTTGCGCAGCTCACAAAACAGCTCCACCATCTCGTCAAAGCGGTCATAGTCGTTGGGATCGATAATCTGAGCGCCCCGGACATTATAGCCTGCCTCCTCAGCGGCGGCAAAGACGTCATCGGGATGACCGATCAGAATAGGAGTCAGGAAGGTGCTGGCCAGCAGACGGGAGGAAGCCTCCAAAATGCGGGGGTCAGTGCCCTCAGTAAAGACAATCGTCTTGGGATTCTTTTTCAGCTGAGCAATCATAGAGCCAAAGCCAAAAGCCATAGTGATGTACCTCCTAAAATTTATTACACATTTCCACACGGGTGCATGCAGCAACTATGGTAAATTTATCACTTTTTTGACTGGAATGCAAGTATTGAGCCAGTTGTTTTATCAATTTTCCTTTGCTAAGTTTTTAACAAAGATTTTTTCCGGCTCCACTTGCCTTTTTGAATACAAACTGTTATCATATTACCGCTTGTTTAGAAGTCTGTCTCAGAGCGTTTCCCCTTTTCCACAGGCGGAACCATCTGTTTTTGTTTGCAAGACCAGGAGTGTATGCTATAATGAATGAAGATTTTGCCCACACCCTTTCCCTTTTGCGCAAGGAAAAGGGGATCAGTCAACGGGTTGCCGCAGAGGACCTGGGCATCAGCCAAGCGCTGCTGAGCCATTACGAAAACGGGATCCGTGAGCCCGGCCTGGCCTTTGTGGCCAAGGTCTGCGACTACTACCATGTCTCAGCGGACTATTTACTGGGCCGCACCCTGGACCGGGAGGGTATGATGGGCCAATCCAGCGCTAATCCGAAGAGCGGCGCGCGCAGAGATCGGCAGCAGGGATTGGAGTTGCGCAAGCCGATTATCAGCGCCATTGTACTGCTCTTCGACCTGCTGGACCGGCTGGAAAACACCGCCGTTCTCCAGACTGCCGCCCGATATCTCTCCACCTGTGTCTATCTGCTCTTCCGGCAGCTCTGTCAGGCGGATCCAAGCCGGCAGAGCGATCTCTTTCCTCCCGGGATGACGGCGCCTGATCCCGGCGTCGGAGACGCGGAGCTGCAGCTTTGCCGGTGCCAATACACCATGGCCCTTCAAACTCATGTGCTGCAGCGGCGGCCCATGCCTCCCATCAGCGGAGAAGTGCTCAGCCACGACTATCCCTGGGCCTATCCCGCCCTGCTGGACATCCTCCAGGACACGGGAAAGCGGATCGCCGGACGAATGCCGGAGCAGACGTCAGGACGGAGACGGCGGCTGGGGTAAGTGACGAACATCCCGGACAGACAGATACAGCTTGTCCCACCGCTGGTAACCGGGAGCAAACGGGCGATTCATGAATCGCCCCTACGCATGGGCAATTATCTGTAGGAGCCGTTCACGAACGGCCCGTCCGTACTGCCCCCGATCTCCCCCTTACCAATTGACACGATGATCTACCGTAGGGGCGGCCCTGCGTGGCCGCCTGCAGTCGTTGAGCATTTGTCATCTATGCTATGGAAGAGGAAATCTCTGTCCTCTAAATTGACACTGGGAGCAAACCTATGAATCAGAACAACATTCGCAATTTTTCCATTATTGCCCACATCGACCACGGCAAGTCTGTTTCCCAAACGTCGTGCCGTTTGGGAGCCCTTTCCTGATTTTACTTCCTCGGCGGAAATGAATTCCGCCTGCGGCAAGGTTTTTGCTTCGCAAAAACGCTTGTTACCGCCGCACTCGCGGCGGAGCGTAGACTTGCCGACGTTACTCTAGGAGCTTGATTATGAATCAGAACAACATTCGCAATTTTTCCATTATTGCCCACATCGACCACGGCAAGTCTACGCTTTCCGACCGTCTCATCGAGCTGTGCGGCGCGGTGCCGGAGCGGGAGATGGAAAGTCAGCTGCTGGACAATATGGACCTGGAGCGGGAACGGGGCATCACCATCAAGGCCCGGGCAGTCACCCTCCGCTATCAGCAGCCGGACGGAGAGGAATATCTGCTCAATTTGATCGATACCCCGGGCCATGTGGACTTCAACTATGAGGTGAGCCGCTCTCTGGCCGCCTGTGAGGGCGCCGTCCTGGTGGTGGACGCCAGTCAGGGCGTGGAGGCTCAGACCCTGGCCAACACCTACCTGGCCCTGGACCACGACCTGGAAATCCTGCCGGTGATCAACAAGATTGATCTCCCTGCCGCTGACCCCAAGCGGGTCAAGGAAGAGGTAGAGAACATCATCGGCCTTCCCGCCGCCGACGCCCCGGAGATCTCCGCCAAGGCGGGCATCAACATCCCCGCCGTGCTGGAGGATATTGTGGACAACATCCCCGCCCCGGACGGCGATCCAGAGGCCCCCCTCAAGGCGCTGATCTTCGACAGCCAGTATGACGCCTACCGGGGTGTCATTGTCCTCATCCGGGTGATGGACGGCAAGCTGAAGGTGGGCATGGACGTGAAGATGATGGCCTCCGGCGCCACCTACAAGGTGGTGGAGTGCGGCCACATGCTGCCCATCGGCCTGGATCCCCGGGAGGAGCTGTCCGCCGGCGAGGTGGGCTACTTCACCGCCAGCATTAAAAACGTCCGGGACACCAGCGTGGGCGACACCGTCACCGAGGCAGCCCGGCCTACGGAGGAGGCCCTCCCTGGCTATCGGCCCGCCCAGCCCATGGTCTACTGCGGTATCTACACCGAGGACGGCTCCAAGTATCCCGACCTGCGGGACGCGCTGGAAAAGCTGCAGCTCAACGACGCCTCTCTGGTCTTTGAGCCGGAGTCCTCCGCCGCTTTGGGCTTTGGCTTCCGCTGCGGCTTTCTGGGCCTGCTGCACATGGAGATCATTCAGGAGCGTCTGGAACGGGAATTTGACCTGGATCTGGTCACCACCCTGCCCAACGTCATCTATGAAGTGGTCAAAACGGACGGCTCCGTGGTGCGGGTGGACAACCCCCACAACTATCCCGACCCCGGCACCATCAAGGAATCCCGAGAGCCCTATGTCAATGTCTCCATCATCACCCCCAACGAGTATGTGGGCGACATCATGCCCATCTGTCAGGAGCGCCGGGGCGAGTACAAGGACATGCAGTATCTGGACACCAACCTGGTGGAGCTCCACTACGCCATGCCCCTGAATGAGACCATCTTTGACTTTTTCGACACCCTGAAGGCCCACACCAAGGGCTACGCCTCGCTGGACTATGAGCTGGCGGACTACCGGCCCAGCAATCTGGTCAAGGTGGACTTTCTGCTCAACGGCGACAAGGTGGATGCTCTGAGCATCATTGTCCACAAGGACAAGTCCTACGCCCGGGCCCGGCGGATCTGCGAGAAGCTGAAGGAGAATATCCCCCGTCAGCAGTTCGAGGTGCCCATTCAGGCAGCTATCGGCGGCAAGATCATCGCCCGTGAGACCATCAAGGCGGTGCGCAAGGACGTGCTGGCCAAGTGCTACGGAGGCGACATCACCCGGAAGAAAAAGCTGCTGGAAAAGCAGAAGCGGGGCAAAAAGAAGATGCGTTCTCTGGGTACCGTTCAGATGCCCACCGAGGCATTTATGGCAGTTCTCAAGCTGGACAGCCAGTAAGCTGATCTTTTATCAAACGGGCGGCCTGCTCAGGCCGCCCGTTTTGCGTCTCCAAATACTCTCTTATTCTGAAATAGCGGCAAAAATTGTGCCGGCGGCCTGTTCGGGCCGCCGGCAGCAACATGAAAGGAGGAGAAAATGAAAAGAAAACAATCCCTGCTTGCTGATAATAAGATACCAGAGAGTTATTACAAAAGTTAGGTTGAAAATGTTACCAAAAGATGAAATCAAAATTTTTTCTGGGAAATACAAAAGGGAAACGGCGGCTTGGGGGGAGCCGCCGTTTCAAAAGAATGGAGGATAGAATGAAAAGAAGCTACTGTCTCTTGCTGATGATAGGATACCAGAGGGATGTTACAAAAATAGCGGAGAAGTTGTTACAAAAGAATTAACTGCCCGCATTTTTTCGAAGTCCCCGGAAAAAGTCCCGGAGCAGCGCCAGAGATTCCTCCTCCAGCACTCCGCCCCAGATCTCCGGCTCCGGCTGAAATCCCTCCAGTCCCAGGTGGAGCACCGACCCACAGCAGCCCGCTCTGGGGTCGGCGGCGGCAAAGCAGACCAGGGGAATCCGGGCATTCCAGATGGCCCCGGCGCACATGGGACAGGGCTCCAGAGTCACATAGAGGGCACAGTCGGACAGGTTCCACCGGCCCAGACGGCTGGAGGCCATGCGGATGGCCTCCAGTTCGGCGTGGGCTGTGGCGTCTGAGGCCGCCTCACGCCGGTTTTGGCCCCAGCCGATGATCTCCTCCCCCCGGACGATTACGCAGCCCACAGGCACGTCTCCCGTCTCCTGGGCGGCTCTGGCCAGGGCCAGCGCCTCGCGCATAAAATATTCCTGCCGCTCTCTGCTGGGCTTCATGGTCTCCTCCCGGTCTGATACTATTTTCAGATTAAAATGTGTCATTTTAATCTGAAAGACATCGCCTAACGGCGCTGTCCCTTTTGCGCCATAGGCGCAAAAGACGTCTCATGCGATCTCTGACGCGCTTTCAGCGCGATAAAAAGGTATCGCACCTTTTTATCAGAGATCAGCATGAACTGCCGCCTTGGCGCATAGACTGTCGGCCAAGGGGGTGAGGGGTTGTTCTCGGTCTTTCTGCTGGCTTTGAGTCTTTCCATGGACGCGGCGGCCGCCGCCGTCTGCTGCGGCGTCAACGCACGGGGCCTAAAGCTCCGGGACGGGGTGGTCATCGGCCTCTGGTTCGGCGGCTTTCAGACCGGCATGACTTGGATCGGCGGACTCTTCGGCAGCCTGCTCAGTCAGAGGCTCTGGCAGCTTGGGAGCCTGCTGGCCTTTGGCCTGCTGACCCTTCTGGGCTGCCGGATGGTCTGGGAGGGACTGGCCCCCGCTGAGGGAGATGTCTGCCCCCGGTACGACCTGCGCCCCGGTCCTATGGCGGTGTTGGCTCTGGCCACCAGTTTGGACGCCCTGGCCGCAGGGCTGTCCCTGGCCTATCTGGATCAGGCGCTGATCCCCTCCGCCCTGCTCATCGGGTTAGTAACCTTCTGTCTCTCTCTGGCCGGCGGGATGCTGGGCCGGCGGATTGGCCAGCGCTGGAACCGCCGGGCCAGCGTGGCCGGAGGCCTGGTGCTGCTGGGCCTGGGCCTGCGGATTTTATTCGGCTAAACGCTGAGCCGTATAGGCCACCCAGCCGTCCCGGTCCCGGCGCTCCAGAATCCGATAGCCGTTTTCCTCCAGCGTCCGGGCCACATCCTCCGCCCGGTGCTCGATAATACCGGAGGTGAGAAACTTGCCTCCTGGGGCCAGGAAATCCTTCACATAGGGAATCAGAGGGATGATCACGTCGGCGATGATATTGGCCAGCACCAGATCATACTGTCCCGCCAGCCGCTGCCGGAGATCCCCGTCTCCGATGACGTTGCCGGTCTCTACCCGGAAGGCGTCGGTGATGCCGTTAAAGCCGGCGTTTTCCGCCGCCACCCGGCCCGCCTTGGGGTCGATATCGCAGCCCACGGCAGATTTTGCACCCAGCAGCAGGGCGGCAATGGCCAGAATGCCGCTGCCGGTGCCCAGATCCAGCACCCGGTCTCCCGGCTTGGTGTACCGCTCCACCCCCTCCAGGCAGAGACGGGTGGTTCCGTGGGATCCGGTGCCGAAGATGAGCCCCGGATTCAGATAGAGGGCATTTCTGCCCTGGGGCACCGGCTCGCTCCGCATCCATTCGGGCACCACATAGAGCTTTTTTCCCACTGGGAAGGGCTGGTAGTACTTCTGCCAGTTATGGGCCCAGTCCTCCTCCTGAAGGGCTTTGGTGGAGACGGACAGGCTGCCCGTCTCTTTACCCACCCGGCCCCGGAAGGCCTCCAGACCGCTCTCCACATCCTCCAGCCGGACATGTCCGTCCTCGTCGTCGGTGACGTAGAATTTGATCCGGGATACCCCTCGCAGGGCATTTTTCAGCGCCTCATCCACGTCGGACCACTCTGCCCGGCGCTCGTCCTCGAATTGCTCCAGGTCGTTTTCGTCCTCGATCACCAGCCCCACAATGCCCCGGGCGGTGAGATAGGCGGCCAGATCCTCCAGGCAGCCGGAGACGGTGTCAATGCTCACTTCCAGCCAAATCTGATTCATGATAGATTCCCTCTTTTTGATCCAAATTTTTTCAAAATACAGCATAACCGAATCCCGCATGAATTGCAACAGCAGAGGCAGAATAGAAGAGAAAAAACGAGAAGGAGGACGATTCCATGGAATTTTCCAATGAGTGCGCACTGCTCCAGGAGATCTACCAGGGAGCGGCCATGGGGACTGAGTCCATCCGGCTGCTGCTGCCCAAGGTGAAAAACGCAGGCTTTCGCTCCGATCTGAAAACCCAGCACAAGCAGTACGAGGCCACCGGCCAGGCGGCGGAGCAGGCCTTAAAAGAGCTGGGCCGCTGCCCTCAGGAGCTGACCGGCCAGCAGCAGGCCATGCTCTGGCTGAGCGTTCAGGGCAAGACCCTGTGCAACCAGGAGACCTCCTATCTGGCCAAGCTGATGATCCAGGGGAGCAATATGGGCATTCTCTCCCTCACCGGAGTGCTCAACAGCTACGGTGACAGTCAGGACAACCCCGCCCAGAGCCAGACCGAGGCCCAGTTCGCCCAGCAGTCCAAAAATCCCGCCGTGGATCTGGCCAGGCAGACCATTCAAAAGGAGCGGGACAATATCGACCGGCTCAAGGTGTATCTCCAGTAATTTCAGTTTACCCAGACGCAACAAAGGGCAGCCTCCGCAATTCCGGGGCTGCCCTTTGTTCAGACGCAGATATAATAGACCGACAGGCCCAAATGAACCAGTATACAGATCCAGAAGGTGACGTTTGTCAGACAGGCCCGCCGCTTCTCTCCGGCGGAGCACTGGGTGGGGCCGGGATAGAAATTGCGCCATGGCTTCTCCCGGACCAGATAATAGGCGCTATAGCAGATGCAGCCCAGGATCACCAGCCCCAGCAGGGCGTCAATCCACTCCTCGCTCGGCAAGTAGCCGATCAGCACCCCGCAGAAGAGGTTGATAAACAGATGCAGCAGAATATTCCACCTCATGCTCCCGGTCATAATCCGCACATAGCCCAGCACCAACCCCACGGCAAAGGCGTAGAGAAACTGATACAGGTTGGTGTGAAACAGGCCGAAAAACAAGGAAGAGAGGACAATTGCCGACCAGTCCCCCAGAAACAGCAGCCGGTCCATCAGCAGACGGCGGAAGATATACTCTTCACAGATGGGGGCAATAATCACTGTACATAAAACAGCAAAGAAAAGGGGCTCCTCCGCCACTGCCTCGTTGGCGTAGTCCACCGTCTCTGTGTTGGCAAGCAGCAGCTCGGTCAGCATGCTGGCCGCGTACAGCAGGCCCAGAGAAACCGCAATACAGGAGCAAATCTGACCCGGGCTGGGGGCTTTGGCCCTCACCAGCCTCGGTGTGGGAAAATTCCCCAGCATCACCCAAAAAATTAACAGCCCCGCCGGATAAAAGACCAGCGGATCAATCAGATAATAGTACCAGTCGCTGAAGAACAGATCATAATTGCCGAGATAGTAGGGCAGATAGCTGATGGAAGCCAATCCCTGCACCACCGCAGTGTAGACAATCAACGCAAGACTCACTCTGCCGTAATAATAGCTCAATTCCCTCTGATTTTGCGGAAACATGGGAGACCATTCCCTTCCCTGTCAGAATGACAGCTTTGACAAAAATATTTTAGCATAAATGCGGGGAAAAGGATACCATCTGACGGCAAAATCAGATATAATAAGATTGACCGGAACTCCCTTAGGCGCAAAACCGCCATTTGGGGGTCCGGAACTGCCAATACGTGCCAGACAAAAGAAAAAGCGGCCGGATTATTCATCCGGCCCGCTGTTTGCCGGGCAAAAGCCAGGCCCGGCCAGACATCAGAGGAGGAACAGCAACCATGAGCAATCGAGCAGACGTCGTCATCATCGGCTGCGGCGAAGCCGGCGTCTTCGCCAGCTACGAGCTGACCCGCCGCTGCCCCAGCCTGAAGGTGATCGTGCTGGAACAGGGCGCGGACATCTATTCCCGCACCTGCCCCATCGTCCAGGGCAAGGTGGATCACTGCATTCAGTGCAAGACCTGCGGAACCATGTGCGGCTTCGGAGGGGCGGGCGCCTTCTCCGACGGCAAATTCAACTTTACCACCCAGTTCGGCGGCTGGCTCACCGACTATATGGACAGCAAAGAGGTCATGAAGCTGATCCACTATGTGGACTCGGTGAATGTCCACTTCGGCGCCACGGAAAAGATCTATTCCACCTTCACCCCGGAGGCTATGGCCCTGGAGCGGGAAGCGCTGAAATATGACCTGCACCTGCTCCAGGCCCAGTGCAAGCACCTGGGCACCGAGAATAACCTGCGCATTCTCGCCAATATCTACGAGTATCTGAAGGAGCGGGTGGAATTCCACTTCCACACCGCCGTGGAAAAGATTGAGGCGCTGCCTGATGGTGGCTACCGCCTCTGCTCCGACAAGGGCGATTTTGACTGCACCTATCTGATCGCCGCCCCCGGCCGCTCCGGCGCCGAGTGGTTTGCCAGAGAGTGCAAGGGCCTGGGCATTCCCCTGATCAACAACCAGGTGGACATCGGCGTCCGGGTGGAGCTGCCCGCCAAGGTGTTCCAGCATATCACCGACGTGGTCTATGAGTCCAAGCTGGTCTACCGCACCAAGCAGTACGGCGACCAGGTCCGCACCTTCTGCATGAATCCCTACGGCCATGTGGTGGCGGAGAACGTAGAAGGCATCAACACCGTCAACGGTCACTCCTACTCCGACCCCAGCCTCCAGAGCGAGAACACCAATTTTGCCCTGCTGGTCTCCAACCGGTTTACCGAGCCCTTCAACGAACCCTACCGCTACGGCAAGCACATCGCCTCGCTGAGCAATATGCTGGCCGGCGGCGTCTTGGTCCAGCGCTTCGGCGACCTGGTGGGCGGCCGGCGCACCAACAGCCACCGGATGACCAAATCCTTCGTCCATCCCACTCTGAAGGCCGCCGTCCCCGGCGACCTGTCTCTGGCTCTGCCCAAGCGCCAGCTGGACGACATCATTGAAATGATTTACGCCCTGGACAAGCTTGCACCAGGCACCGCCAACTACGACACCCTGCTCTACGGTGCAGAGGTCAAGTTCTACTCCAGCCGGATTCAGCTCTCCCACGAGCTGGAGACCCCCATGCCCGGCTTTTTCGCCATCGGCGACGGCGCCGGCACCACCCGGGGCCTGGCTCAGGCCGGTGCCTCCGGCATCAAGGTGGCCCAGGTCATCTCCGGCCGGCTGGAAAGCCAAAACTAACCATCTCAAAAAGTACACAGTCCAAAAGTCAGGCCTCCGCACCAGCGGAGGCCTGACTTTTTCCACATAAATTATGGCACTGTAACCGGGAATGAATATTCATCCAAAGCCCCCACTGGAAAAGTACGCGCTCTCTCTGACTTTTCCACCAGGAACGCACTTTTGCACATTGTCCACAGGGTTTTGCACAGCCTGCGCAAAACTGTACAAAGGGAGAATATTCACAATTAGTTCACATAACGCCGAACCACTTCGGAAACCCGCTCTTTCTGTCAGGAAAGAGGGCTTTACAGAAAATCGGGCCAAAAAGTTTTGGAAGGGATCTTTCACTCTCATCGATAGTCCCGTGGCGCGCAGTGATAAGTGCTGCGGAAGGCACGGAGGAAGGTGGAGTAGTCGGAAAAGCCGCTCTGGACCGAGGCCTTGAGCACCGGAACACCGGATCGAATCAGGGAAGCCGCCAGAATCAGCCGCTTTTGCAGGATATACTGGTGGACCGTGCATCCCGTTACCTCCTTAAACCGGTGCATCAGCCAAGAGGGAGACAAATAAAACCGCTCCGCCAGGCTCTGCACCGTCATAGACTGAGACAGATTGTCATTGATATAACCCAGAATCTCCTCAATCTTGGGGTCAGACCGGTAGACCTGCCGGTCCTCCGCCGCCAGATTTCCCTGGCTGCCTCGATTCAGGCCGATGAGAAACTGAATACAGCAGGTTCTGGCCAGAAGCGCTGTGCCGAAGGACTCCCGGTCCGCCAGGGCCTGCTCCAGCTCATTCAGCTTTTCCAGCAGCAGCCGGGTGCGCTCCTCCCCCGGCCGAATCAGATGAAAACCGGATTGGGCCGCCCGAACAAAGCAGGGCTCCAGGCCGTTGGCCCCTAGAAAGTCTGGGGCCAGCCAGAGGATATACCGCTCATAGGTGGCCCCGCCGATGTCCGGCTGGTGGATATGGTGGTGGGGCACCAGCAGCAGGTCCCCGGGGGAGAGAAAATACGCCTTGCCCTCCACCGTATAGGTCACCTGACCGGAGAGAAAAACCACCACCTTGTCAAACTCGTGATAGTGGTAGGAAAACCGCTGGGCCCGGCTCTCCTTCAGGTGAAAGAGCCGGAAATCCTCCAGCAGATAGCCCCGCTTGTCGGCGTCGGGGGGAAGGGAATTCATGCCATTCATCTCCTCACAGAACAGGTTTGAAAAACAGCACATTGGGCCATCCTGTCTCTTTTTCATACTCTTTTTACAGGATACCGTATTTTTTACATGATTTCAATAAATTTTATAGAAAACAATGTAAAACTCGTTTTTCCGCCGTCCAGCAAGCCCTCCACATTGCATATTGAGCAAAAGCGGGTTATAATAAAGCGGATTTTGAGTATTTTAGCGGCTTTCGCCGCTGAGAGAGGCGGAAAAAGAATGAATTACGCAGAGGAATCCCTGAAGCTTCACTACCAGTGGGCGGGCAAGCTGTCCACCGTGCCCAAGATGGAGGTCAAAGACAAGGAGGCGCTCTCCCTGGCCTATACCCCCGGTGTGGCCCAGCCCTGTCTGGAAATTCAGAAGGACCCGTCCAAGAGCTATCAGCTCACCGGCCGCTGGAACACGGTGGCAGTGGTCACCGACGGCTCCGCCGTTCTGGGTCTGGGAGACATCGGCCCCGAGGCGGGCATGCCGGTCATGGAGGGCAAATGCGTCCTCTTCAAGGCCTTCGGCGATGTGGACGCCGTTCCCCTGTGCGTGCGCAGCCATGACGTAGATGAGATTGTCAACACGGTTGCCCTGCTGGCCGGCTCCTTCGGCGGCATCAACCTGGAGGACATCTCCGCTCCCCGCTGTTTTGAGATTGAGCGCAAGCTGAAGGAGCGCTGCGACATCCCCGTCTTCCACGATGACCAGCACGGCACCGCCGTGGTGGTGCTGGCCGCCCTGACCAACGCCCTGAAGATTGTTGGCAAGCGGATGGAGGATATCAAGGTGGTCACCTGCGGCGCCGGCGCGGCGGGCATCGCCATCATCAAGCTGCTCCGGGCCCGGGGCCTGCACAACGTCATTATGTGCGACCGGAAGGGCGCCATCTATGAGGGCCGTGAGGGTCTGAACGACGCGAAAAAGGAGATCGCCGCCTTCACCAATCGGGAGAAGAAGGCCGGCTCTCTGGCTGAGATGCTGGTAGGGGCCGACGTGTTCATCGGCGTCTCCGCTCCCGGCATGGTCACCGCCGAGATGGTCCAGACCATGGCCCCCGGGGCTATCCTCTTCCCCATGGCCAACCCCACCCCGGAGATTCTGCCCGACGAAGCCCTCTCCGCCGGGGCCGCCGTAGTGGGGACCGGCCGCTCCGACTTCCCCAACCAGATTAACAACGTCCTGGCCTTCCCCGGCATCTTCCGGGGCGCCTTTGACGTCCGGGCCAGCGACATCAACGACGCCATGAAGCTGGCCGCCGCCGAGGCTCTGGCCGGTCTGGTCAGCGAGGAGGAGCTCTCCCCGGAGTATATCCTCCCCTATGCCTTTGATGAGCGGGTGCGGGGGGCCGTCTCCTCCGCCGTGGCTCAGGCCGCCCGGGACACCGGCGTGGCGCGGATCTGAGCCAGATCAAGAAAAAATACACGCAGCGTTCCTGAGCATGCAGGCCGCTGCGTGTATTTTTCTTTTCCGTGAAGATGACGGGCCGTTCGTGAACGGCCCCTACAGCCTGTGATATCATCGTAGGGGCGATTCACGAATCGCCCGTCTGATGCCCTTACCGCAGCTTCTTCCACTCCGCCACCGCCAGCTCGTCGCAGCGGTTGTTATAGGGATTGCTGGCGTGCCCCTTGACCCAGTGGAGATTCACCGTGTGATAGTCGCACAGCTCCAGCAGCCGCTGCCAGAGATCCGGGTTCAGGGCCGGCTTTTTGTCGCTCTTCACCCAACCCCGGCGCTGCCAGCCTCTGGCCCAGCCCTTTTCCAGGGCGTCAATCACATATTTGGAGTCGGAGTACAGCTCAACTATACAGGGCTGGTTCAGCGCCTCCAGACCCCGGATCACCCCGGTCAGCTCCATCCGGTTGTTGGTGGTGCTCTTCTCCCCGCCGGAGAGCTCCTTCTTGAACTCACCGTAGAGCAAAATCGCCGCCCAGCCTCCCGGCCCCGGGTTGCCGGAGCAGGCGCCGTCGGTATACAAGGTTACCGTTTTCACTTTTTTCCTCCTTCCGCCGCCGCCTGCGCAGTTGGTGCTCCGCACCGGATCTCCACTCGGCCTGCAAAGCGCCACCGGCGCTTTGCTCTTCCGGCCTCACAGGCGCCGTCGGTATACAACGTTACTGTTTTCACTTCTCTTCTCCTCCCGGCGGGGGCAAGCCCCCGCCCTACCGCAAAACGCAGCAGATATTTTCAAAATAACACGCACAGTCTGAGAAAAAGAAAGATTCCCATCAGGAGGTCTCCCTCCCGATGGGATTTTTTTGATTCCGGGACTTATTCCTGATCGTCCTCTCCGGTGAGGCTCTCCTCTCCGTTCTCGTCCAGACGTGCCTTGGCCAGAGAGATCACCTTGACCCCATCGGCCACGGTCATCACCCGCACGCCCTGGGTCACCCGGCCGTAGACGCTGATGCCGCTTGCCTTGGTGCGGATAATGGTGCCGTCATCCGAGATGATGAGCACGTCGTCCGTCTCGTAGACGATGGCGGTGGCCACCACCGAGCCGGTCTTGGGGGTAATATTATAGTTCTTCATGCCGTAGCCGCCCCGGTTCTGGACGCTGTACTCCGGCACCAGAGTTCGCTTGCCATAGCCGTTTTCCGTAATGGTGAGCAGGGCGTCGCCGTGGCTGGCGATCTCGGCGCCCACCACATAGTCGCCCTCCCGGAGTTTGATGCCCCGGACGCCCACAGCGTCCCGTCCCATGCAACGGACGTCGTTTTCCGAGAATCGGATGGCCATGCCGTCATGGGTGGCCAGAAGAATCTCCTGCTGGCCGTGGGTGCGGCGGACGGCGATCAGGTCGTCTCCCTCGTCCAGGGTAATGGCCCGGATACCAGCCTTTCGGGCGGTGTCGATACTCTTCATGGTGATCCGCTTCACCGTGCCGTTGCGGGTGGCCAAAACCAGATACTCCTCCTCGGAGAACTCCCGGCAGTGGATCATGGCGGTGACCTTCTCCCCCGGTTCCAGAGGCAGGATGTTGACCAGATTGGTGCCCTTGGCGGTGCGGTTGGCCTCGGGAATCTGATAGCCCTTTCTCCTGTGGACCCGGCCCTGATTGGTGAAGAACAGGATCAGGTCATGGGTGGAGCAGGTGAACAGGGTCTCCACATAGTCCTCCTCCCGGAGGGTCTGTGCGTTGACCCCCTTGCCGCCCCGCTTCTGGGCCCGATAGGCGGAGACGGGGGTGCGCTTGATATAGCCGGCATGGGACAGGGTAAAGACGCTGTCCTCCTCCTCAATCAGATCCTCAATGTCGATCTC
>JBJDXT010000177.1:0-18626 GCA_051866795.1 Candidatus Onthomonas sp. | reverse complement strand
CATGGCCACCGGCTTGCCGGTGGGGGTGGTCACCAGGTCGATCTCCTCGTAGACCCTGGAGAGGCGCTTTTCCAGCACCACCATAGAGAAAATAGAGGTACCAGCGGAGACGTTGCCGGTCCGGGGGGCCACCGAGTTGGTGGCGGTCATGCCGGTGCCTGCGTCGCCCTCAGGAGGCGCGAAGGGGATCCCCTCCGGGATCTGTCCCTCCAGACGGGCAGCGCCGTCCCCGGTGAGCCGGCCTGCCTTTTCTCCGGCCGGCAACACTTTAGGGAGGACCTCCCGGATGCTCCAGGAATAGCCCATCTCAGAGACCAGCGTGGAAAACTGGTTCAGCATAGTTTCGTCATAGTCCAGCGTGTCGCTGTCGATGGGGAACATGCCGGAGGCCTCGCCGATGCCCAGCACGTTCTCGCCGGTCAGCATAAAGTGGACGTAGCCTGCCAGGGTGGTGATGTGGGCGATCCTGCCCACGTGCTCCTCCTCGTTGAGCATGGCCTGATAGAGGTGGGCGATGCTCCAGCGCTGAGGAATGTTAAAGCCGAAGCGGGCGGTGAGCTGGGCCGCCGCCTCACCGGTGATGGTGTTCTGCCAGGTGCGGAAGGGTACCAGCAGATTCCAGTCCGCGTCAAAGGCCAGATAGCCGTGCATCATGCCGGAGATGCCCATGGCAGAGAGCCGAGCGTCCTCGGGCAGCTGCGCCTGCATGGCGGCGATGGCGGCGTTGAGGCCGGACCAGACCTCCTCCAGATCATAGGTCCAGACGCCGTTTTCATAGCGGCTGGCCCAGGTGTAGTCGCCGGAGGCGACGGGAATGTGCCGGCTGTCGATGGCCACCGCCTTGATGCGGGTGGAGCCGAATTCGATGCCCAGGGAGATGTCTCCCCGGGCGATAGATTGACCATTTTCCTGTCTGTTCAAGGTTCAGCCCTCACTTTTTCCGCTCTTTCAGCCGGGCGAAGACGCTTTGCAGCACGATGAAGAAGCACAGCAGGGCGGCAGTGGCGATGTTGGCCCAGGAGGACAGCAGCTTGCCGTTGGTCTTGACCAGACTGGAAATGGTGCCGTTGATGAGCACGCCGAAGAAAGAGCCGATGACGTTGCCAACGCCGCCGGTGAGCAGCGTGCCGCCAATGACCGAGGAGGCGATGGCGTCCATCTCCAGGCCGGTGGCCTGCTGAACGGAACCGGACATGGTATTCAGGCAGTAGCAGATGCCGCCCACCGAGCACAGGAAGGAAGAGAGGACATAGGCCTTCAGCTTGGTGGCCTTGACGTTAAGGCCCATCATAGCGGCGGACTGCTCACTGCCGCCCACGGCGTAGAGGCTGCGGCCGAACTTGGTATAGCGCAGCACCAGGAAAATAATTACCAGCACGATCAGGGCGATGACCACACCCACCCGGATATAGGGTACCTGGAGAATTCCCTTTTTGTTATAGTAGCCACCAAAGGGCAGATTGATCTTGAGGTTTGCCCAGGTATAGAACAGGCTGTCAGAGGGAACGGAGACCTGATCGGTGCAGATAACCGCCGTCATGCCCCGGGCAAAGAACATGCCCGCCATGGTGACGATAAAGGGCTGAATCTGCAGATAGCCCACGCAGAAGCCCTGCACCAGGCCAAAGACGATGCCGATGACCAGCACCAGCACGCACAGCAGGATGGGATTCATACCCCACCGGTCCATACCCACCGCCAGAATCATGCAGTCCATGGCGATGAGAGAGCCCACTGAGATATCGATGCCGCCAGTCAGCATGACGCAGGTCATGCCGCAGGCCACGCAGATCAGTCCGGCGTTGGTGATCAGGATGTTCAGGAAGGTCTGGAAATGAGTGAAGCCCTTGTCGGCGTAGATCACACAGCCAATGGCATACATGATGATAAACAGAGCTATGGTGATATAGAGCAGCAGTGTATTGCTGTTAATCTGTCTGCGCTCCTTCAGCGCATTCTCAGGCTTTTTCATACGCTGGCTGCCTCCTTTCCCTGCTGGACCGCACGCTTGGCTTTCCGGCTCTTGAAGTACTCCTGGACAGGGGGCGCCTGGATGGCCACAATCAGAATGACCACGATGGCCTTGAACACAGGGGCCTGAGCCGTGGAGACGCCCAGGGCCAGCAGTGTGGTGTTGATGGCCTGGATGGTGTAGGCGCCGATGATGGAGCCGGTGAGGTTGAACTTGCCGCCTCCCAGGCTGTTGCCGCCCAGAGCCACCGCCAGAATGGCGTCCAGCTCATAGTTCAGGCCGATGTTGTTGGAGTCTGCAGAGGTGATCCGGGAGGAGTTTACCAGACCGGCAATGCCGGCGCACAGGCCGCAGAGCACATAGCACAGGAAAATAATCCGCTGGGAGTTCAGGCCGGCGATCCGGGAGGCCTTCCGGTTGATACCCACGGACTGGATATACAGGCCCATGGCTGTCTTTTTCAGCACCAGAGAGACCACTACCACACAGATGGCAGCGATAATGATGGGGGTGGGGATGGGGCCCAGATAGCTGCCGAAGATGGCATATTCCGGCACTCGGATGTAGACGATCAGGTTGTTGCACAGCAGCAGGCCGATGGCCCGGGCCGCGGAATAGAGGATCAGGGTCGCCACCATGGGCTGGATATTCAGATAGGCCACCAGGGTGCCGTTGAAGGCGCCGCAGAGGCAGCCCATCAGCAGGCAGCCCAGCACGCCCACGATGAGGGGAGCTGCCATCTCCGACTGGCTGGAGATGGAGGAGACGCCATAGCCCGCCAGCAGCATGCAGCAGAAGGAGGCGGAGAGGCTCATGACCGAGCCCACCGAGATATCGGTACCGGCGGAGCAGGAGACCACCAGCGTCATGCCGATGGCCAGAATGGCTGTCTCGCTGCCGCGGTTGAGGATGTCGATGAGCCGGCCGTACAGGGTGCCGTTCTGCACAGAAATAGTGAAAAAGTCAAAGGCAAACTTTCCTGCGGCAACGTCGGCAATGATATTGACTGCCATCACCAGAATCATACAGAAAACAGGGAGAAACAGCCGCATCTTGGTAATCTTTTTGATTGCGTTCATCCTCATTCACCTCCTCCGGCGATGGCGGCCATGACCCGCTCCTGGGTCAGCTCGCCGTCCAGCTCACCGATTTTGGCGCCGTCGCGCAGAACGGCCATCCGGTTGCAGGTACGGAGCATCTCCTCAATTTCGGAGGAGATAAAGATCAGGCTCTTTCCCTCCTGGGCCAGCTGGATCACCAGCTTCTGAATCTCCGTCTTGGTGCCCACGTCAATACCGCGGGTGGGCTCGTCCAAAATCAGGAAGTCCGGGTCGGTGGCCAGCCAGCGGGCCAGAATCACCTTCTGCTGGTTGCCGCCGGAGAGCTGCTTGATGAGCGTATCCTGCGAGGCGGTCTTGATCTGGAGCAGCTTGATGTACTCATCGGCAATCTCCTCCATCTTGGCCCGAGGCAGCTGCTTGAACATGCCCCGCTTAGCCTGGAGGGCCAGGATGATATTCTCCCGCACGGACAGGTCGCCGATGATGCCCTCCGCTTTCCGGTCGTCGGGCAGCAAGCCCATGCCCAGGTTCATAGCGTCGATGGGGGCGTTGATCTTGACCTCCTGGCCCTTCACCTTCAGGGTGCCGGTCTGGGCCTTATCCGCGCCGTAGATGGTCCGGGCCAGCTCGCTGCGGCCGGAGCCCAGCAGGCCGGTGAGGCCCACTACCTCGCCTTTGCGGATTTCCAGATCAAAGGGCTTGATGGTCCCCTTATGGCTCAGCCCCTTGGCATCGATCATAACCTCGGCGCCGCTGAGGTCAACGCCGCCCTCCGGCTTGATGTCCGCCAGGTCGTCAAAGTCCTTGCCCATCATGGCCGCCACCAGCTTGACCCGGGGCAGCTCCGCCACCGGATACTCACCCACGAACTGGCCGTTGCGCAGCACAGTGATCCGGTCACAGATGGCATAGACCTGCTCCAGGAAGTGGGTGACAAAGACGATACTGACCCCCTCGTCCCGCAGGCGGCGCATGAGCCGAAAGAGCTTCTCCACCTCATTGTCGTCCAGAGAGGAGGTGGGTTCGTCCAGGATCAGCACCTTGCACTTCATATCCACCGCCCGGGCGATGGCGATCATCTGCTGAATGGCCAGGGAGTAGTTCTCCAGATTCTGGGTCACATCGATATGGATCTCCAGTTCCTCCATAATCCGCTGAGCCCCTGCTATCATAGCCTTCCGGTCAATGGTATGCAGCTTTGTCTTAGGCTCCCGGCCGATATACAGATTCTCCGCCACGCTCAGGTTGGGGCACAGGTTGACCTCCTGATACACGGTGGAAATGCCCTTTCTCTGGGCGTCCAGGGTGGAGTGGTTGCGAACAGGGCCGTCAATGCCCTCCAGCCGGATCTCTCCCGCTTCAAAATTGTTAATGCCGGTGAGGCACTTGATCAGGGTGGATTTGCCGGCGCCGTTTTCACCCATCAGGGCGTGTACCTCGCCTTTGCGTAGGGTCAGATCCACATGATCCAGTGCCTTGACGCCGGGGAAGGTCATGCAGATTCCCCGCATCGTCAACACCACGTTATTTTCCATCTGTCTGCCACCTTTCTTCGGGCGGCAATGGACAAGGGCAACCACTGTTATCCTTGTCCATCAGCGCCAGATTTTCCTTCAGATTTAAAACAGGCTCCCTCCCTGCCCGGGAGGGAGCCTTGCGGTGGATTGAATTAATACTGCGCGTCAACGATCTCCTGGGTGACCACAGTCAGATCCTGGGTCTCGCCGTTGACCTCGATGGTGGAGAGGATGTCCTCGTTCACATACCAGTGCTCGACCATGTAGACTTCCTTTGCAGGCTCCTCACCGGCCTCGATCTGCTGGATGACTTCCTCAACAAAGGGAGCGGCCAGGGGGTTGCACTCGAAGTCGGCGTTGATGTCGCCAGCCATAACCCGCTCCAGACCAGCGGTGCAGGCGTCGAAGGAGATGAGGATGACGTCGCCGTCCACGCCATAGCTGACGCCGGCGTTGTCCATAGCGGTCATGGCGCCGAAGGCCTCGTTATCGTTCTGGCAGACAACCACGTTGAACTGGCCCGCATAGCTCTTGCAGTAGGACTCCATGACCTGCTGGCCATCAGCCTCAGTGAACTTGCCGTCCTGAGAGTCCAGGATGTTCCAGCCCTCGCGGTCAGCGATAGTCTTGAAGCCATTGCTGCGGCCGATCTCAGCGGAGGCGCCCACGTTGCCGGTGATGACCAGGATGTTGAGCTCCTCAATGCCCTTGGCAGCGGCATAGACCTTCAGCCACTCGCCGGCGGCCAGACCCTCGGTCTCGAAGTTGGAGCCGACCCAGGAGACATACTTGTCAGAGTCGTCGATGGTACGGTCAATGACGATGACGGGGATGCCGGCATCCTCGCACTCAGTCAGGACGGTGTCCCAGCCAGTGGAGACGATGGGGTCAATGATGATGTAGTCCACTTCCTGCTGGATGAAGCCACGAACGGCCTCCAGCTGAGTGGCGGAGTCGTTGTCGCAGTCCACGAAGATCAGCTCATAGCCGTTCTCTTCAGAAAACACGTCCTGGCAGGACTTGGTGGAGGCGGTACGCCAGTCGGACTCATGGCCCACCTGGGCAAAGCCGATGGTGATCAGTTCGCCGTCAGCAGCGGGCTCCTCAGCAGGCTCTTCCGCAGGCTCCTCAGCGGGCTCTTCGGCAGGCTCTTCCGCGGGCTCCTCAGCGGCAGGCTTCTCATCAGCAGCAGGCTGAGAGGAGGAGCCGCCTCCGCAGGCGACCAGGCTCAGCATCATGGCCAGAGCCAGGAGCATAGCAAGCAGTTTTTTCATGTTCATCCTTCTTTCTTCGAAATAATCGGGAAGCCAGTTCTGTCTCGTCTTCCCTTTACTGCCTTAAATATACGTATTCCTTTTATTTTTGTCAATGTTTCAAAACTTTTCATCGTCATTTTTGTCTTTTCTTTACAGACAACTTTTTCTTTCGTGCAAAACAAAAGCAGACAACTTTTCCAGTATTTTCATTTTCTTTTGATTTTTCTTTTGAAAAGTTGGTTTTCTTTAGATGTTCTCTTCATTTCCACCTTCGTCATTTTGACATAGACGTTTTCAAAAGATGGAAAATTTGTTATTATCTTCTCGTCAAGGTGAAAAAAACACTTTTCTTTCTTTCCGATTCAAATTGTCTCGTTCTGTTTTCACCCGGATATTGTTCTTTTCTTTCGTTCATACACGAGAAAAGTTCCAAAAGCATTCAACCCTTTTTCCCTTTTCAATTACCTCTGTTATGCTACAATTATTTTGTTAACAGAGGAAAAAGATGGGAAGGAGGGGGCAATGTCTTTGAAATATCAGGAGCTGGCAGATATTCTGCGCGCCACGATTCAGTCCGGAGTGTACACCGCCGCTGGGAAACTTCCTTCCGAGACCGCGCTGGCCGGACAGTACAGCGTCTGCCGGCAGACGGTGCGCAGGGCATTGGAAATTCTGGCTGACGAAGGCCTGATTGTAAAAAAGCATGGAAGTGGCTCGCACCTTGTTCAGGCGCCTGTCCACCAGCGCCGTGTCGCCGTTGTGCTGTCTTCTGCCAGCGACTATCTCTCTCCCCTCGTCCTGGACGATATTCAGAACGTTCTGTACTCTAACGGCCTTACGCCGGTGCTTTTTTCCACCCGGAATAGAGCCAGCGCTGAACGGATTGTCCTGGAGCAGCTTCTTTCCGAAGATATCTGCGGCATCCTGATGGAGGGGGTGCGCACTGCCCTGCCCAATCTGAATCTGGATCTGCACCGAAAGCTGCGTCAGCGGGGAATCCCCACCGTCTTTCTCTACAGCGCCCCCAGCGAACTGCCGGAATCTGTCTGTATTTCAGAGGACAATGAGGGGGGCAGCTATCTGCTGACCCGTTACCTCGCCGGTCTGGGCCACACCAGAATTGGCGGTATCTTTAAAAGTGACGACCGGCAGGGACTCGAGCGGTATCGCGGCTACGCCTATGCCTTGCAGGACGCCGGACTCTCCCTGCAGGAGAGCCGCCTGGCCTGGTTCACCAGCGAGGACAGGGATGCACTCCTGTCCAGCGGAGATGATCAGTTTCTGCGCCGCTGCCTGACCCGGTATCTGACCGGCTGCACCGCAATTGTCTGCTATAATGACGAGATTGCCCATCCGCTCATTCGAATTCTACTCTCTTCCGGACGGCAGGTTCCCGAAGATATCTCTGTGGTCAGCTTTGACAACAGCCACTACAGTGATGCCTGTCCGATTCCCATTACCTCTCTCGCCCACCGCGGGCAGCAGCTCGGTCGGGCGGCGGCGGAGCAGTTGGCAGCCATGCTGCGCGGACAGCCCGGTCAAAGTCAAAAGCTTTCCTGGACGCTGGTCAAAAAAGAAAGCGCCGGTCCATGTCCGGCGGCATCATTGCGTTGATCCTTTCGTATCCTGATTCCGATACAGAGCAGCGCCCGAAGTCCTCTCCGCTTCGGGCGCTGCTTTTTCTGTATTTAGTAGACTCTGGACTCGATTTTCTCCCTTGTGATGGTCTCAAAATTAAAGGTGGTCTCCTCCACATAGCGCTCTTTTGGTGGAACTGCTCCGGCCTCTAAGGTTTCGATGATCTCGGCCACATAGGGCCCCTGGAGGGGGTTACACTCGGCGTCAAAGGCAATCTTCCCCGCCAGGCAGGCCTCCAGACCGTCCCGAACCGCGTCAAAGGAGAGGATAATCACCTGCCCCGGACGGGTACCATAGGACACACCGGCCGCATCCAGCGCCTCCATTGCACCGATAGCCATATTGTCGTTCTGGCACACCAGTACATTAAACTCCGTCCCCTCCTCAATGAGGGCGGTTACAATCTCTTTTGCCTTTGCGTTGGTAAACTCCCCGTTCTGCTGTGCAACCAGGTTCCAGTTGTCATTTTCCTCCACGGCCGCCTCCAGGCTGACAGTACGGCCCAGCTGGGCGGTGCAGTCCGGCGTACCCTGGAGCTCCACAATGTTCAGCGTCTCCTCTCCCCTGCCCTGCCGGTCCAGATAGTCCTGGAGCCATCGGACAGCTGCGGCGCTCTCCGCCTGGAAATCAGAGCCCACATAGGCGGTATACAGGGAATCATCCTCCACATCAACCTTTCGATCCACCACAATGACCGGAATGCCGGCGTTTTTCGCCTCGGTCAGCACATCCTCCCAGCCGTTTTCCGTGATGGGGCTGAACACGATATAGTCCACCTGCTGCTGGATAAAGGTGTGCAGCGCCCGGATCTGGTTCTCCTGCTTCTGCTGGGCGTCATTGAAGATGAGTTCATAGCCGTTTTCCTCGGTAAAAACGCTTTTAATGGACTCAGAATTCGCCACCCGCCAGTCAGACTCAGAGCCTGTCTGGGAAAAGCCGATGACCAGCAGTTCCTTCTTTTCAGGCGTCTCCTCCGCCGCCCCATCGGCACAGGCGGAAAAGGTCAGGCACAGCAGGGCCAGCAATATCACAATCTTCTTTCTCATGCTTCCGCCTCCTGCTGCTCCAGCGGGTCTGACACCGTCTGGCTCTGGGGAATACGCACCGTCACGGTTGTGCCTGAGAAATCACTGTCCACCTCCAGGCCGTAGGGCCTGCCGAAGAGGAGCTGAATCCGCTCGTGTACCGTGACCAGTCCGAAGCCGGTGCGGTCAGTCCCCTCCAGGGAGGCACGCACCTGCCGGAGCTTTTCCGGAGTCATGCCCACGCCGGTATCCCGGACAGTCAGGAGAATATCCGCTCCCTCCGCCCGGCCGGTGACTGAGATAAAGCCCTGGCCTCGTTTGAGCTTGATGCCGTGATACAGGGAATTTTCTACCAGAGGCTGGAGGGTCAGCTTGGGAATGCGGCAGCTGCGCAGAGCGCTGTCAATCTGGACAGAATAGGTGAGAATATCCCGGTAGCGCACCTGCTGGATCTCCATATAGCTGCGGACATGGTTCTCCTCCTCCCCCAGGGTGATGACATCCCGGCCGCTGCTGAGGGAGGAGCGGAAGAAGGCAGACAGGTTGGTGACCATCTCTTCTGCCAGACCGCTCTGCTCTGTCTCAATCAGCCAGACGATGGTGTCCAGCGTATTGTAGAGGAAATGAGGGTTGATCTGCGCCTGGAGCAGGGCCAGCTCCGCCTTGCGCAGGCTGATCTGCTCCTGACGGTTCTGATGCACCAGATCGTTAAGCTGTTCCACCATCCGTTCAAAGCCTTCGCTCAGGACCTGAACCTCTGTCACCTCACTGGAGGCCGCCGGACGCGGGGTCAGGTCACCTTCGCCGATGGCCTTCACCCGGCTGCACAGGACGTCGATGGGCTTGGAGAGCGTCTGTGTCATACGGCGCACATGAAGGCTCAGCACCAGCAGCAGGACTGCCACCACAAGAGCAAGTATCACCAGCTGGCGCTGTATCTGCACCAGCAGCTCCGCCTGGAGAGAATTGAGCTGGGTCGCCTCGTAGTACAGATAGGTGTACATATACTCCTGGATCAGATCGGTCAGAATATAAATGTTGTATTCCAATTGAGTCTGCCGCTCGTCGTAGCTCTCTGTTTCGGCGATGAGGTAGATTTTCTCCTCCAGGCTCTCACTCAGGCTGAGCACACTCTCAATCGCCTTTCTGGAATTCTTGTCCGTGGTCGTCTCAATCAGCTCCTTGGCCAGAGCCTGAGCGGACTGAACCTCCTCAATAGGCAGTCCGGTGGAATATTTGCTCCCCACCACATAGTAGTACATCACCAGGTCCACATTTGTTTTAAAGCTCTGGTTAAATTCCGAGGCCATGGTGACGTTGTGCATCAGGGACTGGTAATGCTGGGTATAGGTCAGCAGCTCTCCCAGCAACAGACAGGTGACCAGAATCATGGGAATGACACAGGCATAGACCAGCTTTCCCAGCCACTTCTGCAGAGAAATCTTTTTCTCCTCCCGATTCAGCTGCGGATTTCTCATCGTTTCGCCCCCGCGACGCCGGAGCGGTAATCCCTGGGCGTACAGCCCTGCGTCTTTTTAAACAGAAAGCTGAAATAGTGTGCGTCCCGATAGCCCACAGCAAAGGCGATCTCGCTGGAGCGCATCTTGGTGGTGCGCAGCAGGGTGCAGGCCCGCTCCATCCGCTTTTCTGTCACATACTCGGTAAAGGTCTTGCCCATCTCCTGACTGAACAGGGCGGAGAAATAACTGGCAGACAGGTTGACTGCCCTGGCAACTGTATTTAGCGAAAGGGACTCGTCCGTGTAGTGCTGTTCAATGTATTCTCTGGTCTGGGCCATCAGACTGTGGTAGCGTCCTGCACTGCTCTCCTCCCGCAGGTCGATAGCACAGGCGAGTAATGCGCTGATGTACTCCTTAATCTGGTCCAGGGTGTGAATCTGTGGCACCGGGCTCTGGGCGGAGATGCAGTCCAGCAGCCGCTCTCTGGACAGGCCCTGATTCTCCACATAGGCTGTCGTTGTAAAGCGGATGCTCAGCAGGATATACTGGCAAAACAGCATGGACTTCATGGCCTCCGCCCCAATGCTCTGGATATATTCCGCTACAAAGTCCTCGACCTCGCTGTGCAGGCCGGTCTGGAGAAAGTTGTTGATCCTGGCCGGGTCGATGGAGGAGATATCCAGATTCTGGAGCTTGTGTTCCTCCTCTCCGGTATCCAAGGTCAGATTGTCATGATTGGTGAGCAGGTGCTCCTGGGGATACAGAAAGCGGTAGGACAGCAGCCGGCTCACCCCGGTAAAACATCCAGGCAGCAGAGAAAGGCGGGACACCGGCTTTCCAGCCGCCACATACCACTCAATGGCGGCAGGCGCGCCCTCGCAGCGGCGGGCGATGCTCTCCACGCAGCGGCGGGTGTTTTCCTCAATGTCCTGCTCATGGCCCTTGATCAGGGCGGCATAGGTGGTCAGGTTCCAGCGAAACAGCAGGATCTCCGGGCAGCAGCCCAGGGCCTGAATCAGCTCGTCCTGAAGCTGGGTCAGCGGCTCAAAATACTGGTCAGAGCTGCCCTGCTGCAGGGTAAACTGGACAATATTATACCGGTCGGCAGATACATCCAGCCCCAGACCGGCCGCCTGCTCATAGATTTCCGAAACAGAAAGTTGGCCGGAAACCAGCCGCTCAAAAAAGCGTCGGCGGGAAAACTGCTCATATTCCTGTGCCTCTGTCCGGAATTTTTCGTAATAGACCGCCTGCTCCTGTTCGGCGTCTATCTTTTCCCGCAGCTCAGAGAGGGTTTTGATCAGCGTGGCCTTGGTAATCGGTTTGAGGAGATACCGCTCCACCCCCACCTGAATCGCCTGCTGGGCATAGGCGAAGTCATCATAGCCGGAGAGGATGATGATCCGGATATTGGGCATCTCACCGCGCACGATCCGTGCCAGGGCCAGACCATCCATAAAGGGCATACGGATGTCCGTAATCAGAATATCCGGACGAGTCTGGCGGATCCGCGGCAGGGCAGTCTCTCCGTCGGAGGCGTCGCCCACCAGCATGAAGCCATACTGCTGCCACGGCACAATCGTTTTCAGTCCATCCCGCACTATGATCTCGTCTTCTACCAGAAATACCTTATACATATCCATTCTCCTCGCTGAAAAGCGCAGTTCTCCCTATTACTGGTCAAAATTTATTATATCATTTCAAAATGTAACTGCGGTATGTTTTCATTGGATTTTATGTCATTATTTTATTGTCTGGCCGGCAGCCTCTCGCTCTGCTGTGCTGCACTGGCGCTCTGCGCTCTGTCCAACAGCCTGCAAAGCGGAACGAAAGCTGTCGCGCTCCCCTAAAGGCAGGGGCAGTTTGCCTGCACAGATTACAGCCTGACCTCCCAGAATGTGCCCCCTCGGCTTTACGCAGGAGATGAAGCGGATGTCTGCGGAAAAGGCCGGTCAACTGGTAGTGCTGCCCCGAACGCTGCTGGCCCGGGTCATCTCCGAGGTTACCGACGTATAATCTGCTTTGCAGCGGCGGATTGGAAAGAGCGGATATCGTTCTCATGGAAGGAAAAGAGATCGCAAAAAATGCAATGACCGCCTGCCCGGCTGTCAAGCCGGAGGAGAAGGTTCTCATTGTCACCGACGACAGCCGGCTGACCATGGGCAAGGCACTTTAGGAGGGCGCCAAAGCGCTGGGCTGCGAGACCATGCTCATGGTGATGCAGGAGCGGGAGGTCTCCGGCCAGGAGCTGCCCAGAGCCATTGCCGCTGCCATGAAGGCTGCTGACGTGGTTATCTGCCCTACAGAAAAGCCTCTGACTCACACCAATGCCAAAATTGAAGCCCCAAAAAACCGGTACCCGCGTGGCTACCATTTGTTTTCCGCCTGAGGCGTCAACAATTGGATACAACCACTAAAGGCCCTGGCGCTCATCAGTTGAGCACCAGGGCCTTTTGACAGACTGACGGCCGTAATCGCGCCCGCCACAATGGGTTTCCACAACGTCAGATCTTCCGAGATGACATTCCGGATCAGAGGGCTCCCCCCTCTCTGCGGTAGTTCAGCACTATGATTGGGCGTATATATGAGCATTGCCAATGGACAGCGGTATGCCTCCAGGTCTGCATGGCAGACAGTTTGCTTCATGAGATCCATCTGTTCCATATGACTTGTCCGACGCAGCCTCATGCCAACAACCAGAACAGACTCAAACAAAAAGAGAAATTGCAGTGCGCTTTCTGGGCGCCCTATGCGCAGTTGATATCGCTGGTGCAGCACGAGAACATTGGAAGAATGCTGTCAGAGACAAATACGTTTTCTATCGGAATGGCAGATAGAACGCAATGCCCTGGTATTGCGGCAGCTGGCAACTATGATTCTTTCACAGGATTTCGGGCAGAATTTCCTGGGTTAAGCGGAGAAACTTCTTGGCCGCAGGAGACATCCCCTGTCTGGACTTGACGGCAATCCCCAGATTTCTGGAGCAAAACGGGTTGAGTGGATAGGCCTGAATCTGATCCTCATGGCCCCGAATGACCAGCTGGGGGAGGATACTGATGCCCAAATGATTGGACACGATAGAGATAATCGCATGGTCGTCCTTAGAAGTAAAGTGAATATTCGGGGTTACGTTGGCAGAATCCAGGGCGTAATGCACATCATAATCCGTTCCCATGGCTGAGATAATAAAATGCTGTCCCTGAAATTCTGCAATGGGAAAGCGATGGTCCTCCGGAACGGGATAGTCCTTGGGTACAATCGCCATCAGCGGGTCATCGCAGAGAGAGATCCATTCCAGCCCTTTGGTATTTCTTTGGCTCATAAAGCCGAAATCCGCCTGGTTATTGGCAACCCAATCCACGATTTCATCGGTGCCACCTTCCATCAGGCTGATGGTAATGCCCGGGTAGATCTCCTGAAAGCGCCGTATGATTTTGGGAAGCCAGTGGATGGAAATACTGGCAAAGGACGCGATGACCAGACTTCCCGAGTCTACCCCGTTGATGTCGTTGATGGTCTGAACCAGGTTCTCATTGGCAGACAGCAGCGTGTGAACCAGCGGGAGGAGCAGCTCCGCGTTCCTCGTCAGGTGAACCCCCTGCTTGGAGCGTACAAACAGAGAGAACCCTATCTCCGTTTCCAGGGACTTCAAAATATGGCTGACGCCAGACTGGGTATAGCCTATGCGGTCTCCGCTCTTTGTGAAGTTCCTGGTCTCGGCCACGTCAGCAAACAGTTCAAGCTTTTTGATATCCATGGAATCTCCTTTCATGAGAAAAGCTCATTCTTATAATGCCACTTCTCCATTTCACATCTGAAATAGGCGGTTGTATAATAAGCCCATCTAATTTTCGTTCAGAAGCCGCACGGCAGCGGGTACTTCCCATGCGCGCAGAGGAGAGACAGCGTATGAAGCTTTGTGCAGTGAAGAAAACGGTAGGTCAGACATTCAAGGTAATTGATTCCCACACCATGGGAGAGCCCACCCGTATTATTTACGACGGATTTCCGGCTCTTCAGGGCAGCTCCATGATGGAGCGCAAGGAGTACCTGGAAAAGCATTTTGATCACTACCGCAGGGCACTGATGCTGGAACCCAGAGGCCATCGGGACATGTTCGGCGCATTGCTGACTGATCCGGTCAGCCCTGAGGCAGATTTGGGCGTCATCTTTATGGACAGCGGCGGATATTTAAATATGTGCGGCCATGGCAGCATCGGCAGTGCCGCCGTGGCGGTGGAAACGGGAATGGTGCCGGTAACAGAGCCGTACACAGAGGTCGTCCTGGAAGCGCCTGTAGGTCTGATTCGGGCCCAGGTCAAGGTGGAGCAGGGCCGGGCAGTGGAGGTCAGCATTCTGAATGTTCCCTCCTTCCTGTATAAAGAGAATTTGACCCTGGAGCTGGGGGAATACGGGACGGTTCCCTTTGATATTTCCTTTGGCGGCAGTTTTTTCGCCTTGGTGGATTCGGAACAGGTGGGGCTGGATCTCCGGCAGGAAAACCTGGAGCGGCTCACCGACTTCGGAATGCGCCTCCGGGATAAAATCAACCGGACCATCCACATTCAGCATCCCTATCTGAACATCAACACGGTAGATCTGGTGGAGATCTACGGTCCCTCGGAAAGTCCCGCCGCGGACCGGAAAAACGTGGTGATTTTTGGAGACGCCCAGGCCGACCGCTCTCCCTGTGGTACCGGAACCAGCGCAAAGCTGGCGGCTCTGTACACCAAGGGCCATCTGGCGCCCGGCCGGGAATTTGTCTATGAGAGCATTACCGGCTCCCTCTTCCGTGGGGTGATCACAGCGGAAATCGACATAGACGGCAGGAAAGCGGTGATTCCCCGAATTACAGGCAGCGCATATATTACCGGTTACAATGAATGGGTGCTGGACGAGCGGGATCCTCTGCGCTACGGTTTCCTGTTGGGCAGGAAGGCCCGGCAAGCCTCCAAAAACGAAAAGGAGCAGATCATTGACGCCGCATGGGAGCTGTTTCGCAGACGGGGGTATCAGGAGACCACGCTGGACGAAATCCTGGCCGAGGCAAACGTTACCCAGGACGAGTTTCTGCGATATTTTCCCTCCAAGGAGGCGCTGCTGTACACCCTGTCTGACCTGTTTGACCGGCGGTATTCTGAGCTGATTACCGAAATGAATCCCGCGCTGACTGCTTTTCAGAAACTGGTTATGCTAAACCGGGAGCTGTTTACCATGATTGAGAACAAGATTCCCGTCGAACTACTGGCCTATCTTTACTCCGAGGAGATGATCGACAGCGGAAACAAAGCGTTGCTCAATCGGGACCGGCTTTATTACCGTCTGGTGGAGCAGATCATGTCCGAAGGCCTGCAGTCCGGGGAATTCTCCTCCGGGGAGCCCGCAGAGAAGCTGATGGAGGATTACGCCATGATCGAGCGGGGGTTCCTCTATGACTGGTGCATCCATAAAAATACGGGCAGCCTGACAGAAACCGGAAACCGGCTGATGCCCGTTTTCCTGAAAGGCCTGGTCTGTCCGTCATAGGGCGGGCAGAATCAAAAAGACGTTCCGCTGCCGCAGTGCAGCTGGAACGTCTTTGTCCTGCATCGTATTCTTTTGAAACAAAAACAATATAGCAAGTATTCATAAAAATGTCAACGAAATCTGTCGGAAAAATCGGGCGGCGGCCCCTGCCCCCATCCGATTCTCTTCCGCTCAGGCATGAAAGCTTGTCATGTCTGGCGGCTAAAAGTGTCGTTATACAAATGAACGGATTCCGGTTATAATCACTTTGACTTCGAGAGATAAACGAGGCGATTTGAATGCAAGAGAACCTGTTTCGTTATCCATTGAAACAACACATCGGCGCGCCAGCCGTGCCTGTAGTATCAATGGGTGATTCCATTTTGCGCGGAGCGCTGCTGGCAAGGAAGCCAGAGAACAGCCTCGGCGCAAATTTGTTTTCCAGTGTCTCCGGTGTAGTCCAGGATATCACCGATTCTCAAATTGCGGTACTGGCAGACCGGAACCAGTCTCCGGATTTTCTTCCGCTGAAAGGAAGTGATCCGCTGGAGCTGATTGAGGAGGCCGGCATAGTCGGCCTGGGCGGCGCGGGCTTTCCCACCTATGCCAAGCTTGGCAAGCCCTTTCAGGCCGGCGGCACGGTGATCGTCAACGCCGCCGAGTGCGAGCCGGTTTTGTGCCACAATATTGCCGCCATTGAGGAAAACCCCGGACAGCTGATCCGGGGGCTGCAAATCCTGGTGGAGGTGATGAACGCTGCCGAGGGCGTCATTGCCATTAAGGAAAAGCACGGGGCAGCCATTGCGAAGCTGCGGGAAGCCCTTCCAACCTCCGGCATCCGCATTGTCACCCTGCCTGACCAATACCCCATGGGAGAGGAGCGGGCTATTGTCCGGGAGGTGCTGGGCAAGCTGCTGGGCGTGAACAGCCTTCCCCTGGAGGCGGACGCGGTGGTGGTCAATGCCGAGACCGTCTGCCGGGTGCAGGAGGCGGTGGATCTGAAAAAGCCCCTGATTGACAAGGACATGACGGTGGCCGGTAAGCTGAAGCACAATGAAAATCTGATCCAGGCATTCCGCAATGTCCCCCTGGGCATTTCCGTGGGCGCCATGTTCCAGCGGGCCGGCGGCCTTGCCCCCGGCTATGGAGAGCTGATTATGGGAGGACCCTTTACCGGAAAGCGCACCTGTCCGGAGGCGCCAGTCATTAAGACCACCGGCGGACTGATCGCCGCCGAGTGCTTTCTGAAAGGCCCCGAAAAACTGGGACTGTTGGTCTGTGCCTGCGGCGCCAATCAGGCGCGTCTGGAGGAGATCGCCGCCAGCATGGGCAGCGAGGTTGTGGGCGTTCAGCGCTGCAAGCAGGCCGTCGAGGTCAAGGGCAGTCTGAAATGTGAGAATCCCGGCCGCTGCCCGGGCCAGGTGCAGAAGGTTCTGGCGCTGAAAAAGGCCGGCGCTCAGGCGGTGCTCATCAGCAACTGCACCGACTGCTCCAACACAGTGATGTCCTGCGCGCCCAAACTGGGGCTGCCGGTCTATCACTGTACTGACGGAGCGCTGCGGGCGGTCAACCATCCGCTGGTCCGCCGCATCCATTCGTAAAACACCTGAATTGAGGAGGAAATCATATGTCGATTACAAAAGAAACCCTGCAGCAGCACCTGAAGGACCCGGCCATTTTCTGCTGCCGGAGACAGAAGGGGCTGGTGATCAGCGCTGCTGATCTGGAGGATCCCACCCTGTTTGACGACATGGTGGAGGCCGGCCTGCTCACCCTCAGCGACGACGGCCTGCGCATCGAGCAGGTTCTGGGCTCCACCCTGCTGACCGATGTGGAGGCCCTGACGCCCATCACCCGTGAGGTGCTGGACAAGGTCAACGAGCCGGAGAAAACGGCCCCTGCCCCGGCAGAAGAGACATCGAAACCTGCGGAGGCTTTTGCTCCCGTAATTCAAGCAAGAGTGGGAGGAAACGGAATGATTCACATTGAAATCGGCAAGGCCGAAAAGCTGGAAAACCTGGTCATGGACATCCCGGTATTTTCCGCCGGCGCCCCCGTACCGGCTCCGGCAGCAGCCCCTGTTCCGGAGGCGGAGCCCGCGGCAGAGCCCGCCGGAGAGAAAAAGGTCATCCGCACCCTGGTGAAAAAGCACATCAGGATCACCGACGCGGAGATCGGCACCGAGACCAGCATCCGGGACGGCAAGATCACCATTGACGGCTCCATCGTGGACAGGGCGGTGCTGGAGGATCCCCTGTGCAAGAGCATGAAGCTGGACGTGATCTATCCCAATCAGCGCCATATCTACACCGAAACCATTATGGACGTCTGCCCCATCGCCACCAAGGTGGAGGGAGAGCTGGGCAGCGGCGTTACCAAGGTGGCTGACGGCGTGGTGTTTATGCTCACCGGCGTGGATGAGGACGGCGTTCAGGTCCATGAGTTCGGCTCCTCCGAGGGCTTCCTGGATGAGAAGATGTACTTCGGCCACCCCGGCTGCGCGGATGAAAACGACATCATCATCCGCTGCCATGCGGTGATTCAGCGCCTGTCCGGCATGACCCGGCCCGGCCCCTTTGCCGCCCACAAGTGCCAGGATTACATCATTCAGGCAGTCCGCGACGAGCTGAAGAAGTATGACGGTGAGGTCGTCCGAGAGGAGATCTGTGAGGATGTCCGCCGCCGGGGCAATCCCCGTGTGGTTCTGGTCAAGGAAATCATGGGCCAGGGCGCCATGCACGACAACGTGATCTGCCCCACCGAGCCCTGCGGCATTCTGGGCGGCCAGAAGAACGTGGACTGCGGCAATGTGCCCATCATCCTCACTCCCAATCAGGTGCGGGACGGCTCCATCCACGCGCTGACCTGCATCGGCCCCGCCACCAAGGAGATGACTCGTCACTACATTCGGGAGCCTCTCGTAGAGGGCCTGGCCGCGGACGCCGAGCTGGATCTGGTGGGCGTGGTGTTCGTCGGCTCTCCCCAGGTCAACGACGAAAAGCTGTGGGTCTCTGAGCGCCTGGGCTCCCTGCTGGAGTCTCTGGACATTGACGGCTGCATCATCACCACCGAGGGCTTCGGCAACAACCATATCGACTTCATCCAGCACATCGGCCAGGCCGGTAAGCGGGGCATCCCCGTGGTGGGCGTCTCCTTCTGCGCCTATCAGGGCCAGCTGGTGGTGGGCAACGA
>JBJDXT010000176.1:0-18763 GCA_051866795.1 Candidatus Onthomonas sp. | reverse complement strand
TGCGCCCCTACGAACCGGCAATGCCCTGTAGGGGCCGTTCAGGAACGGCCCGCCGAAATTGACCGAACGCCGTAGGGCGGGGGCTTGCCCCCGCCGGTGACAGCGGCCCGCCGCAGACGGGCGATTCGTGAATCGCCCCTACGAACCGGTGCTGCCCGTAGGGGCCGTTCAGGAACGGCCCGCACAGACGAACCTGCACCATAGGAAAAGGAGAGAGCCATGCCAGCGACCTTCATAGAAAAACTGATCCGCCGGAACACCGGCCTGCCCGACGCCAAGGCGGGAGACATCGTAACCGTCAATGTGGACCGGGTGATGATTCACGATATTTTCATTCCCTTTGTCAAGGACAAGTTCGAGGAGATGGGCTTTACCAAACTCTGGGACCCGGACAAGGTGGTGCTGATCTATGACCATCTGGTGCCGGCCAGCCAGCTGGACGACCCCCGTCACCACCGGATCGGCGACCAGTTCGCCGACCAGTACGGCCTGACCCACGTCCACCGCTCCGACGGCATCTGCCACCAGCTGATGACCGAGGCGGGGTATGTGAAGCCGGGCGATGTGGTCTTCGGCACCGACAGCCACACCACCACCTACGGCTGCGTGGGCGCCTTCTCCTCCGGCATCGGCTACACCGAGATGGCCGCCATCCTGGGCACCGGAACCCTCTGGGTGAAGATTCCCGAGACCATCAAGGTGGTCATTGACGGCGTGCTGCCGGAGCACGTCACCTCCAAGGACGTGATTCTGCGGCTGATCGGCGACCTGACCGCCGCCGGGGCCTCCTACTGCGCGTTGGAGTTCTCCGGCTCTGCGGTGGAGGCCATGTCGGTGGCCAGCCGGATGACCATGGCCAATATGGCCATCGAGGCGGGGGCCAAGTGCGCCCTGTTCACCCCGGACGAAAAGACGGCGGAATACTGCGGGATTCCCCTGACGGACCGGGAGACCAGCCTGTACGGGGACGGGGACGCCAAGTATCTCAAGACCATCCACTATCAGGCGGAGGAGCTGGTGCCGGTGCTGGCCTGCCCCTCCCAGGTGGACAAGATCAAGCCCGTCTCCCAGCTGGAGGGGCTGGAGATCGACCAGGTGTTTTTGGGCTCCTGCACCAACGGGCGGCTGGAGGACCTGATGACGGCGGCGGAGATTCTGAAGGGGAAGCAGGTGGCTCCCTTTGTCAAGCTGATCGTCACCCCGGCCAGCCGGAAGGTGTATCTGGACGCGCTGGAAAACGGGACTCTGGACATTCTGGCAAAGGCGGGGGCGATTATCACCCACCCCGGCTGCGGCCTCTGCTGCGGCCGCACCGGCGGCATCCTCACCGACGGCGAGCGGGTGGTGGCCACCAACAACCGGAACTTCCTGGGCCGGATGGGCACCTCCAAGGTGGAGATTTTCCTGGCCTCTCCGGCCACGGCTGCGGCCTCGGCTGTGGCGGGGAAGATCACCGTGCCGCGATAAGTACATGACGGTCTGCCGCCGCCGCGCCTGACGATTGTTGGGCGGGGCGGCGGTTTTGTCTGCCCGGGGATGAAAATGCGTTGTGAGACGGCGGGCGCACAATGTGCGCCCCTACGAACCGGCAATGCCCTGTAGGGGCCGTTCAGGAACGGCCCGCCGAAATTGACCGAACGCCGTAGGGCGGGGGCTTGCCCCCGCCGGTGACAGCGGCCCGCCGCAGACGGGCGATTCGTGAATCGCCCCTACGAACCGGGTGTTGCGGGAACCGGCGGGCGCACAATGTGCGCCCCTACGAACCGGCAATGCCCTGTAGGGGCCGTTCAGGAACGGCCCGCCGTAATTACCGAATGCCGTAGGGCGGGGGCTTGCCCCCGCCGGTGACAGTGGCCTGCCGCAGACGGGCGATTCGTGAATCGCCCCTACGGAATCGATTTGTGAAACAGCCCGCCGCAATGACCGGGTCACCCCGTCAGAAATCACAACCTCCCGACCGGAACCCCCAAAAATCTTGTGCCATCCGGAGTGGAAATTTCCCGGGAAACCTCTTTACTTTAGTCTGCTAATGTGTTACCATGATGCAGACTTGAATGGAGACTCCCCCCGGAGTCAAAATCGATTTTGTCTGGAGGAATTGAGAATGAAAAAGCTGCTTGCCCTGCTGCTGGCACTGATGATGACCCTCTCCCTGGCCGCCTGCGGCTCCAGCGAGCCTACCGCCGAGGCTCCCGCTGACGAGCCCGCCGCCGAGGAGCCTGCTGAGGAGCCTGCGGAGGAGCCTGCCGAGGAGCCCGCTGAGGAGCCTGCCGCCGACAGCGATCTGGCGGAGATCCAGGCCAAGGGCACCCTGGTGGTGGGCATCACCGACTTCGAGCCCATGGACTACAAGGACGAGAACGGCGAGTGGATCGGCTTTGACGCCGACCTGGCCACTGCCTTCGCCGAGAGCCTGGGCGTGGCTGTGGAGTTCGTGGAGATCAACTGGGACAACAAGATTCTGGAGCTGGACGGCAAGACCATCGACTGCGTCTGGAACGGCATGACCCTGACCGATGAGGTCACCAGCGCCGCCGACTGCTCCAACCCCTACATGCGCAATGCCCAGGTGGTGGTCATGCCTGCTGACCTTGCCGCTGACTATGGCGATGAGATTCCCATGGAGGCACTGAATGATATGACCTTCGCCGTGGAGGCGGGCAGCGCCGGTGAGGCCGCCGCCAACGAGATGAGCTATGCCACCACCCCGGTGACCTCTCAGGCGGACGCCCTGATGGAAGTGGCCGCCGGCACCTCTGACGCCGCCATCATCGACCTGCTGATGGCCTACGCCATGGTGGGCGAGGGAACCAGCTATGCCGATCTGACCTACACCATCAGCCTCAACGAGGAGCAGTACGGCGTGGCCTTCCGCCAGGGCTCTGACCTGGTGGCCGCTCTCAACGATTTCTTCGCTGAGAAGTACGCCGACGGCACCATGGACGCTCTGGCCGAGACCTACGGTCTGGCCGGCTCCGTGATTGCGCAGTAATTCCGATCCATATGCTTCCAAACCGAGGGCGGTCACCGCTCTCGGTTTGGGTTCTTTTCACCCAATAGAGAGAGAAAGGGCGGTTTATCCATGGACACCATCCTGCAGCAGATGCCCATCGTCATCAACGCCTTGAATGTGGGCTTTTTGCAGACCCTGAAACTGTTTTTTGTCACCCTGCTGGGGGCGATCCCCCTGGGCCTGGTGATCGCCTTCGGCTCCATGTCCCGGTTTAAGCCTCTGTCCGCCGTGACCCGGGTGCTGGTCTGGATCATCCGGGGCACGCCGCTGATGATCCAGCTGCTCATCGTCTACTATTTCCCCGGACTGGTGCTGAAAAACCCCATCTGGGGCGGCGGCGAGGCGGGCCGCTTTGCCGCGGCGGCGGTGGCCTTTATCATCAACTACGCCTGCTACTTCTCCGAGATCTACCGGGGCGGCATCCAGGGCGTGCCCAAGGGCCAGCAGGAGGCAGGCCAGGTGCTGGGCATGACCAAGAGCCAGATCTTCTTCCAGGTCACCCTGCTGCAGATGGTCAAGCGCATCGTGCCCCCCATGTCCAACGAGATCATCACCCTGGTCAAGGACACCTCTCTGGCCCGCATCATCTCCCTGCAGGAGATCATCTGGGCCGGCCAGGCCTTTATGAAGGGCTCCCAGGGCATCTCCGGCGCCATCTGGCCCCTGTTCTTCACCGCGGTCTACTACCTGGTGTTTAACGGCGTGCTCACCGTGCTGCTGGGCCGGCTGGAGAAGAAGCTGGACTATTTCCGCTAAGGAGGGGAAGAGACAATGGCAATTCTGGAAGTGCGCAATATCCGCAAGACCTTCGAGAGCACCCAGGTGCTCAAGGACATCAGCTTTTCCCTGGAGGAGGGCCAGGTGCTCTCCATCATCGGCTCCTCCGGCAGCGGCAAGACCACCCTGCTCCGGTGCCTCAACTTTCTGGAGCGGCCGGACGACGGGGTGATCTCGGTCAGGGGCCAGGTGCTCTTTGACGCCCACGACCCCGCCACCCAGCGGGAGGCGGAGATCCGCAAAAAGCGGCTCCACTTCGGCCTGGTGTTCCAGTCCTTTAACCTGTTCCCCCAGTATACCGCCCTGGAAAACGTCATGCTGGCCAAGGAGCTGCTGGCAAAGGAGCAGCCGGACTACAAGAGCCGGCGAAAGGAGATTCACGCCCAGATCGAGGCCCAGGGCAAGGAGCTGCTGAACAAGATGGGCCTGTCCGACCGGATGGGCAACTATCCCCACCAGCTCTCCGGCGGCCAGTGCCAGCGGGTGGCGATCGCCCGGGCGTTGGCATTGCAGCCGGACATCCTCTGCTTTGACGAGCCCACCTCCGCCCTGGACCCGGAGCTCACCGGCGAGGTGCTGCGGGTGATCCGGGGCCTGGCGGATCAGAAGACCACCATGATCATCGTCACCCACGAGATGGCCTTCGCCCGGGACGTGGCCAGCCAGGTCATCTTTATGGACGACGGCTATATCGTGGAGCAGGGCGACCCCCAGCAGGTGATCAATCACCCCCGGGAGGAGCGGACACGGCAGTTCCTCTCCCGGTTCAGCCAGCAGTGAGAAGAAATCGACAGGGCGGGGGGAAACCTCCGCTCTGTTTTATCTGTGCGGTTCTGCACAGGCCCGCTCCGATTTTGCCTGTCCCTCCGGCTTATGCCGGAGGGGCTTTTTTTGCTGTTTTCCGGTCAAACCGCAAATTCACTAAATTTTTGGCTATATTTTTCCAAAACTGATTGACAAATGTGCTGGCGAGTGGCATAATATCCTGCATGAACAGTTTGTGAATATCGATGCGAAAGATTGACAAGTGAAAGGAGATGATTGTCATAGGCCTGTTTGACAGCCTGTTTGGCAAGAAGAGCGGCAGCGCCGTAGGCGCGCCCATGGCAGGACGCTGCGTCCCCCTGGAGGAGGTGCCCGACCCCACCTTTGCCGAGGGCATTCTGGGCAAGGGCGTCGCCATTGTGCCCACCGACGGCAAGGTGTACGCCCCCGCCGACGGTGAGATCACCACCCTCTTCCCCACCGGCCACGCGGTGGCCATGACCACGGACAGCGGCGCGGAGCTGCTGGTACATATCGGTCTGGACACGGTGACGCTGAAGGGCTCCGCCTTCACCATCCACGGCAAGGAGGGGAGCAAGGTGAAAAAGGGAGCGCTGCTCATCGAGGCGGATCTGGCCGCGATTCAGGCGGCCGGGCTCAACACCATCACTCCTGTGGTGGTCTGCAACGCGGACGACTTCCCCAAGCTCTCCCCCCTGTCCGGCAAGGACGTGGCCCCGGGAGACCCAATCCTCCAGCTCAAGTAATTCCACTCATCGGCCTGTGCAGTTTTCCCGCGCAGGCCCCCGCTCTGTCTCTCCCCGTTCCGGGGCGGGGCAGCCGTGCACCTTGTCAACTTCGTTCCCGGCGCAGGGAGCGAGAATAGAAAGGAGAAAGTAAACTATGATGAAGCATCTGCAAAAGCTGGGCAAGGCCCTGATGCTGCCGGTGGCATGTCTGCCGATCTGCGGTATCCTGATGGGTCTTGGCTATGCACTGGCCCCCGCCGTCATGGGCGCTGAGGGTCCCACCTCCGGTGCTGCCTATGTGATCGGCTTCTTCCTGATCAAGGCCGGCGGCGCACTGATCGACAATATGGCAATCCTGTTCGCCATCGGCGTTGGCGTTGGCCTGGCTGACGGCAACGACGGCACAGCCGGTCTGGCCGGTCTGGTCTCCTGGCTGATGATTACCAACCTGCTGAGCACCGGCGTGGTCAGCACCATCGCCCCCTCCCTCTGCCAGGAGGGCTCCACCAACTTCGTAGCCTTCAGCAAGATCGCCAATCCCTTCATCGGCATTCTGGCCGGTATCATCGGCGCTCTGTGCTACAACAAGTTCAAGGGCACCAAGCTGCCTGACGTGCTGGCCTTCTTCAGCGGCAAGCGCTGCGTGGCCATCGTCACCGGCGTCGTCTCCATCGTCGTCTCCGCCATCCTGCTGTTCGTGTGGCCGGTGGTCTTCGGCGCTCTGGTGGCCGTCGGCAAGGGCATCATGAACCTGGGCGCTGTGGGCGCCGGCATCTATGCCTTCCTCAACCGTCTGCTCATCCCCACCGGATTGCACCACGCCCTGAACAACGTGTTCTGGTTCGACACCATCGGCCTGGGCGACCTGACCGCTTACTGGGGCGGCCAGACCGCTGCTGAGGCTGGCTGGTCCGTTGGTATGTACATGTCCGGCTTCTTCCCCTGCATGATGTTCGGTATCCCCGGCGCGGCTCTGGCCATGATCCTGACCGCGAAGGACAATAAGAAGAAGGCCGCCATCGGCCTGGTCGGCTCCGCCGCCGTCTGCGCTCTGCTCTGCGGCGTCACCGAGCCCTTCGAGTTCGCCTTCATGTTCCTGGCCTTCCCGCTGTATGTGGTCTATGCCGCTCTGTACGGCATCTTCACCATTATCACCGTGTCCGTCGGCTTCCGGGCAGGCTTCTGCTTCTCCGCCGGCCTGACCGACCTGATCTTCTCCGCCAGCCTGCCGGCAGCGAATAATACGCTGCTGATCATCCCTCTGGGCATCGCCGCCTTCGTCGTCTTCTTCGCTGTGTTCTATTTCGCCATCAAGAAGTTCGACCTGAAGACCCCCGGCCGCGAGGATGACGACGTGGAGGCTGAGAAGTCGGTGGTTCTGTCCAACAACGACTTCACCCAGGTGGCCGCCATCGTTCTGGAGGGCCTGGGCGGCAAGGACAACGTCACCTCTCTGGATAACTGCATCACCCGCCTGCGCCTGGAGATCAAGGACTATGCTCTGGTGGACGAGAAGAAGATCAAGTCCGCCGGTGTGGCCGGCGTCATCCGGCCCAGCAAGACCTCGGTCCAGGTCATCGTGGGCACCAAGGTTCAGTTCGTGGCCGACGAGATGGCCAAGATGCTGAAATAAACCCAACTCCATTGCCTGGTTTCTCACCGGCTGAATGACAGAAAAGGCCCGGAAGCCGCCTGTTTCCGGGCCTTTTTTCAAATCTGCAAAGGAGACAACGCTATGAAAATCATTCGCGCCAAGGACTACAAGGACATGAGCCGCAAGGCCGCCAACATCATCTCCGCCCAGATCATCATCAAGCCCAACTGCGTCCTGGGCCTGGCCACCGGCTCCACCCCCATCGGAACCTATCAGCAGCTGGTGGAGTGGTACAACAAGGGCGACCTGGACTTCTCCGAGGTGACCTCGGTCAACCTGGACGAGTACAAGGGCCTGGAGCGGACCAACGACCAGAGCTATTACTACTTTATGCACGACAACCTGTTCAGCCACGTCAACATCAATCTGGACCGGACCTTCCTGCCCGACGGCATGGAGCCGGACGCGGACAAGGCCTGCGCCGACTACGACAAGGTGATCGAGTCGGTGGGCGGCGTGGATCTGCAGCTGCTGGGCCTGGGCCACAACGGCCACATCGGCTTCAACGAGCCGGGCACCGCCTTTGAAAAGGGCACCCACTGCGTCCGCCTCACCGAGCGCACCATCAAGGCCAACCAGCGCTTCTTCGCCTCCGCCGACGATGTGCCCCGGTACGCCTACACTATGGGCATCCGTAACATTATGCACGCCCGGAAGATTCTCGTGGTCGTCAGCGGCGCGGACAAGGCCGAGGCGGTCAAGCGGGCCTTCTTCGGCCCCATCACCCCCGAGGTCCAGGCCTCCATCCTCCAGCTGCACACCGACGTCACCCTGGTGGCCGACGAGGCCGCCCTCTCCCTGGTGTAAGCCATGATTCTCCAGAGCAAACGGGTCTGGAACAGCGGCCTGTTCTCCCCCCTCCAGCTGGAGATCGAGGGGGAGAAAATCCTCCGGGTGCTGCCCTACGGAACCAAGACACCGGATGTGGACTACGGCAGTCTTCGGGTGATTCCCGGCCTCATCGACGTGCACACCCACGGCTGCTACGGCTTTGACACCAACGACGCCGAGCCGGAGGGCCTGCGCCACTGGATGCGGCACATCCCCGAGGAGGGGGTCACCGCCATCCTCCCCACCACCGTCACCCAGATGCCCGACGTGCTGGAATCCGCCGTGGCCAACGTGGCCCATGTGGTGGACGAGGGCTATGAGGGGGCCGAGATTCTGGGCATCCACTTTGAGGGGCCCTATCTGGACATGGACTACAAGGGGGCCCAGCCCCCGGAGGCCATCGCCGTCCCCTCGGTGGAGCAGTTCCAACGGTATCAGGAGAAGGCCAGGGGGCTGATCCGGTACATCACCCTGGCCCCGGAGCACGACCCGGAGCACGCCCTGCTCCGCTACTGCGCCCAGAATGGGGTGGTGGTCAGCCTGGGCCACTCCTCCGCCACCTTTGAGGAGGCGGCATTGGCCGCCGCCGAGGGGGCCAGGAGCATGACCCACACCTACAACGGCATGACCCCCTTCCACCACCGCAAGCCCGGCCTGGTGGGGGCCTCTCTCCGGCTGCGGGGGATCTACGGCGAGGTGATCGCCGACGGCTGCCACTCCCATCTGGCGGCGCTGAATCAGTTCCTCACCTCCAAGGGACCGGACTACTCCATCATCATCACCGACTCCCTCCGGGTCAAGAGCTGCCCGCCGGGGGGCCACTACCAGCTGGGCGGACACGACATCGAGGTCTGTCCCGACGGCCTGGCCCGGCTCAAGGGCACCGACACCATCGCCGGCAGCACCCTGCACCTGAATCAGGGGTTGCGCATCGCGGTGGAGGAGGCGCTGGTGCCCTTCGAGACGGCGCTGAACGCCTGCACCATCAACCCCGCCCGGTGCCTCCGGGTGGACGACCGGAAGGGCAAGCTCTGCGCCGGGTACGACGCGGACGTGGTCATCCTCCGGGACGACTGGCAGGTGGAGCAGACCTGGTGCCGGGGCAGGGCGATGCTGTAATCCCCGGAACAGTTCCCAATGATCAGAAATCCCCGCCGGAACGGTGCGATGCCGTTCCGGCGGGGATTGTGCTGTCCGAGGGAAGATGGATGGCCCTTTGGCGGACGGCTTTATAAGGCCGGGAAGTCTGCTTTATGCCTCCTGCCGCTTTCCGGTGAGCTTGGCCACCACAAAGCAGAGCAGGCCGGTGAGCAGCATATCGGGCAGGGTGTTGCCCAGGGGGAGATCCACCCCCATGAGGAAGCGGTAGAGGACAAAGCCCACCAGCCACACCGCCAGATTGGCCCAGGCGCAGGTCTTGGCCTGATAATTCCGGCGGAGGATAAAGTAGTCCACGATCTGAATGGCGATCATGGGGGCGAACACCGAGCCGATGAGATAGAGGAAGTCGGTGATATTGTCCATGGGGAAGAGCATAGCGGCGGCGGTGCCCACCACGGTGACCACCACGGCGGTGCCCTTCTCCGGCAGCTTGCTCCAGATGGAGACGGAGGAGACGCCGGCGGAATAGGCGTCCAGGAAGGTGGTGGTGACGGTGGAGAAGATGACGATGATCAGACCCACCACGCCCAGGCCGGCGGAGAGGAGGATGGCGGCGATGTCGCTCTCCCCGGTGAGGATGGCGGCGCCCATGCCGATGATGTACATCCAGCAGCTCACCAGGCCGTAGACCACGGCGGAGACGGCGGTGGCGGCCACCGGTTTTTCCGCCTCACGGGTGTAGTCGGAGATCAGGGGCAGCCAGGACAGGGGCATAGCCACCGCCAGCTCCACGGCCGCGCCGAAGGAGAGGGAGTCGTCGGCGATGACGACGGGGGCGTTGCCGTCAAAGAAGATGACCTTGCACAGCACCAGCGTCAGCAGAAACAGCAGGGCCATGGCCACCGTGTTCAGCTTGCCCAGGCTGCGGATGCCGATGAGGATCCACAGGACGATGAGGGCGCCGATGACCAGGCACCAGAGCCAGTGGCCCACCGGGGCGATGGCGGAGGCGGAGAGGGCGCCGTCATAGATCATAATGGCGGTCCAGCCCACCAGCTGCAGCACGTTGAGGGCGGAAAAGAGGAGGCCGCCCTTGCTGCCGAAGCTGCGCTTTACCGTCTCCATGGCGCTCTGCTCGGTGTAGCCGCCGATGAGGCCGGCCAGGAAGAGGAGGACGCAGCCGATCACATGGCCCAGCAGAATGGCCAGAAGGCCCTGCTCAAAGCCCAGAGAGGCGAAGTAGGTGCCGGTGAGAATCTCCGCGATGGAGACGCCGGCCCCGAACCAGATGAGGCCGTTGGAGAAGAGAGAGGTCTTTTTCATCTTACATATCCTCCTTCTGAGACGAAGCCAGCGGGTCAGTGATGGCATAGGCGTGGTTCATGGGGCCCCGGCCGCGGCCGAGATCCAGCATGGCCTCCAGGGCGCCGGAGAGATAGGCCTTGGCCCGCTCCACAGACTGCTCCAGGTCATAGCCCTTGGCCAGGTTGGAGGCGATGGCGCTGGAGAGGGTGCAGCCGGTGCCGTGGGTGTTGGGATTGTCAATGCGGCGGCCCTTGAACCAGGTGAGCTTGCCGTCCTGGCAGAGCAGGTCGTTGGCGTCGTTCAGGTCGTGGCCCCCCTTGCAGAGGACGGCGCAGCCGTAGGTCTCGCTGATGACCCGGGCGGCCCGCTCCATGTCGGCGGGACAGGCGATGGTCAGCCCGGAGAGCACCTCCGCCTCGGGGATGTTGGGGGTGAGCAGGTCGGCCAGGGGGAGCAGCTCCGACCTGAGGGTGTCGATGGCGTCGTCGGAGATCAGCTTGGCGCCGCTGGTGGCCACCATCACCGGGTCTACCACGATGTTTTTCGCCTGATAGCGCTTCAGAGCCTGGGCGATGACGGAGATCAGCCCGGAGGAGGAGACCATGCCGATCTTCACCGCGTCGGGGAAGATGTCGGTAAAGACCGCATCAAGCTGGTCATTGAGGAAGGAGGGGGTGGCCTCCAGGATGCTGGTGACGCCGGTGGTGTTCTGGGCGGTCAGGGCAGTGACGGCGCTCATGGCGTATACGCCATTGGCGGTCATGGTCTTGATGTCGGCCTGAATCCCGGCGCCTCCGCTGGAATCGCTTCCGGCGATGGTCAATGCTGTTTTCATGTAGAGACTCCTTTCTTTTGTTCAGCATGACTTTTGTAATGCGGCCCAAGGTGGTGCCCCCAATGGACCGCAGCCCGCCTGAGCGGGCAAAACGAAACTGCGTCACCCAATCCGGGCGGCGCAGTCAGCTCGCAATGCAGCGGTGTCCCTACGTTGGCATTACCCAAATCAGGTTTCGGGTCGGCGCTCTCAACGCCCTCTCAGCCCGGTACACGAGCTCCCCGCACACAATTCAGTTTTCGTTGGATATTATAGCATGGTTTATTTTGGGATGCAAGGGAAAAGAACGGGGCAGGGGCGGGGGAGAGCCGTAGGGGCGCACATTGTGCGCCCGCCCGATTTGCGGAAAATCCGTTGTCGGATGGGCGGCCACACAGGGCCGCCCCTACGGCAAGGTATCGGAACCCGGGAAACGGGCCGTTCATGAACGGCCCCTACACGGCATTGCAGAGCCGTAGGGGCGCACATTGTGCGCCCGCCCGATTTGCGGAAAAACCGTTGTCGGATGGGCGGCCACGCAGGGCCGCCCCTACAGCGGAGTATCGGAACCCGGGAAACGGGCCGTTCATGAACGGCCCCTACACGGCATTGCAGAGCCGTAGGGGCGCACATTGTGCGCCCGCCCGATTTGCGGAAAAACCGTTGTCGGATGGGCGGCCACATAGGGCCGCCCCTACGGCGGGGTATCGGAACCCGGGCAAACGGGCCGTTCGTGAACGGCCCCTACATGCGCATTGCAGAGCCGTAGGGGCGCACATTGTGCGCCCGCCGGTTACGGGAAATCCCGTCTCGTAGGGGCGATTCACGAATCGCCCGTCCCGGAATCCGCCGGTTTCCGTCTGCCGAAGGGAAAAGACCCGCCCCGGCGTACACACGCCGGGGCGGGCCGAAGCACGGCTATTGACTGATTACTGCTCTTCCTTGTCCATCCGGACCACGTCCTCAAACTGGGCGAGCATCTCTTTCCCGGGGGCGGGGGTGACCAGGCTGACCACCACGCACAGCAGCAGGCCGGTCAGGAAGGCGGGGAGTAGCTCATAGATGGCGAACACGCCGCCCAGGGGGGCAATCAGGTACTTCCAGAGAAACACCATCCCGCCGCCGCCGACCATGCCGGCCAGGGCGCCCCAGCGGTTGGTCCGCTTCCAGAACAGGGCGCAGAGCATCACCGGGCCGAAGGCGGCGCCAAAGCCTGCCCAGGCGAAGGAGACGATGTGGAAGACGGAGCCCTCCTCCCAGGCCCAGAGGGCGGCAAACACCGAGATGAGCACCAGTGTCACCCGGGCGATGACCAGATTGGCTCTGGAGGAGAGCCGGAGGCCGAACAGCCCCTGGAGGATATCCTCCGACACCGAGGAGGAGGCGGCCAGCAACTGGCTGTCGCAGGTGGACATGGTGCAGGCCAGAATGCCCGCCATGACCACGCCGGCAATGAGGGCGGGAATGACGCCGTGGGTGGAGAGCAGATTGGCGATCTCAATAATGGCCCGCTGGGCGGAGGTGGAGCCGCCCGCCGTCAGGTCGGCCAGCGTCCCGGCATTGGTCATGGCAAGACCGGTCATGCCGATGAGGATGGCCACCCCCATGGCGATGAACACCCAGACAGTGCCCACCCGGCGGGAGACCTTGATCTCCTTGGGGTCCCGGATGGCCATGAACCGGAGCAGGATGTGGGGCATGCCGAAGTAGCCCAGGCCCCAGGCCAGGGTGGAGACGATGCCCAGCACCCCGCCGTAGGAGGCGGCGGAGCCGGAGGCCGCGTCAAAGCTGTGGGTTAGGGAGAGATAGCCGTCCAGGGCGCTGGCGTTGTCCAGCACCGCAGCCGGGCCGCCCACCACGCCGATGCCGAAGCAGAGGACGGCGATCAGGGCCACGCTCATGACGATGGACTGGACAAAGTCGGTGGTGGAGGCCGCCGTAAAGCCGCCCAGGGCGGTGTAGCCCACAATGACCACGGCGGAGACGAGCATCGCCACCTTGTAATCCACCCCGAAGAGGGAGGAGAACAATGTGCCGCAGGCGTTGAAGCCGGAGGCGGTGTAGGGAACGAAGAAGATGACGATGACGACGGCGGCGATGCCCAGCAGCAGGTGGCTGCCGTCCCGGAAGCGCTTGTCAAAGAAGGCGGGGACGGTGACCGCGCCCACCTCCTCCGAGTAGTGGCGCAGCCGCTTGGCCACAATCCTCCAGTTCAGATAGGTGCCGACGCCCAGGCCCAACGCGGTCCAGAAGGGCTCGCACACGCCGGAGAGATAGGCCACGCCGGGCAGGCCCATCAGCAGCCAGGAGGACATATCCGAGGCCTCGGCGCTCATGGCGGTGACGTAGGGCCCCAGCCGCCGGCCGCCCAGATAAAAGTCGTCGGTGCTCCTGTTCTGCCGGCTGTACCGGGCGCCCAGATAGATCATAAAGCCCAGATACAGAATAATGGCGATGAGAATGCAGATTTTTTCCTGTGTCATAACGAATCCTCTCTCTTTTCGGGAAGTTGTCTGTTAGTTTAGCACAGGAAAGTACGAGACGCAAGAAAGAACGAAGTATAGACTATATTCTATACTAATTTGGAGCTATTAGTAAAATTTTTAAGTAATTGCAGGAAAAATAAACAAGACGATTTTCAGAAAGAAAATTAATACGAAAAATAGATTGCGAAATTTGTGAGATGCGTGCACTCCGGCGGGGACGCGGCGGGAATCCTTGGGCTTTTTGCCGAAAGCCGCTTGCCATCTGACCCGGTTGCTGGTATGATGAGAAAAACGATTCCGCGGGCCGCCCGGCCCCACCGCCTGTTCAAAGGAGCTGACTGCAATGCACCATTCTTTCCTGCGCATCACCTGGACCCGTCCCAGAGGGCAGCATTCCGTCCCTCTCCGGGTGAAAGCCCTCCGCCGCCAGTGGGCAAAGAGCGACGCCCGCCGGGATCAGGGCCTGACCACTCCGGAGCAGGTGCTCCGGCAGGACGACCTGTCCTACGGTGAAAACGGGGTCTGGAGTCTGCTGGACCTGTACCGCCCCAAGGAGGCGGAGGGCCCGCTGCCCGTCATCGTCAGCATTCACGGCGGCGGCTACTTCTACGGGAGCAAGGAGGTCTATCAGCATTACTGCATGGACCTGGCCCGGCGTGGCTTTGCGGTGGTCAACTTCAACTACCGGCTGGCCCCGGAGTTCCGCTATCCCGCCCCTCTGGAGGACACCAACGCCGTCCTCACCTGGCTGTGCGCCCATGGGGAGGAGTATCAGATTGACCTCAATAACGTGTTTCTGGTGGGCGACTCCGCCGGTGCCCAGCTGGCCAGCCAGTACGCCGCCGCCTGGGCAAATCCCGACTACGCAAAGCTGCTGGGGCTGGAGATCCCCGCCTTCCGGCTGGGAGCGGTGGGCCTCAACTGCGGCATGTACCGTCTGGACGACTGGATGCTGGAGAGCTCCCTGGCCCCCATGGCAAAGGACTATCTGGGGCCGGACCCCACGGTTTACGGGAAGCAGCTGGACGTTCTGGGCCACATCGGGGCGAATTATCCGCCCGCCTATCTGGTCAGCGCCCCCAACGACTTTCTTGCACCCCAGTGCCAGCCCATGGCGGTCTTTCTCCAGGAGAAGGGGGTAGAGGCCCAGTGGAAGCTCTACGGCACCCTGGAGCGGCAGGAGGTGGGCCATGTGTTCCACTGCAACCTGCGCCTGCCTGAGGCACAGCAGGCCAACGACGAGGAGACTGCCTTCTTCCGCAAGCATATCCAGTAAACCTCCGGCCCCGCGCCGGCATCCTCCGCCTGCCTGTCCCCGCCGGGATGGGCGGGCGGAATTTTTCTGCGGCGGTGGATGGATACGAGCGGGCGATTCGTGAATCGCCCCTACGACCGGCATTGCCCTGCACGAACGGCCCGTTTACGCCCGGTCACGATCCCTCGCCCCGGACAAGTTGCCATTTTCCGCCCCCTGTGTTATGATGAGAAAAATTTTCTCCAAGGAGGTGGCCGCCGTGGTCCGATTCGTCTTTCTCGACCTGGACGACACCCTGCTGGACTTTCACCGGGCGGAGGCAACCGCCCTGACGCGCACCTTTGACCGGCTGGACCTGCCCCACACGCCGGAGATTGCGGCCCGGTACAGCGCCATCAACCTCCGTCACTGGGAGCTGCTAGAGGAGGGGCGCATCACCCGGGAGCAGGTGCTGGTGGGCCGGTTCCGGCAACTCTTCGGGGAGCTGGGGGTGGACGCCGACCCCTGGACCGCCCAGGAATGCTACGAGCACTTCCTCTCCCAGGGCCACTGGTTTCTCCCCGGGGCGCCGGAGCTGCTGGAGACCCTGGCCCCCCGGTACCGGCTCTATCTGGCCTCCAACGGCACCACCGTGGTACAGCAGGGGCGCATCCAAAGCGCCGGTATCGCCCCCTATTTTCAGGAGATCTTCCTCTCCCAGCAGATCGGCGCGGACAAGCCCAGCCCCGCCTTCTTTGACGCCTGCTTTGCCCGGATTCCGGACTTTGACCCGGCCCAGGCGGTGATGGTGGGGGACAGCCTCACCTCGGACATGCGGGGCGGTCTCGCCGCCGGCATCCGCACCTGCTGGTTCAATCCCCATCACAAGCTGCCCAGAGCGGACATCCCGGTGGACCGGGAGTTTGACGCCCTGGAGCAGCTCCCGGCGGTGCTGGAGACGCTGTAATTGCCCTTGCAATTTTCTCTCGAATGCGGTATGATAACCTCACAAACACGGGGAGTCCGCCGGAGCGGACTGAGAGGAGCTTGTCATTTCCCAGCTCGACCCGCTGAACCTGTCTGGCTGATACCGGCGTAGGGATGATATTGTACCGCTCGCATTCTGTGCGGAGATGCCCTGTCACCGGCGTCTCCGCCTTTTTCGCCGTTGGAGGGAGCCTATGAACATCCAAAGAGAGCAGCTGCTGCTCTACGCCGTCACCGACCGAAGCTGGCTGGAGCCGGGGGAGACCCTGGAGGCGGTGGTGGAGCAGCTGCTGCAAAACGGAGTCACCCTGGTGCAGCTCCGGGACAAGGGGGCCAGCCATGAGCAGATCGTGGCGGGGGCCCGCCGGCTGCTGCCGGTCTGCCATCGGTACGGGGTCCCTCTCATCGTCAACGACGACGTGGAGGCCGCCCGGGCATCCGGCGCGGACGGGGTGCATGTGGGCCAGGACGATCTGGACATCGCCCGTGCCCGGGCGATTCTGGGTCCGGACAAGATCATCGGCGCCAGCGCCCACAATGTGGCCGAGGCCCTGGCCGCCCAGGCGGCGGGAGCGGACTATCTGGGCTGCGGGGCCGTCTTTGGCAGCAGCACCAAGACCGACGTGGGCACCCTGGGCACCGCGGCCTTCGGGGAGATCTGCCGGGCGGTTCGCCTGCCGGTGGTGGCCATCGGCGGGATCAGCCGGGAGAATATCCGCACCCTCTCCGGCAGTGGTCTGGCGGGGGCGGCAGTGGTCTCCGCCCTCTTCGCCCCCAGGGACAAGGCAGCGGCCGCCCGGGAGATGGCGGCGTTGGTCCGGGCGGCGGTGGAGGGCCGGTAACCGGCATGACCGGCGGGCGCACGATGTGCGCCCCTACGGCGTGATTTGGGATATCCCGTAGGGCGGGGGCTTGCCCCCGCCGTCGATTGCAGGTACCAGACGGGCGATTCGTGAATCGCCCCTACGAGCCGACGCTGCCCTGTAGGGGCCGTTCATGAACGGCCCGCTGGGGAAAGGCATCGGCGGGCGCACGATGTGCGCCCCTACGGGGTGCGGAGCAGGAACGTAGGGCGGGGGCTTGCCCCCGCTGGGATTGCCAACGCTGGTCGGGCGATTCGTGAATCGCCCCTACGAGCCGACGCTGCCCTGTAGGGGCCGTTCATGAACGGCCCGCTGGGGAAAGGCATCGGCGGGCGCACGATGTGCGCCCCTACGGGGTGCGGAGCAGGAACGTAGGGCGGGGGCTTGCCCCCGCCGCAAAGACAGCCTCATTTCTCCGTGTCAGAAAGGACGTGAAAACAGAGACAACAAGGGCGGCGGAAAGGAATTTCCGCGGCGGTCCGGGGGGGAGCGCCCCTGGACCGGGCCAAAGCGCAGCGATGGGAAGCCGTGTTCCGGCGTGAGAGGAGGCCAGTAAGCCTCGACCGGCCACCGGGCAAAGTCTGCCGGTGGAGTTACCTCCACGGGAGGGGACTCGCTGTTTTGCGCCCTACTCTGTGGACACCGATTTTTTCTGACAAAGGAGTTACCCGATATGAAACAGTCCAATGTGAAAAAGCTGGCCCTGGCCGGCATCCTGTGCGCCGTGGCCGTGGTGGGCAGCATGTTCTCCTTCCCCGTCCTGGGCTCCAAGTGCGCCCCCATCCAGCATATGGTCAATGTGATCTGCGCCGTCTTCCTCGGCCCGGCCTACGGCGTGGGCGCCGCCTTTGTGGCGAGCCTCCTGCGCAATCTCCTGGGCCTGGGCAGCCTGATGGCCTTCCCCGGCAGCATGGTGGGCGCTCTGCTGTGCGGTCTGATGTATAAAAAGACCAACAATCTGCTGCTGACCTGCTGCGCCGAGGTGTTCGGAACCGGCGTGCTGGGGGGCCTATGCGCCTGGCCCATCGCCATTCTGTTTATGGGCAAGAGCGCCGGTGACGTGGCCTTCTACGCCTACATTGTCCCCTTCCTCATCTCCACCGCCGTGGGCAGCGTCATCGCCGGTCTGTGCCTGGCCGCCCTCAAGCGCACCGGCGCCCTGAGCCGGATGACGGTGAAATGATCCGCCCGGATCTCTGGCCCGCCCTGGAGCAGCGGGGGCCGCGGATTCACGCGGTCAGCAATCTGGTCACCGCCAACGACTGCGCCAATCTGCTGCTGGCGGTGGGGGCCAAGCCGATTATGGCCCAGGCCCCTCAGGAGGCGGCGGAGATCACCGCCGGCTGTGACGTCACCGTCCTCAATCTGGGCACCCCGGACGAGGACAAGTTCCGCGCCTGCGCCCTGGCAGGCCGGGAGGCCAACCGGCTGGGCCATCCCCTCATCCTGGACCCGGTGGGGGTGGGGGCCAGCCGCTACCGGCTGGAGCGGACCCGGGCGCTGCTGGGTGAGATCCGGCCCAGCCTGATCCACCTGAATCTGGGAGAGCTCCAGGCCCTGCTGGGGCTGGACAGCCAGGCCCAGGGGGTGGACAGCCCCGCCGCCCACGGCGCCCAGTCTCTGGAGCAGGCGGCGGCGCTGGCCCGGCGGCTGAGCTGCGCCGTGCTGCTCTCCGGGGAGGAGGATCTGGTCACCGACGGGGACCGGGCGGTGGTGCTCACCGGAGGCAGTCCCCGCCTGCGCCGGATCACCGGGGCGGGGTGTATGCTCTCCGTCCTCTGCGGGGCGCTGGCGGCCCTGACCGACCCCATGACGGCGGCGGTCAACGCCAGCTGGGGCTGGAAGGCCTGCGCCCGCCGGGCGGAGGAGCAGATTCGCCCCCTGGGCGGGCTGGGACAGCTCCACATGGCCCTCATGGACCAGGCGGGAGCGCTGTCTGACCGGCCGCCGGAGACCGGTGCGCCGGGGATGGCGTGGCAGGAGATCTGATTCAGGTAAAATGAAATGGAGGGCGGCCAAAGCTGGCCGCCCTCAGACTGTCAAAAAAGTATGTCTGGCGTTTTTTAATTGGGGCTAAAAGTTTAGAAAGCCCTCCGCAGGAGTTTTGTTGCGCCAGCAACAAAATAAAATGAAATACGTGCTTTTAGCCGGACCTGCGCCGGCAAAAAGCACACAGGGAGGCCG
>JBJDXT010000175.1:0-18817 GCA_051866795.1 Candidatus Onthomonas sp. | reverse complement strand
CCCGGCTCCCACGGCACCACCTTCGGCGGACATCCCGTCTCCTGCGCCGCGGCCCTGGCCGAGGTCAACGAGCTGCTGGACCGGGATCTGGCCGGCAACGCCAAGAAGATGGGCGATTACTTCTCCGCCAGGCTGGAGACTCTGCCCCATGTCAAGGAGGTCCGTCATCAGGGCTGCCTGATCGGCGTGGAGTTTGACGGCTTCGCCCCCAGCGTGGAGATCAAGCACAAGGCGCTGGAGAAGCACCTGCTGGTCACCGCCATCGGCGCCAACGTCATCCGTATGGTTCCCCCGCTGATTCTCACCGAGGCCGACTGCGACAAGGCCTACGACATCCTCAGAGAAGCGGTGGAGGAGCTGTCCAAATAAGCGCACGGATCCGATATGCCTCCCGGCTGCCCCGCACCGGCGGCCGGGAAGCGGCCGGACAAGAAAGGAGAACGCATATGAAGCACATCGTCATCACCGTGGGCTGTGAATACGGCTGCGGCGGCCCCAAGATCGGCAAAATCATCGCCGAGGATCTGGGGATCGAGTACTATGACCGGGCGCTCATCGACAGCATTATCGAGGAGACCGGCGTCTCCCACTCCCTCATGGAGATGGCTGAGAGCGGCGTGGACATCAAGGGCCGCGACATCAGCCTGCAGCACACCCAGGGGCCCAAGTATTCCAACCTGACCCAGCGGGTGGTCTACATCCAGACCGAGGTGGTCAAAAAGCTGGCAGAGCGCACCTCCTGCGTCATCATCGGCCGGTGCAGCGACTACATCCTGCGGGATCGTACCGACTGCCTGAACGTCTTTATCTACGCCCCGGACGAGGTGCGCGTCAAGACGGTGATGGAGGAGCAGCAGGTCACCGAAGAACAGGCCCGGGCGCTGATTGAGCAGAATGACAAGATGCTCCACGCCCGCTACAAGCAGATGACCGGCACCTACCGGGGCGACCGCCACAACCGCCATATGCTCATCGACAGCTCTCTGCTGGGCATCGACCGCACGGCGAAGTTCATCGAGGGCCTGGCTGCCCAGGCATTCGGGGAAGCCCTGTAAAAAGTCAAAAAGGAAAGCCATAACAAGGATGTTAGAGCGCAGCGGCAATGCCGCTGATCTGACATCGTTTTTTTATTTTCTTTCGAAAGGAAAGACGTCATGGATACGAAAAAGAGATCGGATTTTGACAAAGTGCTGGGCGCGTGGGACATTCTGGTCATCGCCTTCGGCGCGATGATCGGCTGGGGCTGGGTGGTCTCCTCCGGCTCCTGGATTCAGACCGGCGGCGTCCTGGGCGCGGCCCTGGGCTTTGTGATCGGCGGCATCATGGTGTTCTTCGTGGGCCTGACCTACGCCGAGCTGACTGCGGCCATGCCCCAGTGCGGCGGCGAGCACGTGTTCAGCTACCGAGCCATGGGCTCCACCGGCTCGTTTATCTGCACCTGGGCCATTATTCTGGGCTATGTGGGCGTCGTCTGCTTTGAGGCCTGCGCCCTGCCCACCATCATCACCTACATCTACCCGGATTTCCTCCAGGGCTACCTGTACACGGTGGCCGGGTTTGACATCTACGCCTCCTGGCTGGCGGTGGCGGTCATTGTGGCAGTCATCATGACCTACATCAACATCCGGGGCGTCAAGACCGCCGCCATCCTGCAGACCATTCTGACCGTCATCATCGGCGGCGTGGGCATTCTGCTCATCGTGGCCTCCGCCATCAACGGCGACGCCTCCAACCTGGAGGGTCAGATGTTCATGGGCGAGTCCACCGGCTCCATGCTCAAGGCGGTCATTGCCGTGGCCGTCATGACCCCCTTCTACTTCATCGGTTTTGACGTCATTCCCCAGGCCGCCGAGGAGATCAACGTTCCCCTCAAGAAGATCGGCAAGATTCTCATTCTGTCCATCGTGCTGGCGGTGACCTTCTACGCGCTGATCATCGTCGCCGTGGGCTATGTGCTCAACGCGGGCGCCATTGCCGCCTCCCAGGACGGCACCGGCCTGGTGACCGCCGACGCCATGGCCAAGGCCTTCAACAGCACCATTATGGCCAAGGTGGTCATTGTGGGCGGCATGTGCGGCATTGCCACCAGCTGGAACTCCTTCCTGATGGGCGGCAGCCGGGCCATGTACTCCATGGCCGAGTCCTACATGATTCCCAAGTGCTTTGCCAAGCTCCACCCCAAGTACAAGACCCCGGTGAACGCCCTGTATCTGATCGGCATTCTCTCCGTCCTGGCCCCCTTCGCCGGCCGCAAGATGCTGGTCTGGATCGTGGACGCCGGCAACTTCGGCTGCTGCATCGCCTACTGCATGGTCTCCATCTCCTTCATCCTGCTGCGGAAAAAGGCCCCCGACATGGAGCGGCCCTACAAGGTCAAGCACTATATGCTGGTGGGCGTCATTGCCGTGCTCATGTCCGGCTTTATGGTGGTCATGTATCTGATTCCCGGCTCCGGCGCCGCCCTGGTCTGGCAGGAGTGGATTATGGTCGGCGGCTGGATTCTGCTGGGCGTGGTGTTCTTCATCGCCTGCAAGCTGAAGTATCAGGAGAAGTTCGGCAGCCTGATCGAGGTCATCTCGGACGAGGACGCGGCGGCGCTGCAGTCCAGCGACGAGGAGCTCTCCGAGGCGGTGGATCTGGCCATCGACGCGGCCATCAACCGGGTGCTGGACCGGGAGGCCGTCCGCAAGTCCGCCGAGTCCATCGACTTCCACTACTATCTGCCGGTGAATCTGGTGTTTGGCTGCGGCAAGGTGAAGCAGGTGGGCGCGCTGGCCGTCCCCTACGGCAAAAAGGCGCTGATCGTCACCGGACGCAGCAGCGCGAAAAAGTCCGGCCTGTACGACCTGGTGAAAAATGCCCTGGCCGAGGCCGGTATAGACAGCGTGCTGTTTGACAAGGTCTCTCAGAACCCGCTGACTACCACGGCGGAGGAGGGCGCGGCCTTCGCCAAGGCCAACGGCTGCGACTGCGTGGTGGCCATCGGCGGCGGCTCCATCATGGACTGTGCCAAGGGCATTGCCTTCCTGTCGGTGAACAGCGGCGATATCAACGACTACATCTTCGGCCGCAGGCAGAGCGACGCCGCCCTGCCGCTGGTGGCCATCCCCACCACCTGCGGCACCGGCTCTGAGGGCAACGGCTTTGCCGTGCTGACCAACCCGGACAACGGCGACAAAAAGAGCCTGCGCTGTAGCGCCATCGTGCCCAAGGTCTCCATTGTGGACCCCGAGTGCATGATGACCATGCCCAAAAAGGTGCTGGCCTCTGTGGGCTTTGACGCCCTGTGCCACAGCATGGAGGCCTATACCTCCCGCATCGCTCAGCCCTTCACCGACGCCCTGAGCGTCTACGCCATCACCATGCTGGCGGAGAACCTGGTCAACGTCTACACCGGCGCGGACAACAGCAAGGCCGCCTGGGAGAAGATCACCATCGCCAGCACCATCGGCGGTATGGTGATCAACACCGCCGGAGTGACCCTGGCCCACGGCATGGAGCATCCCGCCAGCGGCCTGAAGGACATCGTCCACGGCCAGGGTCTGGCCGCATTGACCCCCGCCGTGATTGAGGCGTCCTATCAAGGCGACCGTGCCAAGTTCGGCCGCATCTCCCGGATTCTGGGCGGCTTCTCCGCGGAGGACTGCGCGCCCAAGGTGCGCGAGCTGCTGAAAAAGCTGGATCTGGATCTGACCCTGTCCGATCTGGGCATCACCGAGGCGGACATCCCCTGGATGGCGGAAAACTGCATGAAGGTCTCCGCCGCCAGCGTGGCCAACAACCCGGTGGTCTTTGCCCAGGAAGAGATTGCGGAAATCTACCGCCGCGCGCTCTGAGTGTATTCTTTTGGGAACTTGCAAAATGCTCCCCCGGCTCTGCCGGGGGAGCATCAGCTTGTAAAAGACGCCCGGTTTTCAATCAGTGAAAACCGGACCGCTCTCATGAAAAGGTTCTAAATCATAAAATGATACTAATCTGAGCACCCGGAACCTGCTCATCGCAGGATCCGGGTGCTGCTTTTGATTTTGCACCAGAAACACCTGTCTCAGTCTGTCTCAGTCAAAATGCCGTCCAAAGCATGGTTGACCTTGATGACATTGACCCGCAGCTCACCGAAGATGTCCAGCCATCGGCCGGTGGTGTACCGGTCAATGACCGCCTGAACCTCCTCCTCAGAGATGCCTCTGACCTGGGCAATGCGGTGCACCTGATAGGCCGCTGCCTCCGGGCTGATGTCCGGAGCCAGGCCAGAGCCGGACACAGTCACCAGATCCACCGGAATGGGAATGCCCTCCATGGAGGGTCTGCCGCCAGAAGCGCGTCAATCCGCTCCTGAATCAGGGCGTCCTCCTCCCCGGCAGGGAAACTGCACCTGGTTGATTCCGGTGCAGACCACCGTATAGAGAACGCCGCACAGCAGCGTCATCGCCAGCACCGGTCTCCGTGCGCGAAATGCGGTATATTTTAATTGCAGATTCTCCTTTTTACAGGGCGCCCGGCAAAGGCGCCACAATCAGGTCGATCAGCTTGATGGCGGCAAAGGGGATGATGATTCCGCCCAGGCCATGACCTTGCTCATGTAGATCCCCAGCGGAATGGCAAGCGCCACCAAGATGACCACATAGAGCAGATACTGTAAAACTGAGTTCATTGTCTTTGTTAATCCTCCTTTGCGTTCTCATCTTAGCACTGGGCAAATAAGGGGGCTCTTTAGAATTTGCGCCGGGTGTAAAATTTGAATTAAGCTGGGAACCGGGAAATAGATCAGCAGCCGCAGCAGACTCCGTGAGAGAGAATTCTTCAGCACGCTGTAAAACGTATCCAACTGAAACAGGTATTTCAAATTCTCCAGGCCGACCCACTCGCTGCCCAGAATTCTCTTGGAGAACTTGAAATCCTTGAACGCCAGCACCAGGCCGCACATCGGCACATATTTGAACACCACAAAGTAGACCACACACGGCACCAGAAGCAGATACAGATAGCGGTTTCTCCAGAAATACCGCCAGCCAGCATGTTTCCTCTGTAGTGTCAGCTCGCCTGAACGTCTCATCTCATGCCTCTCTTTCAGAAGCCTTAGTGATTTGTTATCTGTATTGTAAAAGGTTCCTCCCTTCTTCGCAATCAGCAAAGCGCTTGTATTTTCTAAAACTATTTTTCATATTTTGTCATTTGTAGCTTTTTAAATTAAAAATCACATCCGCAGGCAGATTCTTCCAGTGTTCTTTCCCGGCATTTAGATTTCCAATTCTTCTTTTCCCTGAACTGCCGTTTTACAGGTTGAAAACTGTTTTTTGAAGTTCTATCTATAAACAACAGACTACTGCTCAAGTGTCCTCAATTCCGGTGGCCAGTGTCCTCTGAACGTATACATGACTGGCCAATGGCCCTGTTTCTAGCTCCGGAACACCGGAACCATGAATAACAATCAGCACAAACGGCCAGTAAAAATCTGAGACTACGATCTCTGAACCGGATGGAACGGAAACCGGCATCCCACACAGCACGGATATGGTATGCTCCTGGCATCTGTACTTACAAATTTAAAATAAACCAATAAACATAGTAGGTTAGTTATTGACAAGAGGCACAGAAACGGATATGATGATAAAAACTACCATTGCTGTAGGTTTTCAGGAGACAGGCAGTGTTTTCACGCGCTCCATTCTGCCAATTAGGCTTGTCTGGATAGATTGGGCAGTGCAATGCGTCACACTCGAGTCCATGTGAATCGAGGTCAGAAATATGAACATCATCTCCATCTCTCCCCATTTCCCCCGTCACTTCTATCAGTTCTGCGCCCTGCTGAGAGAACGGGGCATGCAGGTGTTTGGGGGCGGCGACTGTCCCTGGGAAGGCATCGGCAAAAGCTGGCGGAACGCCCTGACCGATTACCGCTTTGTGTCCAGTCTTTGGGACTACGGCGCTGTCTACCACGCGGCGGCGGGTTACATCTTTCACTATGGGCACATTGACTTTGTGGAGAGTGAGAACGAATACTGGCTGGAGCTGGAGGCCCGCATCCGCACGGATTTCAACATCACCTCTGTCTCCGGGCTGGAGGCAATGGCAGATATGAACCGCAAATCCCGCATGAAGGCCGCCTACAAGCAGTCTGGCATTCTACAGGCGTTTTTCCGGCAGAAAGGCATTTACGGCTGGATGGATTTCTGGGGCTATGATGTGGACCACGACTGGCCCTGGTGGAGAAAGCAGATCCGCTATTCCCTTCCCTGGCTGCTGGACGGTGAGGAGGGATAGAGATGTTCCATTTAGAGGACGAACAGGTGCGAAATCTGCTGCTCACAGGCAACTTCGGTCTGGAGAAGGAGAGCCTGCGCATCACCCCGCAGGGCCGCATGGCCCACACTCCCAACCCTTTCCCGGGAGACGAGCACATTGTCCGGGACTTCTGCGAGAATCAGACCGAGATCAACACCCCGGTGCTCCCCTCCGCCCAGGCGGCGGTGGACAGCCTGTGGGCCTATACCCGGCAGATTCAGCGGACTCTGGCGGCTCTGCCTCAGCGGGAGCTGCTGTGGCCCTTCTCCAACCCACCCTACATTCACAATGAGGCGGACATCCCAGTGGCTCAGTTTACCGGCGTGCAGTCGGGCAAGACCGGCTATCGGGAATATCTCTCCGACCGGTACGGGCGGTACAAGATGACCCTCTCCGGCATCCATGTCAATTACTCCTTTTCTGACCAGCTTCTCCTGTCCGATTTCGCCGCCAGCGGAGAGCGCGACTTTCAGGCATACAAAAACCAGCTCTATGTCACATTGGCAGAAGGCATGGCTGCCTACGGCTGGATGATCACCGTCCTGACCGCCGCCAGTCCCCTGCTGGACTCCAGCTTTATGGAAAAGGAGCGGTACGGCGTGGCCACCTTCAACGGCATGGCCTCCACCCGGTGCAGCGAGCTGGGCTACTGGAACTATTTCTCCCCCATCTTTGACTACTCGGACATCCGGGCCTATGCCGGCAGCATGCGGCAGTATGTGGATGACGGACTGCTGGCCGCCCCCTCTGAGCTCTACTACCCCATCCGCCTCAAGCCCATGGGAAAAAATAATCTGGACGCCCTGCGAGATGAAGGTGTCAATCACATTGAGCTGCGTATGGTGGATCTGAATCCCCTGGAGCCGGAGGGCATACAGGTCAGGGATTTGCAGTTTGCCCAGCTGTTGCTGGTCTGGCTGGCAGGCACTCCCCGCCGGCGTCTCACTCTGAAGGATCAGGTGCAAGCGGTGCAGAACTTCAAGAGCGCCGCCCACTATGACCTGAAAACGGTCAAAATCGTGCTGCCGGATGGCGGAGTCTGTTCCGCCGCTGATGCAGGGCGCAGGGTGATCGGAGAGATGCGGGCGTTCTATCAGGGCTTTCCCAAAGAGGTGCAGGCGGTTCTGGATTTTGAGGACGAAAAGCTGATCGACCCGGACAAGCGCTACGCCTGGCAGATCCGGAAGCAGTATGCGGACGGGTTTGTGCAAAAAGGGCTGCTGCTGGCTGAGCAGCGGCAGCGGGAGGCATTAGCAGATGTGTGAATTATTGGGCATTTCCAGTTTACATAAGGTGACCGTCAACATGTATCTGAAGGAGTTTGCCAGCCACAGCGTCCGCCATCCCAACGGCTGGGGCATGGCGGTGTTCTACGGGAACTCGGTCAGCCTGGAGAAGGAGCCAGTGTCCGCCTGGCAGAGCATCTATCTCCGGGAACGGCTGCGCCATCCCTTTGCAGTGCGCAATATGATCGCCCATATCCGGTTGGCCACCCGGGGCAGTCTGGAATTCGAAAACTGTCATCCCTTTGTGATGCGGGACAGCTTTGACCGCACCTGGACCCTGGCTCACAATGGCACCATCTTCGACTGCCCGGCCATGCAACAATATGTCCATACCCAGGAAGGGCAGACGGACAGCGAGCGGGTGCTCTGCTGCCTCATCGACCGGGTAAATGGCCGGCAGGCACAGCTGGGCAGGCCGCTCACGGCGGAGGAGCGCTTCTGGCTGGTGGATGATCTGGTCTGCCGGACGTCGCCCCACAATAAGCTCAACTTGCTGGTCTATGACAGCGAGCAGCTCTATGTACACACCAACTACGCCAACTCCCTGTATGTCAAGCAGCAGGACGGCGCCGCCCTGTTTTCCACCGTGCCATTGGACCGGGGCGATTGGCAGCCCGTGCCCTTTACCACCCTGCTGGCCTACCGGGATGGAATGGAGATTTTTCGCGGCACCGACCATGGGCAGGAGTACAGGGACAATCCCGAAGATATGCGCCTCATCTTTGTGGACTACGCCGGGTTGTGACCGCTTTCGGCCCGCAGCACAGAAAAAACAGACTGTAAAAAGAGAAAAGGTGGCTGTTTTCTATGAATTTCATCTTTATTTCCCCTCACTTCCCCCACACCTACTGGCAATTCTGCGACCGCCTGCGCCGCAATGGCGTCAACGTGCTGGGTGTCGGGGATACCCCCTATGACACCCTGAAGGACAACCTGAAGAGAGCCCTTACCGAGTATTACCGGGTAGATTCTCTGGAAGACTATAACCAGGTATTCCGGGCAGTGGCATTTTTCTCTTTCAAATACGGCAAAATCGACTGGCTGGAATCCAACAATGAGTACTGGCTAGAGCAGGACGCCCGCCTGCGCACCGACTTCCACATCACCACCGGGGCGAATTTGGAGGAGGTGGCCTGCTTCAAGAGCAAGTCCGGCATGAAGGCGTATTACGCCAAAGCCGGCGTCCCCACCGCCCGCTGCCACAGGGTCATGACGCTGGAAGCCGCCCGGGTCTTTCTGGAGGAGGTGGGCTATCCGGTCATCGTCAAGCCGGACAACGGTGTCGGCGCCTCCCACACCTTCAAGCTGGAGCAGGACGGCGACCTGGAGGACTTCTTTGCGCACCTGCCCGAGGTTCCCTATGTGATGGAGGAGTTTGTGGAGGGAAACATCTGTTCCTATGACGCCATCACCGACTCCCGGTGCAATCCCCTCTTTGAGTCCATGACGGTCTGGCCCCCTTCTATTATGGACATCGTCAACCGGAAGTTGGATCTGGCCTACTACACCGCAGCCCAGGTTCCGGAGGCGCTGGCCAAGCTGGGCCGGGCCACGGTGCAGGCCTTCGGCGCCAGAAGCCGGTTTGTCCATCTGGAGTTCTTCCGTCTGACCAAAGCCCGGAAGGGGCTGGGCCAGGTGGGCGACTTTGTCGGCCTGGAGGTCAATATGCGCCCGGCGGGGGGCTATACCCCGGACATGATGAACTACGCCCACAGCACCGACGTCTATCAGATCTGGGCAGATATGGTGACCAGCGACTGCCGGCTGCTGCCGGAGCAGGGCGACGACCACTTCTGCGCCTACGCCAGCCGCCGGGACTGCTACCGTTATCAATACTCCCACGAGGAAATTCTGGCCCGCTACGGAGGCAGGATCGTCATGTGTGAGCGGATGCCGGAGATCATGGTGGCCTCCATGGGCAATCAGATGTACACTGCTCACACAGCCAATCTGGCGGATACGCTGGAGTTTATCCGATTTGTCCATCAGCAAAGGGATATCTGACCCTGTAGCTGGATTTAAAATGCAATCTGGTGCATTGAGACCGCCGCATGGCAAAAGCTGCTGTGCAGTGCGAAAAAACAGCTCAGCCATCGGCGGCACTCAGCAGATACCGCACCAAAGGTAACCGCTGTGTCTTTCTTTTGGATTGTTGCTGTGCAGCCCATCCGGAATTTCGGATGGGCTGCAACAGCTTGTCGATCATATCGGTACGCTATCATGGTGCAAGGGCTACCCGGCTGACGGTTGTCCCGCCGCGTCAGAGTATTATGCCAGCTTTCTGATCGGGGGCATGGACGTTTAAAATCATACCATTGCGCCCCGTTTTCCTGTATAATAGTGAAAAGGCCACCGTCATGCTGCGGGAGAACAGAAGCGTGCCTCGCCCGCATTTTCGGCAGGGCAATCCGACATCAGCCCGATCACAGAGACATGGAAGGAGAAAAATGGAACTGTCAGTCAGCGTATTATTGCTCTATTTGAGACATTTGAAACCTGAGGCCCATATCAGAAGGGAGTACAGCGGGAAGATCCGCAGTGTGCTTTACTATGAATCCGGACAGGATCTTGTCCCCGGCTGTGCTTATCTGTGCAGCGCAGCAGAGCTTTCACAGCACACGGATGCGGGGCTCTGGCTCTGCCCGTGGGAGGCGGATATGCCCGCTCCGGACGCGGCAGGAGATTTCATTCTGTTTCGGGGTGCAGAAAAGCCCGTGCAGATTATGAACGCCTATGCCCGGGTTCAGATGGAATTGACGGAATGGGATCACACCATGCGGAAGGCCATTCTTGCAGATTGCTCTCTGGAAGAGCTTATTTATTTGGGAGAACAGCAGATTTGCAATCCAATTGTGGTCTGTGATTCCAGCCTGACCGTCATCTGCCATTCCGTCGAGGCTAAGCGCTGGCCGGAGGTATACGAATCGCTGACAAAAACCGGATATCCGATTCTGGATGTGGTAAAATACTTCACAACCAAGGAATATATGCGGGAGATGCAAAACTCTGAAAACGCATTTATCAGAGACAGCATTTTGATTCCAGGGAAAAAATCCATCCTTCGCAGAATCATGTTTCGTGATAAAATTCTCGGTTATGCTACTATCTTTTCTGAGAATGATTTTCATGAGGGGTGTATTGAAGTCGCAGAAATATTCTTTCATGAACTGGAAGCGTGGTTTGCGCAGAATCAAAAAGAGGATACGCTGAACGGTTACACCTACGAGTTGTTTCTCGCGAAACTGGTATCCGGTTATTGCGAGGAAAACAAGAAGCTGCGTCAAAGAATTGAATGGCTGGGGCTGGCACGTGAGGGCAACTTTCAGCTAATCCTGGTCGAATGTGAGTCCGTCGCCGCAATGCCCACAGATTACGTTCTGAAGCGGTTGACTGATATTGGCACTGTCTACAGGCCGTTTACATACAATGAGCGTCTGTATATCCTGTGCAACCAGCAGGACCGGTATCTGGTCGTACAGCAGCTGCGGGAATACATGTCCTTCTATACTTTAAAATGCTATATCAGCGATCTGTTTCACCGCTTGGTCAATATCTATGCGGCACGGCTCCAATGCGAGCTCGCGCAGGAAATTGCACAGCGGCTGAAGCTGAAAAAGGAGGACGTCTTTTATCCGGAGCTGTCTTCCTATGCAGGTCCTCTGTTGATCGGAAAACAGCTCAACGGCGGAGAACTCATATTGGATGAACGGCACCGCAGGCTCCAAGAGTGGGATGCGGAAACGAATTCCAGATTGTGCGAGACAGTCTGCGCCTATCTGCGCAATGAATGTGATCTGAACCGCACCGCCGCCCAACTGTATTTCCATAGAAACACGGTAAACACGCATATCAGGAAAGCTACCGAAATCATGCAGTGCGATTTGGGACGGTATGAGGACCGGTCCGCCCTGCTTCAGTCCTTCCTGATGGAAGAACTATTTCGAAACAAGGAGGATTGATGCCATTTTTGACATTTCTGCACAGAAACAATGTAAAAATTGTCAAACCTTTGTGACCATTATTTTGCTAAACTGATTCACACAGTCAAAGACAGCGATCGCGCATCTGTCCGGCCATTGATGGGGCGCTCTTGCAGTGATGTTGCTGTTGAACGTCGTCCGGTATCAGTGAAGCAAAATGCCATTTCATCAGAAACGACATTCCGCAGGAAGAGATCGGGCTGTATGAATTGTTGGCGCAAAGATGCCCGTGGTGCTGGAGCCCGGCGGAACTCGCCAATTGGAGCGTTCTGCCGGGCTCCAGCCATTGCTTCAGTCGTACCAGTTTGGAATGCAAGAATGGAGAGACCTATGATCCTGATCGCCATTGTGGAGGATGCTTCCCAGGAAAAGAAAACCCTGGAGAAGTATATCGGACGCGCGTTGGAGGAGCGAAATACTGCCTTCCTGATTCACCACTACGACAGCGGAGTAGAGTTTATCCGCAGCCGCACAGCCTACGATGTCGTGTTTATGGACACCAGGTTGAGAGACATGGATGGTCTGGATGCCGCCCGTTTTCTGCGCATTGTCAACAAGGATGCCAAGCTGATCTTCATGACCCAGACTGCCCAATTAGCCATCCGGGGTTATGAGGTAAATGCTCTGGACTTCCTGCTCAAGCCTCTCGATCAGGAGGCCATTGACCGGGTACTGGAGCGGGCTCTGGATGCTCTGGGGCAGGATCAGGGGGCATGCTTCGCCCTCAAGACCGCTGATGGCATTGTCAGTCTCTCTGCCCGGAACATTCATTTTGTGGAAGTATTTGATCACGAGTTGATCTACCATACGGCCCAGGGGGATTATCAGTCACGGGGACAGCTGAAGGCAGTGCGGGAAAAGCTGGACAGCCGCTTTTTCGTTCCCTGCGGCCGCTCCTATCTGGTGAATGTCCGCCATATGCAGAGTTTACAGCGGGATTATCTGGTGGTTCACGGCACCAAGATTCCCGTGGCGAAGGCTCATTTCAAGCAGATTGAACAGCTGTTTACCAGCTGCCAGGAGGCGTGCAGCTGACTGACTGCTCTGCACCGGCCTGCGCGACTGAAACAGGGGCATGGCCCCGTTTCAAATATTTTAACAGGAGGAACCAATATGAAACGAAAGAGAAGGCTCTCCTCAAGGCTTTTGGCAGCAGTACTCTGCCTGGCCATGCTGATGGGCGTCCTGAGCGGCTGCGGCGGTCAGGAGGAACCAGCAGTCGGGGAAACCCCCGACGCCCCGGAGGAAACCACACCTGTGGAGGAGGATCCGGAGTCCGGCTACATCCCCGCTCCTTACACTGCAGAGGATGCAACTCCCACCGAGTACCGTGCCCCCGTGTTCTACGAAAACGAGGATGGTCCTACCATCAGCGTGGTCTATGTGGGCGTCATCCAGGAGGACGGCAAGTACTTCCGCGACAGCGACAACGACCAGGAGCTGGACCCCTTCGAGGACTGGCGCCTGTCCACCGATGAGCGTGTAGAAGACCTGGTCGGCAAAATGACTCAGGATCAGCGCATCGGCTTAATGGCAAACAGCCTGATGTGCTCCCCCCAGGCCATCACGGCAGATCAGGCCTATAATGAGGACGGCACCGTCAACCTGGCCATGCTGCTCACCCTGCCCGAGTACGAGGACAACGAGGAGTACACCAGCTACCTGGCCAGCGCAGTCACCGACACAGACTGCCGCTCCGGCGTTATCCGCGCCAACACCGACACCGAGACCGGCGCACTGTTCAACAATGCGCTGACTATGATGGCGGAGTATTCTGCCGTGACCAGTGGGGAGGTCACAATTCCCTTCCTGCTCATTGCAAACCCCTTTACCTCTGGTTATCCCACCCAGACCGGCTTTGGCGCTGCTGCCACCGGTGACGGAAACTACGACACCATCCAGCGCTACGCTGAGCTGGACTCCAAAATTTGGGATGCCAAGGGCATCCACCAGATGTACGGTCCCCAGATTGACCTGATCACCGATCCCCGCTGGTCCCGTATCAATGGCACCTACACCGAGGATCCTGAGGTCATGTCCGGCATCATCACCGCTCTGGTGGAAGGCTACCAGCACGGCGCCGATGGCGCCCAGGCAGGAGACGTAGCCCTCACTGTAAAGCACTTCCCCGGCGACGGAGCCGCTGAGAACGGTTTTGAGTCCCACTATGGCATGGGTCAATGGCGGATTTATTCCACTGAGGGCTCTCTGGAAAACTATCAGCTGCCCGCCTTCCAGGCAGCCATTGACGCCGGAGCAGCCGGTATCATGCCCGGCTACAGCCGTCCCGCCACCGACGGCCGCGGTGTAGCCCAGACCTATAAGGGCGCAGAGGTTGGCATGGAAGAGATTGCCAATGCCTACAGTTCTGCCCTGCTCACCGACCTGCTGCGGGATACTATGGGCTTTGAGGGCTTTGTCAATACTGACTCCGGCGTCATCAGCCTGGGACTGGAATATGGTGCCGAGGATATGTCTCTGACAGAACGCTGGGCTGCTGTCATCAATGCCGGCTCTGACGTAGTCGGCGACAGCTTTGGCGCTCCTGACTACGGCCCTGTCACCGAGGCCCTGACCTCTGGTCTGATCACCGAGGAGGCCTATAACCGGGCCACCACCAACCGTATCACCCTGTGGGTCGATATGGAACTGATGGATAATCCGTATCGTGATCCCGCCGAGAGCAAGGCTGTGGGTGAAGACAACGCAGCAGCCATCGAAGAGATGAAGGCGGAGATCAACCATAAGTCCGTGGTCCTGATGAAAAATCATGACGACGTACTTCCCCTGACCGACAACTCCAAGACTGTGTATCTGGCTTCCTTCACCGACCGTGGTTCCAATGATGGCAACATTGCTATGTGGACAGAAGCCATTGAGGCCGCGGGCTACACCCTCGCAAATGATGCCTCTACTGCTGACATCGCCATTCTGGACGTAGTGCCTGGCGGCATCGGCAACGACACCGAGTATCTCGGTGTGCTCGATCTGGTGGAAAGCCAGGAAATGGATCATGTGGATCCGGACACCCAAGAGAAGGACGGAACTACCGTAGAGGTCACCACCCTCCAGGATGTGGATGACATCGCCAAGATCGCTGAGACTGTTCACGGCAACGGTGGTATTGTCATTGCCTCCATCAACCTTACCAGCCCCTGGATTCTCACCAATCTGGAGCCCTACTGTGACGCGCTGATCAGCTCCTTCGGCACTACCGCTCAGGCCCGCATGGACGTGCTCACCGGCCGCTATGCCCCCACCGGCAAGCTGCCCATGACCATGGTCTCCTGCAATGAGGTCATCTCAGTCACCGATCAGGAAATTGACGGCGAGATCTATCCCATCTGCGCCTCCCCCAACGACGTCCCCGGGTATGACAAGGATCAGTACATTGATGCTGAGGTCCTGGCCCAGTCCCCCTCCGGCAGCTATGCCTATCAGGACGCGGACGGCAACCTGTATGTCTCCGGCTTTGGCCTGAGCATGGACGTCTCCGGCGTCACCGCTCCCGCTGAGCAGGCTCCCGCTGAGACTGAGGAGCCCGCTGACGCCGGCGAGGCTGAGCCCGCCGAGACCGCCAGCGAGGGCGGCACCACCGCCGCGCCCGGCGACGAGGCTCTGTCCGTCAACTATGGGGCTGTCCCCGATGACTTCGTGGGCACCTGGGTGCTCACCGGCGCCTATACCGCCGCTGACGGCATGCTCCCTGTGGCGGAAAATGCCTGCTATCTTGATATTGAGCTGAGCGTGGATGAGAACAAGCTGGTGGACGAGGCCGCTTATATCCATGCCGACGCCACCAACCTGTCCGGCACCATGCGTTTCGACCACCCCGATATCTCTGTAGATGATTACAGCTGCTCCTCCAGCTGGTCCAACTGGTCCACAGTCAACGTGATCGGCGAGGGCAACTGCGAGTTCTTCGGCGCCAACAAGTTCAAAATCCGGGACGACGACGAGGGCGTATTCTTTGACGTGCTCGCCGGCGTAGAGGTGGACGAGCTGCTGGACGTCATCACCGTGAACAACGACGGCCAGCTCATCGTGGGCTACTCCGAGGATAACATTGTCACCGACGACAGCGCCACTTGGGTATATGCCTACCTCTTCACCAAAGCTTGAGGCAGTAGCGCCTCCGGCAATCAGTCCTCAGATAGGCTGAACACAAAACGGGGCCGCAGCGTAACGAAAGTACGCTGCGGCCCTAAATTTTTCTTCCAAGCCTCAATTTGGGACGGATTCGTTTTCGTCCGTATGCCAGACCTGTATTCTGCGCATTTTCGTCTCACGCATAAAGGCACCTTCACCTTCTCCATCTCTCCCGGTTCCGAACGTTTCGTGCGGTCATTCGGTCGCTGCTTCTGCAACAAGCCCCCAACTCAGCCCAGTTCCTGGGCACATCGGATTGTGACCCGCGTTTTGCCTCCAATCGTGCAGGTGAACAGCGTCAAATCCCAGTCCCCGGACTTCATTTTCTCCACATCGGTTGGGTTTAAGATTTCACACTCCGTGACAGTATAGGTAAATACATTCCCATCTATATCTGTGAAGGTAATCATATCCCCTTCTGACAGGTTTTTCAGTTTTCCAAAATGAGACGTGTAGTTGTGGGCAGCGATGACCAAATTGTTCTGATAGGCGGAACCGCTGTAGCGGCAGGGCGCCATCTTCAGGGAAGGGTAGCTCCACTGGCTGATTACCGGTAACTCCAGCTCCAGCGCAGGAATCCGGAGTATTCCGATATAGTCAACTCCATCTATCCTCTCCACCGGCATCTCCATGTCCGGGTGCAGAACATAATCCGGAATTTCAGTTTCTACTAAAAGATCCGGATTCTTGCTGGAATTTGTTTCCTCTCTCTCTGATTTCTCCTTCGAGGGCATTAAGTTCTCAAGCTGATGCATCGCCTGCCGGGCAGAATCTCCCGCGCGAAAGCTGTCATAGAGGTTATAGACCGTAAGGGAAAGGGCCGCTGCGATCAGCAGCAGCCCACAGCATATGAACAATACGCCCTTTTTATTTCTCATGCTTTGTGTTCCTCCTGCGCAGGGCAAGGCCGACGATGATCAGCAGCAGCCCAGCTGCGGCCAGGATGGACACCGGCCACCAGAGCTGCCCTGTCTGCGGCAGGGAAGGCTCGGACGGAGTGGAGGGTTTGTCACAAGTGTTGGTTATAATAAATGTATTTCCCTCCTGCTGGACTTTCCCTTCCTGGTAGCCATCCACCTTTGCCTCTGTGACAGTCCAGGTATGGCTCATTTCGAGATTCTCCCAGGTATATTCCCACCGGCCATCCTGGGGCAGTGTCACTGGGTCTCCATAGGGCTCTCCGTCACAGACCAGCTGAACCGAAATAGACTTGGGCCGCTGTGCCTTATGGCAGTCGTCCTTCCAGATTTTCATTACCCTGAGATCGGCAATCAACGGCTTTTGTTCCGGTTTGGCGTTGGCCTCAACTGTGTACACCCACGCATCCTCCTCTGTGCTCCGGCGGGGCAGGCAGACGAAAAAGGGGGAGGTAGAATACACAAAGCCATTCATCTCAGTATGGGAGCCCATAACAAGGTACAATCCAGGTGTCAGGCAGTTGCCGTCCGAAGGAAAGGATACGGAGCCGTCCGATCCGGTCACTGCCGAATCCGCCGGACTCAGTTCACCCAGTTCTCCTGACAGAATCGCCTGCTCCAGCGTATCCGCCATCTGGATCCAGGCCTCACTGTTCTCTCCCCGGATGTCCAGCGCTTCCGTATAATCAGCAAAATCAGAGGTCGTTTTCAATTCCCCATTGTGGTCTACGGTCGATACCAGGTAAAGATCGAAGGCAGCTCCCGGAATCCCTTCTTCCTCATAGCAGTTATGGATCGTCAGACTCACTTCCTGCTCCAAGTCGACATTCCCGGCGGCAAAAGCCTGCGCAGGCAGAAGCATGAGCAGCGCGCATACAGTGAGAAACATGGCGGGCATGCGTTTATTCAGTTTCATCGGTATCACCTCCGCCGATCTATTTATGCCGTTTTGGCAGCAGCAGGATGATCAGGAGCACAAGCAGCATCGGTGCCGCAACCAACGGTGCTACAATGATCGGATCAATCTGCATGGCGTCTGCTGTAACGCGGACAGTCCTTGCCTCCGCCTGGTTTTCAATCCGGTGTCCCCGTACCAACAGCCGGTGCGTGTTGATGCCATAGGGCGTGCAGGTAACCAGCGTGCAGTAATCTTTCCCTGCTTCCATCTCCAAGGCATCTACCTCATCGGGTTCAACAATCAAAATCCGGTCTACCTCATAAGTCAGCGTCTCGTCCAGGACACGAAGCATAAAGATGTCTCCTTCTTTCAGCTTATCCAGGTCGGTAAACAGCTTTGCAGAAGGCAGTCCCCGGTGTCCGGACAGGACGCAGTGCGTACCTTCGCCGCCCACAGGGAGCGACGTTCCCTCTATATGGCCCACAGCAATCTGCAGCACAGCCTCATCTGTGCCGTGATAAATGGGCAGGGAACAGTTGATTTCCGGTATCTCAATATAGCCGATAATGCCATTGCCTGACACATTCAGCAGACTCTCATATTCTTCCCGCTCTTCATCAGAGAGCCGATACCGGTTTTCCTTGTCCGGCAAGGTCCGATTATAGGCCTCCGCGTCTGCCCAAAGCCGGTCGTAGTGGTCGCCGTCCAGATTTGCGACCTCTTCCGCATAGGTGGCAATGGCGCGGGACTGGTGCAGCGAGTTCCAGTAATCACTGACGGTGGGATACAGCAGCAAGGAGAGCCCTACAAAAAAGACCAGAAATAAAACAATTGTAGACAGGTGCTTTCGCATATAGGGTTCTCCTTACCGCTGCGCCCGGGGCGTTTTCCGCCCCGGGGCAGCAGAAGTTTCAGAAATGGGATCTGGTGAAAGACTCGATTACTTCTCGCCGTTCATGCGCTTCTTGGTCACCAGCAGAACCACAGCGCCCACCACCAGGATGCCGCCCAGGACATAGAAGATAGTGGTGCCCATGCCGCCGGTCTCAGGCAGGGTGGAACCGGCCTTGTTGACCACGTTGGTGGACAGGGAGCCCTCGGTGGTGCTGGAGGTGAAGGTAATCTCGCCGGTAGTCACATTGCCGCTCAGAGAGGTCAGCGCAGGGTTGTCGGACTCAATTTCGTGCTCAGCAGTAATGGTGAAATAGATATCCTCAATAGTATTGTAGCCAGCGGGAGTCGTGGTCTCGGTCAGGCGGTAGTCGCCGTCGTCCAGGCCGGAGAAGGTGAAGGTGGTGCCCTCAT
>JBJDXT010000174.1:0-3159 GCA_051866795.1 Candidatus Onthomonas sp. | reverse complement strand
TCCAACAAAATGCTTGCATTTTGTTGGAAGGCTGTCGACTTTGTCGACAGCCTCCTCAATTGTACCATGTTTTGCCCTGCTGTACCAGAGGGGAGAGAAAGAGAACGCCCTTTCCGGCGAGCGGGCCGGAAAGGGCATGAGAGCATGAAATGGAAAACCGTCAGATCAGTCCGAATTGCTGCAAAGCGTAAGATACGCCGTCCTCGTCCACGCTTTTGGTCACATAACCGGCGCTGGCCCGGACGGAGGCCGGAGCGTTGCCCATGGCCACGCCCAGCCCCACGCCGGTGAGCATATCCTGGTCATTTTCGCCGTCGCCAAAGGCAATGGCATCCGCAGGGGTGAGGCCGTATCGGGCCAGAACTGCGGCAATGCCCCGGCACTTGCCGCCTCCGGCAGGGAGGAGATCCACCGCCTGGGAATGCCAGTAGGTCATGGTGCAGCGGGGAATTCCGCACAGCTGCTCGTTCAGCAGGTCGGGCGGCCCATAGGCGATGGCCTGAAACAGGGGCGCACCGGAAATCCACTGGCCCACCTGGGGCAGCGGAGTGGAGATGGCCTTCTGCACTGCTGCCACCTGACCGTCGATATAGTTGATATACATCCGCCGTCCCTCCACCAGCATCAGGGGAAGTGTCCTGGCCTGAAACAGGGCCAGCAGGCTGGCCTCCGCCTCCGGCTCCATGGGGTACTGGGCAAGAACCCGGCCTTGGGCGTCATAGCAGTACTGACCGTTCAGGGTCACATAGCCGTCAAAATCCAGATCGTCCAGGGGAAGCTGAGCCAGCTCGGTGCAGTGTCGTCCGGTGGCTGCGAAGATCGAAATACCCCGGCGGCGCAGCTCGGCCAGCGCGGCCCGGCTGGAAGGGGTCACCTGTCCCAGCGTGTGGGAGAGCAGGGTACCGTCAATGTCAAAAAAGGCAGCTTTGACCTGCGCTGGTTTTTTCATCCCCGCACCTTCCGCCCGGCGGCATAGACGGCGTCAATACTGGCCCGGTCATGGCGGTAGAGCACCCGTTCCAGCCGCTGGGGCAGGGAGGACTTGTCTCCGCCGGGAGCCAGACGGCTGTCGTCAATGACCACGGCGTGGAGAGGCTCATTCAAACCGAAGCCGGGGGCGGCGCCGAAATACCGCTGTCCGGCGGAGGTGCCCAGATAGTAGGCCTCGGGGGCGGTGAGGGGGACGTCTCCGGTGGACAGCCCCCTGGCCTTGGAAGAGCGGATGGCGTTGGTCATGACGTCCAGCATATTGAGCTGGGCGCCGCCTGCAATGTCGGAGCCCAGCGCCACCCAGACCCCCTCCTCCAGCATCTGCCGCACCGGGGCGATGCCGCTGGAGATATTGATGTTGGAGTCCGGACAGTGGACGGCCAGCACGTTGGCCTCCCGCATGGCCCGGCGCTCCCGCTCGTCGCTGTAGACGCAGTGGGCCATGACGGTGTGATCCTTCCACAGGCCGTATTTGGCATAGGTCTCCCAGTACTGGGGGCAGTCCGGGTGGAGCTGCTTGACCAGAGCCAGCTCCCCGGTGTTCTCAGAGAGGTGGGAGTGGACGAAAAGGCCGCGCTCATTGGCCAGCTCTCCCAGCCAGGCCATCAGCTCGTCGGTGCAGCTGGGGGTAAAGCGGGGGGTGAGGATTGGCTGAATATTTTTGAACCGGCCGCAGCCCGCCAGCCAGCGGAGGGTCTCCGCTTCGGACTCCTCGGTGGTCTCCTGAAGATTGACGCCGCCGTTTCGGTCCATATTCACCTTGCCCACATAGCCGGAGAGGCCGGCGGCCTCCAACTCTTCCATCAAAACCAGGGTGCTGTCCGTGTGCAGGGAGGAGAACATGATCACCCGGGTGGTGCCGCCGTCCAGCAGCTCCCGGGCCAGGGCGCGGTAGACCCTCCGGGCATAGTCCGGGTCAGAGAACCGGGCCTCTACGGGAAAGGCGTGGGTGTTCAGCCAGTCCAGCAGGGGCAGGTCCATGCCGTTTCCCAGCATGGGGTACTGGGGAGCGTGGAGATGGGCGTCGGTAAAGGCCTGGAGAATCAGCCGGTCGCCGTAGTCGGTCACCGGTACCTCCGACCACCCGTCCGGAAGCCGGTCATAGACGCTCCGGACAATCCCGTCCTCCAGGGCCAGATATCCACCCTCCAGGCAGCGGAGCCGGCCCAGGGCGGGGGTCTCGATCAAATTGCCTCGTATCAGCTCTCTCATGGAAAGCGTCCTCCTTGTGTTGTGCTTTTCTTCATTATAGGCAGCGCCCGGCGCCTTGTCAAACACGGCAAAGCGCCCTGTCCCGGCCGAGCGGAACAGGGCGCTGCAAAGATGCAGTTGATTACAGCTTCAGGTTGAGCAGGTCCTGCTTGATATTCCACAGCTCATCAGACAGATCCACATAGTAGACGTGAGGGTTGTCAAACCGCTTTACCTCGTCCCAGAGCAAATCTACCTGAGACTTGCAGTAGGCCTGAATCTCGGGCAGGGTGGGCAGCTTGTAGACCAGCTCGCCGTCTTTGAAGATGGGTACCAGCATCTCCTTGGCGGTAAAGTTGCGCACTGTCTTGCGCTTCCAGGTGGCCCGGGGGTCAAACAGGCGGATGGGCTCGCCGCTCTTGATCTCCTCGTCATAGACGGTGAGCACATCGGCAATCGCCTCGCCGGACTCGTTGTCGTAGAGACGGAATACCTTCTTGAAGTGGGGGTTGATAATCTTTTCCGGATTCTCGCTGACCTTGATCTTGGGGATGATCCGGCCGTCGTCGTCCTCGATGGCCACCAGCTTGTACACACCGCCAAAGACGGGGCTGGACTTGGAGGTGATCATCCGCTCGCCCACGCCGAAGGAGTCCAGCTGGGCCCCCTGGTTGAGCACGTCCCGGATCAGATACTCATCCAGAGAGTTGGAGGCCACGATCTTGCACTCGGTGAGTCCCGCGTCGTCCAACATCTTCCGGGCCTTTTTGGACAGATAGGTCAGGTCGCCGGAGTCCAGCCGGATGCCGCACTTGGTGATGCCCTGGGGGATCAGCACCTCCTTGAAGGCCCGGATGGCGTTGGGCACGCCGGACTTGAGGACGTTGTAGGTGTCCACCAGCAGGGTGGCGTTGGTGGGGTAGAGCTCGCAGTAGGTCTTGAAGGCGGTGTACTCGTCGGGGAACATCTGGACCCAGG
>JBJDXT010000173.1:0-3193 GCA_051866795.1 Candidatus Onthomonas sp. | reverse complement strand
GTAGGTGTGCCGCCGCCCATATAGACCGAGCGGATCACCGCCCCCGCCCGGGGCAGCAGCTCCGCCACGGCGTCAATCTCCCGGTCCAGGGCCTCCAGAAAGGGCTCCACCAGCTTGAGGGCACGCTGCACATCGGCGGAGACAAAGGAGCAGTAGGCGCAGCGGGTGGGGCAGAAGGGAATGCCCACATAGAGGGACAGCTCCTCCGGACGAAGGGAGCGCTTGGCCTCCAGCCCCGCCTTGGCCGCCTCCAGCGCCAGCCGGGTGCGCTGGGGGGAGACAAAGTATTCCTCCCGGAACCGCTGCACCGTCTCCTCCTCGGTCAGGCCCTCTTCCAGCGCTTTGGAGGCCAGCTTGGCGGGGCGGATACCGGTGAGGGCGCCCCAGTCCGGCTTTTTGTCCAGCAGGGGCAGGGCCGCCTTGTAAAAGGACTGCTTCACCGCCCGCTGGAGCACCCGGTCATAGACCAGCTTGTCCCCGGGGTCGGGGGCGGGCACCGAGGCCTCCGCCTGAGCGGACTTGCCCTCCCGGCTCAGCCAGGTTTTCACATACGCTCTGCCCTCCCGGAAGGTCAGCTCGGAACGGCACTGGCTGCCGGCAAAATCCTCCCCGCCCGGCTCCGGCCGCTCCTCCGGGAAGAGGACGAGCATAATCTGCTCGACGGCATATTGATAGTCATGGCCCAGAAGAGAAAGCTTCATAACAGAAATCCATCCTTGCAAATGGGAAAATTTTTGGTAAGTTCACCCGGAAGTGTCCAAAAGAAAGCCAAAGCCCCACTCAGAGCCTCTGGATGGGGCTTTTTGCTGTCTTATCGGCTCATGGCCTCCCGGAGATAGGGGTTGGTCTGCCGCTCCCGGGCCAGAGTGGAGACGCCGCCGTGGCCCGGGCAGACCCGGAAGTCTCCCTCCAGCTCCCCCAGCTTTTTCAGCGAGGCGTACATGTCGGGCACGCTGCTGTTTGCAAAGTCCGTCCGGCCGCAGGAGCCCTCAAAAAGGGTATCTCCGGTAAAGAGCACGTCCTCCACCTGATAGGTGAGGCCGCCGCCGGTGTGGCCCGGGGTCTCCAGCACATGGATGGTCAGACCGCCCAGGGTCAAAGTGTCCCCCTCGGAGAGGAATTTTGCCTCCTCCAGCTCCCCCAAACCGTCCCCGCAGGCGGAGATGTGGAAGTTGGTGGGACAGGAGGGATAGTCCTTTGCGCTGATATAGACGGGGATGGAGCCGGAGGCCGCCAGAAAGTCCCGCACCCCGTCCACATGGTCAAAGTGGCCGTGGGTGAGCAGAATCATCTCCGGCGTATAGCCGTCCTTCTGCAGCAGCGCACAGATTTTCTTGCCGTACTCGCCGGGGTCGATGACGGCGGCCTTTTTGCTGCCCTCATCTCCCAGCAGATAGCAGTTGGTGGACACAAAGCCCACGGTGACAGATCGCAGATACATAGAGTGCCTCCAAAATCACAGCTGGTCGGTATCAAACAGCAGGGTCACCGGCCCGTCATTGACCGACGCCACCTGCATATCCGCCCCGAACTCCCCGTGCTCCACCGAAAAGCCCAGCGCCCGGCAGGCCTCCATAAAGGTCTCGTAGAGGGGGATGGCCAGCTCCGGCTTCGCCGCGTGGGAGAAGCCGGGCCGGCGGGATTTCAGGTCGGCGTAAAGGGTAAACTGGCTCACCACCAGGAGGGATCCCCCCACAGCGGCCAGATTCAGGTTCATTTTTCCGTTTTCGTCCTCAAATACCCGGCAGCCACAGATCTTGTCCGCCAGGCGCCGGGCCTGGGCCTCGGTGTCGTTGGGGCCCACCCCCAGCAGCACCAGAAAGCCCCGGCCGATTTGGCCGTTCACTTTTCCGCCGATGGTGACCGAGGCGGAGGTCACCCGGGTGACAACTGCGCGCATAATGATCTCCTCCTCAGTGGCTGGCCCGCTTGACGTCGATGACGCCGGAGATGCCGTGGAGCCTGCGCATGACGGCGTGGAGCTCATCCACATTCTTGACCATGACCAATGCGGTAATCAGGGCGTAGCCGTCAGGCATGCCCTTGGCGATGAGGGAGTCCACCCGCACCTTGGCGGCGGAGAGGGCGGCGGCCACATCCAGGAACAGGTTCTGCCGGTCCTTGGCGGAGATGTCCAGGGCGGTCTGATAGCCCTCCTGCTCGCTCTTGCCCCAGGAGACGGAGAGCCAGCGGCCCTGCTCCGCCCCCTTGCGCCGCTCCGGGCTGGCGTTGGGGCAGTCCATCCGGTGGACGGAGACGCCGTAGCCCCGGGTGACAAAGCCGATGACCGGGTCGCCGGGGACGGGGGTGCAGCACTTGGCGAACTTGACCATGCAGTTGTCCAGGCCCTCGACGATGATGCCGTTTTTGGAATAGGTGATCTTCTTCTGGGGCAGGGGGGCCAGCTCCCGGCTGGAGGCCACCTGCATATTGTGTACCACCGGCTCCGGCTGCTGGAGGGCGGCCATCTTGTCCTTCTCCTCCCGGCCGATGCGAATCATCTCGTCCCGGATCCGGGTCACCGCCTTGGAGCAGGTGATGCCGCCGTAGCCGATGGCGGCGTACAGGTCGTCCAGGCTGCCGTACCGGGACTTTTTCAGCACCCGGGGCAGCACGTCCTCCTGGGTAATATCTGCGATGGAGAAGCCCGCCCGCTTCAGCTCCGACTCAAAGGCGGCCCGGCCGGTGGCGATGTTCTCATCCCGGCGCTCCCGCTTGAACCACTGGCGGATCTTGTTCCGGGCCTCGTTGCTCTTGCAGATCTTCATCCAGTCCCGGCTGGGGCCCCGGGCGTTCTTGGAGGTCATAATCTCCACGATGTCGCCGTTATTCAGCTGGGAGTCCAGGGTGACGATCCGGCCGTTCACCTTGGCCCCCACCATCCGGTTGCCCACGGCGGAGTGGATGGCGTAGGCGAAGTCGATGGGCGTTGCCCCGGCAGGCAGGTTGACCACGTCGCCCTGGGGCGTGAAGACAAACACCTCGTCGGCAAACAGATCCACCTTCAGGCTCTTGACGAACTCCTCGGCGTCCGAGCTCTCCTGGCTCTCCAGCAGGCGGCGGACCCACTCATAGGCCTCATCCCCCACCAGGGGCTGGCCGGAGCTGGTCTGCTGCTTATACTTCCAGTGGGCGGCGATGCCGTATTCCGCCGTCTCGTGCATCTCCCAGGTGCGGATCTGCACCTCAAAGG
>JBJDXT010000172.1:0-3215 GCA_051866795.1 Candidatus Onthomonas sp. | reverse complement strand
ACCGCAGAATACATTTCCGGACAGCAGCGCCCGTCCCTCGTTTCGCATGGGCAGAGTCCTCCAATGCCCGCTGTCTCTTTGCCACATCCCATTTCTGACTGTGGACAGATGCTCTCTGTTTCCTCATTTCCTGGATTCGGTTGAATTGCTCCGGGGAGACGATCTGCAACTCTGGAAAAACCTCTGACTGGGTCTCGCCGCTGCGCAGAACGCCGGTATACAGGATGTTTTTCAGCATGTTCTGAATCGTAGCGTAATGGAAGTGCTCCCCTGTGCGTTCGTTGATCAGCCCCTCTTCCAGCATAATCGTCGAAATTTTTCGTCCACCGTAGCCGAAGCGATCAGCGAGATCAAACATCCGGCGGACGGCAGCAACCTCATCCGGATTCACTTCGATATCATAGAGCTCCTTGTTCCGTTTTCCCTTGCGCCCTTTCTTCACCAGCTGATAGCCATAAGGGCAATTTCCGCCCCGGAACTTCCCCTCTTGGACGATTTGAGAGAGTCTTGTCTTGGTTCGGATAGAGGTCTTGATGCTTTCACCGGAGGCCTGCCAGTATCGGATGTAGTTCATCAGCTTATCCACATGGGTGTCAAAGCGCTGTTGACCCTCTATGCAGCTCCAAACTTCTATTCCGTTCTTTACGAACCACTCGACAACGAAGGGCGTCTCATCTTCCCGGCGGCCAAGCCGGTCAAACATAAAGACCAGCAGGACGTCAAACCGCCCTAAAGCCGCCTCGCGCTGGATCTCCTGAATTGCATCTCGATCTTTCGCTGAGACCTTAAACCCAGACACTCCCTTCTCCGCGAATTCGGACACAATTTCCCAGCCCTGCTGGGCGGCGAACTCATGGCACCTCTGTTTTTGCATCGGAATGTCATCCTTCTCAACCTGTCCCAGTGTAGAGACCCGGTAGAGGCAGCATACTCGTTTTGCCATTTCGTCCTCCTTCACGCCGCCTTGGGCAATGCTGCAATATTCCGGAGCATATCACCCACTCTTTTTTCCACTTCATGATTGTCTTTCTCCGCAAAGAGCAGTCGAACTTTCAAGCCGTTGATCTCAGTCTCCCGGCACTTTTGTCCATCTTTCTCATGCTTTACTAACGTCATTGTCTGAGGTTCATCCTTTCTGAATGATAGATTTGAAATTTAGCTCTTTTTAATCAGATTGTTCCATTTCTATTATCCAGCAACAACAATACCACAACAATTTCGACATATCCAGAACAATTCCCGAACAGTTGCAGGAATCGTGGCATGCGCATATTTTGACAGTGAATCCACTTTTCGGTGTGTTGCTCATTTGCTCCCAAAATCAAAATATATGTTTTATTATCTTTCCGCTTCGTTCCTCCTTTTCTGTCCGACAGCAGGCCGCTCCTCCGCTTCCCGGATCAGCCCCTCCGCCTCCGGGATGTGGTTCTGAATCTCCCGGCACAGGGCCAGGTTCTTTCGCTCCGCACGAATCTGCCGGTTCAGCTCCGCCAACTGCTGATAGGTCTCCGCTTTCTCCGCCGTCAGTTGCTCCCGGGAGAGGCCGCAGTTGTCCAGCAACGCCTTTGCCTTCCAATAGACCTCCTGTTCTGCCGCCGATGCTTCAGCAGCCAACGGAGCGAGGGCGGTCTCGTCTGCCAGCGCCTGGTAGAGGGGCTTTCTCCGCTTTTTTGCCGTGTTGGCAATCGTCCGGCGTTTGATGAGATTGGCCAGTTCAGCCTCGGTTTGCTGAGCAAAGGCGCTGAGGTCCTCCCCACTCGTCAGGTTGTGTTCCCGGAGAAAGGCAAACTGTCGCTTGTATCGCTCGAACTGAAGTACCGCCTTTCGCATCCGGTAGGTGGGCGTCTTGGGATACTGTTGACTCCGGATGCTTCGGAGGAGGTACAGGTAATGGTAGTAAAGCCCCACAATGCCGGGATACTTGGGGTTAGGCCGGAAGTGGACATATCTGGGCCTGGAAATCACTACCGGAGCCTGTCCCAACGCAATCGTCTCCAGATTCCCGTCAATCGCCCGCTGAATCCCCTCCTCCGTATAGAGGGGATTCTTTCGGCCCGGACAGACGAACCGTTCCTGGCCCCGAAAGTGGAAACCCAGGCGGTTGCCTCGGTGGCTGATCTCATATCCCCGGTGCTCCATGAGCATGTAGAAATGGCCCAGGTCGTTGGCGTCCTCAACGCAGGCCTTTACGTCCGCCTCCAGCATGGCGCGGAAGGTAGGCTGACCCAGCTTCTGCCGCCGCCACTCTGCGTAGCTGAGGGAGCTGCCCTTCTCCGGCGCTTCTATCACAGACAGCCCATGCTCCTGGCAAATCCGGTCGGACAGCTCCTGTATCTGCCAGTAGCTTTCCCGGGTGCTGTGGTACTTCCTGCCCGTATAGGTGCTCACTGAGTTGAACAGAATATGGGAGTGGATGTGCTCCCTGTCCACATGGGTGCCGATGACCACCTCGTACTCCGAGAGATGTTCCAGAGCCAATTCCCGGGCAATCTCCAGTGCCTCCTCCGGCGTCACCTCCCCGGGGCGGAAGGACTGGATAATGTGGAAGAACTGGGGGCCCCCGGTCTTTCCTGTCTCCTGTTTGGTAGCCATCATCTGCCGGTACTCCTGACCTTCCTCACAGTTGAGGCGGGCGGTCAGAATCTGGTGGTCGGTCTTGTCGCCGTTTAGCACATACCGGATGCCCACGTCCAGCCGGGCCTTTCGGGAGAGGATCTTGGTTATTGCCACGGGGCAGCAGCTTTCTCCAGCAGTTGATGGGCCTCTGCCAGCAACCGGAAGGCGTCCTGAATCTCTGCCCGGTTGGCCAGTCCGGCGTTGGCCTTGCGGGCAATCTGGTTGATGAGGATGCCGATGCGGTTCAGCTCTACCCGCAGCGCCCGAAGCTCCTGAGGCGGCCTGGCCTTGACCGGCGTCCCTTCGATCAACCGGGCCAGGAATGCCCGCCTGCTGAGGCCGCAGGCCTGGGCCTTGGCGGACAGCGTCTCGTATTGGGATTGGGTCAGGACAATGTGCATGTGATGCTTCTCTTGCGCTTGGTTCATAGTGCCTTCTTTCCCAGTTGGTGTCATATGGTGCTGCTCTATTACCAGCACTGCTCTTCGGAGATCGGGTTCGGCAACGAGGGTCCGTTGACAAAATACTGTTCATCCCGGTTTTGTGGTATAATGCAACAGGGTGATGCAATATGATGACCAGGAATGAAGCAAAGCAGA
>JBJDXT010000171.1:0-19478 GCA_051866795.1 Candidatus Onthomonas sp. | reverse complement strand
GGCCCAGATATACTGGCGGGAGAAGAGCTGCTTGATCAATTCTTCGTGGTAGTGCGCCTGATACTCCTCCGTATAGTCACCCTGATCGGGTGTGGAGCTGTGCCAATTCAACGCCTCGCAGCCGTACTCGCTGCAGCCGATGGGGATGTTTGGGTGCTTGGCGTGGAAACTGTCAAACCAGGGGCCGTTCATGCCGGTATCACCGCCGTACCAGCCGAAATAATGATTATAGGAGACGGCATCAGGGATGCGGAGATAGGGATCGTCAACAGAACAGGGGGAGATGGCGGCTACCACAGTTTTCCGGGTTTTATCCATATCGTGGGCCAAATCGTTGAGAATTCGGTGATTTTCCAGCAGATCCTCGTTGCTGCCCTGCATGGTGATCTCGTTGGAGAGTCCCCAGACCACAATGGAGGGGTGGTTATAGTTCTGAACGATAAGCTCCTTCATCTGGCTGATGGTGTTCTCGCGCCCGCCGGGCATGTGCTGTGAGATATATGGGATTTCTGCCCAGACCACCATACCCCGCTGGTCACAGAGGTCGTAGAAGTACTGGTCATGCTGATAATGGGCCAGACGGATGGTGTTTGCGCCAACTTCACAGATCAGGTCCATATCCTCCCGGTGATGCTCCGGCAGAAGAGCGTTGCCGATGCCCCAGCGGTCCTGATGGCGGGAGACGCCGTGGAGGGGATATTCCTCCCCGTTGAGGATGAAGCCCCGCTCCGGGTCAATGGAAAAGGTGCGGCAGCCGAAGGCGGAGGAGACACGATCCAGAACGGTCTCCCCTTCCAGCAGCTCTGCGGATGCAGAATACAGGTATGGGTCTTTTCGGCCGTGCCAGCGGTGGACATTGGGAATGCTCAGGGTGACCTTGGTCTTTTCGCTGACTGCCATGGCGATAACAGACTGCTCCTGATCATAAAGCACATAGCGCACCTTCTGGCCAGGCTTTGTATTGACCGGGTAAACCGCAAACTCCACTTCAGCGTCTGAGCCAATGAGCGCAGGCGTGATCATCAGACCAGGACCACCCCAGTATTCCAGATCAAAATGGGAGTCGCTGACACAGACAATATTGACTGTCCGGTACAGACCGCCGTAAAAGGTGAAATCCGCCATCTGAGGATAGACTGTATTGTTGGGAGCATTGTCTACTGCGATGACAAAGAGGTTTTCCCGCTCCAGATGATCGGTAAGCTCTACCCGCCAGGTGGAGTAGCCGCCATCGTGATGGGCAAGGTGCTGGCCGTTGAGATAGACATCGGCGGAGGAATTGGCTCCGTTGACCTCCAGGTAATACCGGTCTGCGGCAGGCAAATCCATCCGATCCAATACTTTGGCATAGCAGCAGGTGCCACGGAAGTAGTCATTTCCGCCGTCTTGGCCATCAATATTGTTCCAGGTGTGGGGCAGATTGACCAGGCACCAATTGCGGGGAAGCTGTGCGGGGATCTCCGCTGCTTTCGCAAAAGACCATTTTGTATTCAACGGAAAAATACTTCTCAAATCGGGTTCCTCCTTTTACAGTTCTGCATCCTGTAGAGCAGGGTTCTCTGTAGGACACAGATTCATTGCATTTGAATCAATTTTAATGAAGATATATTTGGATTACAAGGCAGCAGGTTCTTCTCCTGTCAATATGGATTTTACTCGCCATATCTCAGGGCCTCAATGGGCGGCTTCTTTGCCGCCTTATTGGCGGGATAGAGGCCAAACAGCAAACCGATGGCGAGGGAGAAGAGAATCGCCACCCACGCAATGCCGGAAGAGAGGGTGAAGGTCACATTCTCTACAAGCTGGGAGATGACGGCCAGAGTAATCCAGGAAACCAGAAGGCCCAGCAGACAGCCCAGCAGGCTCAGCACCAGCGCTTCAATCAGAAATTGGAGCATAATGGTGCCCCGGCTGGCACCGATGGCCTTGCGGATGCCGATCTCTCGGGTCCGTTCCGTCACGGAGACAAGCATGATGTTCATAATGCCGATGCCGCCGACCAGCAGAGAGATCGCTGCAATACCGCCCAGCAGCATCTCCAGCATACCGGTCACCTCGCCCATGGCGTCCTCAATCATGGACATGTCGGAGATAGAAAACGCGTCCTCATCGTTTTCAAAGCGATCCATGAGATAGTCCGTCATCTGTTCAGTGGTCTCTTCTACGGTGCTGCCCGCCATGGCAGAGAGATAAAAAGTATCCACGGTGGATGGGACATTACTGCCTACACGCTGGGCGGTGGTATAGGGAATGTAGGCGGACATCATGCCCGAGGTCAGTATACTGGTCAGCGATTCATCGTCATCTGATAAGATGCCAATAATGGTAAACTTGAAGCCGTTTAAATTCAGTGTCTGCCCCAGACAGTCAACGCCACCCATCAGTTCCTCTGCCATGGTTTGGTTGATGACGCAGACATAATTGTGATTGTCCACATCTGTCTGGCGCAGGAAGGTGCCATAAGCAACGGTAATACTGTTAATGTCCTGGTAGGCCGCAGTGGTGCCATAGAGGAGGACATTGCCACTTTCTCTGCCGTTTTTGCCGGTGGCGTTGGTCTGCGCCATAGGGGCAGCCAGACCAATCTCTGACTCCATAATCTCGTCCAAATCCGCCAAGCGGAAGGGTTTGCCCTTGTCATCGGAGACAGAAACGGTGATATAGCTGCTGCCCAGGCTGGAGACGGTGTCGGTGACATAGCCGGTAGTGCCCTCTACCAGCGAGACCAGCACGACCAGCGCAAAGACGCCGATGATGATACCCAGCATGGTGAGAAAGGAGCGCACTTTGTTGCTTAGAACGGACTTCAGCGCCATTTTTGCGGACTGATAGATCATCACTCGATCACCTCCGAGACATGGCCGTCGTGGATGCGGATACGTCGGGCGGCCTGTGCTGCTACATCGTTGTCATGGGTGATGAGGACGATAGTGTTCCCCTGTTCGTGAAGCTCATGGAAAATGTCAATAATTTCCTGGCTGGTGTGAGAGTCCAGGTTGCCCGTGGGCTCATCGGCCAGAAACAATGAGGGTCTTGTCACCAGTGCTCTGGCGATGGCGACCCGCTGCTGCTGTCCGCCCGACAGTTCAGTGGGTTTATGTCCCCGGCGTTTCCAGAGTCCCACCCGGTTGAGGGCTTCCTCCACCCGCTCCTGCCGCTCCTTCAAGGGCAGTCGCTGGTAAATCAGGGGGAGCTCCACATTCTCCTCAGCGGTCAGCTTGGTAATCAGATTAAAATTCTGAAAGATAAAGCCTATTTTTCGGTTCCGAATTTTTGCCAAATCGTTTTCGCTGTAATCCTCGATGGGCTGACCGTCCAGCAGGTATGTCCCACTGGTAGCAAGATCCAGACAGCCGATGATGTTCATCAATGTGGACTTTCCGCTGCCTGAAGGACCAATGATGCCCACAAATTCTCCCTGACGGATGTGCATGTTGGCATGGTCCAGCGCTTTTACCTCTTCCTCGCCCATCTCGTAAGTCTTACATACGTCCTGTAATATGATCATTGGAAACCTCCACGGCCGCCGCGAGAGCCGAAGCCAAAGTCACCGCCCGGGAAGCTGCCCATGCTAAAGCCGCCTGCATCGTTATAGTTGTAGTAAACCACATCGTTCTCGGACAGGCCGGATGTAATCTCCACATTGGTTCCGTCGGAGACACCGGTAGTTACTTCTGTCTCCCCGGTCAGTGCACCGGTCTCCTGGTCGTAGCCGGTATAGACAAAAGTGCGGGTACCGGTTTGGTTCAGCGCTGCCTCCGGAATGATCAGACAGTTTTCTGTCTGGTCAACGACGATCTCAACAGAGGCGTTCATGTTTGCCAGCATCTGCTCGGTCTTTTCAATCGTGATCTCTACTGTATACTTGGTCACGCCGCCGGAACTGGAACCGTCGGTGCTGATTTTGGTGACCGTTCCGATGACCGGCGCATCTCCCAGCGCATCAATGGTGACTGAAGCAGACTGATCTTTCTGAATGGAGAGAATGTCCAGTTCATCTACACTGACGCTGACAGTCATATAGTCATCAGGGGCGATGGTGATGACTGTCACATCTGAGAGCTCTGTGGCAGAGCCGGAGCTTGCATTGGAGCTGTAGGAAGTGGCCGCAGAAGTGTCAAGAGAGCCGCCGCCTGAGACACTGAAGCCACTGATCGAGCCACCGTCCATGCTGCCGGAGCCGGGATTTACGACGATACCGTTGCTGCCCATATCCGGCATCTGCGTGGAATTCTCTGACGGATCTTGGGTAAGATCTCCGGCAGGCTTATCCGCTGGCATCTGGGAGGAATCCTCTGACGGTTTGTCATCCGGTGTCTCGACAGGATCGTCAGACGGAATTTCCTCCGGAAGAACGGCATTGCAGAAAATGAGCAGTTCACTTCTGGGATCCACTGTCACATTGGCGTTTAGTTCGTTGTTCTCTCCCAGGGTTACGTCGATCAAAATGTTGTAGCTGGTCTTGGTGTCATAGCTGATTTGGCTGTCTGTACCTGCGGACTGACTCAGCACAAAGGAATAACTGCCCGGCGCGGTAAAAGTCAGGTCATCAAAAACAACCTTGCCGTTGGCGTCGTTTTTCTGCTTCTGCACCGCTTCATCACCGTAGAACAGCACCAGGGAAAACTTGCCCGCATAGTCGGCGATTGTTCCGCCCTCCAGTTGTACCCATGCAGTGAGCGGGACAGAAATGGGGGTAGGAGTAGCCGGCTCATCAGGGGTCTCCCCCGTCTCGCTGGAGTCTCCGGTGTCGCCGCCGGTATCCGGCGTCTCTTCCGCCGTCTCACTCAGCAGCACAAGAACCCCCTGCTCCCCGGCAGCGGTGGAGAGGCCAAAGCCGCTGCCGATGCCGGAGTAAGTGACGTTGCCGGAGCTGACGGACGAGGTGGCGGCGTCCTCTTCTCCGTCTATGCTCTTGATGGTGCCGTCAAAGGGAGCGGTGATGACGTTGTTCTGATAGAGAGAAGTCAGCGTCTGCAGCTGATTCACCAGTGACTGCCGCTGGAGAAGCAGCGACTCATACTCCACTGTATGGCCCAGATCGGTGAGCTTGATCAGGGTGGTACTGGCAGAGACCTTCTCGTTCTCCTTTACCTTAACCGAGGAGACAGTACCGGTATAGCCGGTGATGGACAGCGGGCTGTGGATGTATAGTGTGCCGGAGCCCAGATCGGAGCCGTCCTCCGTCTGGACCGTGACTATGTCACCGTTGACTGGGCCGTTGTCCGTCAGCGTGACGACAATTCCGCTGGAATTTTGCTCCGCCACGGTTCCCTCTTTTGTGCTACCGTCAGAAAGTGTGACTGTGACCGACGCGCCGAGGCAAGCCGCGCCGGAAGCAGGCAGGTCAACAGCCATTTTCCCATCCAATGAGAGTATCATCAGGCTGCCGCATTCCGCCATGACAGCGCTGACGCTGTCATCCACCGACACATTGATCTGTTTTACACGGCCTGCCACGCCTGCCTGTACCTTTGAGGGAACGCTGTCGTCTTCCTTCTCTTCCAGCTGCTGGTCCAGTTCGTCCAGCTGATCTTGGATATCTGACAGCGTGGCGAGAATGGAGTTCCGGTCTACAGAAGCGAGCACATCGCCTTGCCAGACCCGGTCTCCGGAAGAGACATAATAGGTGTCAATCTCTACCCCCTCCGGAATGGTGATATCCTCCGCAGCGGCACTGACCAGTGTGCCGGAACCGGAGACGGAGGTTGTAATCGAACCGGTCTGGGTTTCTGCCGAGCGGATGCTGGAGGTGAGCAGGGTATTCGCCTCTGCGCCGGGACCGGGGTACAGCAAGCGGGATGCAGCGAGGAGAATCGCCGCAGCGACAGCAATCACAAGGATGACAGTCAGCCACTTCCGTTTGCTTTTCTTTTTGGTGGTTGTACTCATGTTGCGTGTTCCTCCATTTTTAATGATAAAATTGATCTTGTTTTCCGCTTTTCGGAAAGGAAAAACAGGTCAGCCGGTCCGGCTAGATCGGTTGCTGCTGATGGAGATTCCAATGGAGAAAGAAAGACCGCAGAATTCTCCACAACCGGTATACTGAACATAACGGAACCCCTTAGGAAAAAATCATAGCACGAAAAAGTTACGATAAAGTAAACGATTCAGAATTTTTTGTTAATCTTGTCAGAGGTGTGCCGCCAATACGGACTTATATCTGATAGCTTTGGACGGATTGCATTCTAAAAATTTTCGCATTGTAATATAAGAAACACCATAGTAGACAATTCTGCTTTTCTGTCTGCCGGTATATTTCATTCCGCTGCTTCAAGGGAGACAACGCGATAAAAGTTGGATTTGTAGACGATCCTGCCCAAGAAACGGCACAGCTGTCGGAATACCTTGCATTCTCTGACACAGAAGGTGAGATTACCGCATTCAGCGTTTTCTCTGTCTATGCCAGCAATTTGTAAAAAGGAGCGATCATATATGAACAGCCTTTATATCTTCTGCCATATAATGACCACGCTGGATAGCAAGATCATAAGCAGTTATATGGATATCACGGAGGGCGCGGCTACTAGGAATGGGTTCTACAGAATTTTTCTTCTGCTAGAATCCCTATAACAACACCAGAGCTGTCATGCTCTTTTTGAGATTTTAATTGAGCATAACAATGTGCCAACAGCGAGGTGCTCAGACCCTACAACAATCCTGCAGAAAGCGCTTGACAAAAAAATAAAGTGATGATACAATGCGATTAATTTAATATGGTAAACCGTTGAAGCGGAGATAACGGCAATGATGCCTTTACAGAGAGCCTGCGGTGCTGAAAAGCAGGCAAGAAACAAGTTGTCAAATGGACCGCTGAGGGTGCAGTCAAATGCGAGGTTCGCAAAGTATTCTGCAACGTGTTGGCATACGTCAGTTGCCGGGGATATGTAGGTATCCTGCTAAGTGCACGGGGGCGCCCCCGTGAATGCAAGGTGGCACCGCGGATAAGTTTTTATTCGTCCTTGACAGAAGAGAGTGATTCTGCCAAGGGCGTTTTTGCTTTATTGACTCCTTTGACAGAAACGTCAAAGGAGTTTCTTGTTTGTTAGGAGGTACCTGCCATGCACATCTTTCCAAGCCTGGGTGACGTTCAAAAAATAGCTGCCAGCGGAGCATATAAGGTTCTGCCGGTGAGCACGGAACTTCTTTCTGATATCCGCACGCCGATTGAGGCAATGAAGATCCTGAAAAATGTATCTACCCACTGCTATATGCTGGAGTCTGCACAGCAGAACGAAAAATGGGGACGTTACACCTTCCTGGGGTTTGACCCAAAGCTTGAAGTTACCTGTATAGACGGCGAAATGAAGGCGGGAAACATTAAGATCAAGACCAACGATCCGTCGTCGGTGCTTCGCCAGATTCTTTCCGATTACAAAAGCCCCCGCTTTGACTATCTCCCCTCCTTTACGGGCGGCCTTGTGGGCTATTTTTCCTACGATTATCTCGGGTACAGCGAGCCGGCAGTCAGATGTGATGTGGAAGATACCGAGGCGTTCAAGGACGTGGATCTGATGCTCTTTGACAAGGTCATTGTCTTTGACAACTTCCGGCAGAAGATGATCCTCATTGTCAATATGACACTGGAGGAGCCGGAGACAGGCTACCGAAAGGCGGCCATAGAGCTAAAGCATTTGGCTGAACTGCTGAAAAGCGGAGAACAGAGGCAGGAAGCGGGCGGACACCTGCTCGGCGAGGTGACGTCTCTGTTCGACCGGGAGACCTATTGCAGCATGGTGGAGCGTGCAAAGCATCATATCCGGGAGGGCGACATCTTCCAGATCGTACTTTCCAACCGCCTTTCCGCTCCCTTTGAGGGAAGCTTGCTGAATACCTACCGCGTGCTTCGCACCATAAATCCCTCACCGTACATGTTCTATTTTTCCGGTACAGATGTAGAGGTTGCAGGGGCCTCCCCAGAGACGCTGGTCAAATTGGAAGACGGCGTGCTGCACACCTTCCCCCTTGCAGGGACCCGGCCGAGAGGCAGGACCGAGGAGGAGGATCGAGCCCTGGAGACCGAGCTTCTGGACGACGAGAAGGAGCTGGCCGAACACAATATGCTGGTGGATCTGGGCAGAAATGACCTGGGAAAAATCAGCCGATTCGGCACGGTTCAGGTGGAAAAGCTGCACTCCATCGAACGTTATTCTCACGTGATGCATATCGGCTCCACGGTGAGAGGCGAGATCAAGCCGGAATGTGATGCCCTGGACGCCATTGAGGCAGTACTCCCTGCGGGGACGCTGTCCGGCGCGCCGAAAATCAGAGCCTGTCAGCTGATCGGAGCACTGGAAAACAACAAGCGGGGCATCTATGGCGGAGCCATCGGCTATATCGATTTTACAGGCAATATGGACACCTGCATCGCGATCCGGATTGCTTACAAGAAAAACGGCAAGGTATTTGTCCGCAGCGGCGCCGGCATCGTTGCCGATTCCGTCCCCGAGAAGGAATTTGAGGAGTGCATCAACAAGGCCAAAGCGGTTGTCAACGCACTCAAGCTGGCAGAGGAGGCAGAGCTATGATTTTGCTCATTGATAACTATGACAGCTTTTCCTATAATCTCTACCAGCTCGTCGGGGAGATCGACCCGGAGATCAAGGTCATCCGCAACGATGAGATGACGGTGGAGGAGATCCGGAACTGTAAGCCGGACCGGATCATCCTTTCCCCCGGCCCCGGCAGGCCGGAGCAGGCGGGGATCATCATCCAGGTTGTGCAGGAGCTGGGCGGCGAGATCCCCATTCTGGGCGTCTGCCTGGGCCATCAGGCGATCTGCGCGGCCTACGGCGCTACGGTCACCTATGCAAAGCAGCTGATGCACGGAAAGCAGTCAGAGACCAGATTTGACCTCACCTGCCCCCTCTTTGCCGGAGTGCCGGAGACCGCCCTTGTGGCGCGCTATCATTCCCTGGCGGCGGACGCGGAGACCCTGCCTCCGGAGCTGAAGATCACGGCAGTCACCGCCGAGGGAGAGATCATGGCGGTGCAGCACAGAATACATCCCGTTTACGGCGTTCAGTTTCATCCCGAATCCATTATGACCCCTGACGGAAAGACCATCCTCAACAATTTTATAAAGGAGAAATAACCATGATTAAAGAAGCAATCGTCAAGATCGTAAACAAGGAAGATCTCACCTATGATGAGGCATATACCGTCATGAATGAGATCATGTGCGGGGAGACGACCCCCACACAGAACGCCGCTTTTCTCGCGGCGCTGTCCACTAAGAGTGCCAGGGCGGAGACCACCGACGAGATCGCAGGCTGTGCCGCCGCCATGCGTGCCCACGCGGTGAAAGTGGAGACCGATCTGGAACTGTTTGAGATTGTCGGTACCGGCGGCGACAACGCCCACAGCTTCAACATCTCCACCACCGCCGCCCTGGTGGCGGCGGCAGGCGGCATGAAGGTTGCAAAGCACGGCAACCGGGCCGCATCCTCTCAGTGCGGAACGGCGGACTGTCTGGAGGCTCTGGGCGTCAATATCCAGCAGAGCCCTGCAAAATGCCTTGAGCTGCTGGAGAAGGTGGGCATGTGCTTCTTCTTTGCCCAGAAATATCACACCTCAATGAAATATGTGGGCGCCATCCGCAAGGAGTTGGGTTTCCGGACGGTGTTCAACATCCTGGGGCCCCTCACCAACCCCAGCTCCCCCTCCCTGCAGCTTCTGGGCGTCTACGACGGCTACCTCGCCGAGCCGCTGGCTCAGGTACTGGTCAATCTCGGGGTCAAACGGGGCATGGTGGTGTACGGGCAGGATAAGCTAGACGAGATCTCGCTGAGCGCCCCCACCACTGTCTGCGAGATTCGGGATGGCTGGTTTAAGTCCTATGTCATCACCCCAGAGGACTTCGGCTTTGAGCGCTGCACCAGGGAGGATCTGAGTGGCGGAACGCCTGCGGAAAACGCCCAGATCACCCGCGATATTCTCAGCGGCGCAAAGGGCCACAAGCGCAATGCAGTGCTGCTGAACGCAGGCGCCTCCCTCTACATCGGCGGCAAGGCGGAGACGATGGCAGAGGGTGTCGCCCTGGCGGCAGAGCTCATCGATTCCGGCAAGGCGCTGGAGACGCTGAACAAGCTGATTGAGATCAGCAACCAGCCCGAGGTGGAGGCATGACCATCCTCGATCAGCTGGCCGGGCACGCGAGAGCGCGTGTGGCCCAAGCAAAGGCCAGTCTGCCTTACGATGAGATCAAAAGCCGGGCGTTTTCTCTGCCAAAGGGGAATTTCTCCGTTGAAAACGCCCTGAAAAAGCCGGACATCTCCTTTATCTGCGAGTGCAAAAAGGCATCCCCCTCCAAGGGGCTGATTGCGCCGGAGTTTCCCTATTTGCAGATTGCGCGGGCGTACGAGGCGGCGGGGGCCGACTGCATCTCGGTGCTGACCGAGCCGAAGTGGTTTTTGGGCAGCGATGCGTATCTGGAAGAGATCGCCCGTACGGTGTCCATCCCCTGCATCCGCAAGGACTTCACCGTGGACGAATACATGATCTATGAGGCAAAGCTGCTGGGCGCCTCAGCGGTGCTGCTGATCTGCTCCATTCTTACAGAGCAGCAGATCTCCGACTATATTGGGCTCTGCGACGCCCTGGGGCTGTCAGCGCTGGTGGAGGCCCACGATGAGCGGGAAGTGGAGACGGCGCTGCGGGCGGGGGCCCGTATGATCGGGGTCAACAACCGCAATCTGAAGGATTTTACGGTGGATACCGAAAACAGCCGCCGCCTCCGGGCGCTGATTCCACCCCAGGTGCTGTTTGTATCTGAGAGCGGAGTCCAGAGTGCCGGGGATGTGGCAAGGCTCCGGGAGGTCGGCGCCGACGCGGTGCTGATCGGGGAAACCCTGATGCGGGCGGAGGACAAACGGTCCAAGCTGGCCGAGCTGCGGGGTGCGCCATGACAAAAATCAAGCTCTGCGGGCTGTCGCGGCCCTACGACATCGAGGCGGCAAATGAACTGAAGCCGGACTATATCGGTTTTGTATTTGCACCCAAGAGCAGGCGGTATGTCAGCGCCAGGCAGGCTGCGGAATTGAGACGCAGTCTGGACCCGGGCATTCAGGCGGTGGGCGTATTTGTCAACGAGACGCCGGAAACGGTTGCCGCGCTGCTAAACCGGGGCATTATCGACCTGGCCCAGCTCCACGGCACAGAAAACGAGGCGTATCTCGACACGCTACGGGAACTGACCCATCGGCCGGTCATTCAGGCCTTTCGCATCCGGTCGGAGAAGGACTGTGCCGCAGCCCGGAGGAGTACGGCGGATTACGTCCTGCTGGATTCCGGCGCCGGCACAGGCACGGTGTTTGACTGGACACTGATCCGGAAGTTTGAGCGGCCTTATTTTCTCGCGGGGGGACTGGATCCGGAAAATGTGGCTGGCTCCGTCCGACTTCTGCATCCCTATGCCGTGGACGTCAGCTCCGGCATTGAGACGGACGGAAAAAAAGACAGAAGAAAGATGGCGGAATTTGTTTCCGCAGTGAGAGGGGAAGACAGAGCATGACAAATCCAAACGGGCGCTTTGGCATTCACGGCGGACAGTACATTCCGGAGACGCTGATGAATGCGGTGATCGAGCTGGAGGAGGCCTATAACTATTACAAAAACGACCCCACATTCAACCGGGAGCTGACAGAGTTATTCAACGAATACGCAGGCAGACCCTCCCGGCTCTACTATGCGGAGAAGATGACCCGGGATCTGGGCGGGGCCAAGATTTACCTGAAGCGGGAAGACCTCAACCACACCGGCGCACATAAGATCAACAATGTGCTGGGTCAGGCTCTGCTGGCCAAAAAGATGGGAAAGACCCGTCTGATCGCAGAGACAGGAGCCGGTCAGCATGGCGTTGCCACTGCCACCGCTGCGGCGCTGATGGGGATGGAATGCGTGGTGTTCATGGGTGAAGAGGACACCATCCGTCAGGCGCTCAATGTCTACCGTATGCGGTTGCTGGGCGCACAGGTCATCCCTGTGACTTGCGGCACCGCCACCCTCAAGGACGCCGTCTCCGAGGCCATGCGGGAGTGGACCTCCCGCATCAGCGACACCCACTACTGCCTGGGGTCTGTTATGGGGCCCCACCCCTTCCCCACTATCGTCCGGGATTTTCAGGCGGTGATCTCCAAGGAGATCAGGGAGCAGATGCTGCAAAAGGAGGGCAAGCTCCCCGACGCGGTTCTCGCCTGCGTGGGCGGCGGCTCCAACGCCATCGGCAGCTTCTACCACTTTATCGAGGACGAAGCGGTGCAGCTCATCGGTTGCGAGGCGGCAGGCAGAGGCATCGACACCTTTGAGACTGCGGCCACCATGAATACTGGCCGGGTGGGCATCTTCCACGGCATGAAGTCCTACTTCTGCCAGGACGAATACGGCCAGATTGCTCCCGTCTACTCCATCTCTGCCGGGCTGGATTACCCCGGCGTGGGACCGGAGCACGCATACTTGCACGATATCGGCAGAGCCCAGTATGTGCCCATCACCGATGACGAGGCGGTGAACGCGTTTGAGTATCTCGCAAAGACCGAGGGAATCATCCCTGCCATCGAATCGGCCCACGCCGTTGCCCATGCCATCAAGCTGGCGCCGACCATGCGTCAGGATCAAATTATCGTCGTCACCCTGTCCGGCCGGGGCGACAAGGACTGCGCCGCCATTGCCCGTTACAGAGGGGAGGATCTCCATGAGTAAGATCAAATCTGCGTTTGAAAACGGAAAAGCCTTTATCCCTTTTATCACCTGCGGCGATCCCGACCTGGAGACAACAGCGGCTGTCGTCCGCGCCGCCGCAGAAAATGGGGCGGACCTGATTGAGCTGGGAATCCCCTTCTCCGATCCCACTGCAGAAGGGCCTGTCATTCAGGGAGCCAACGTCCGGGCGCTGGCAGGGGGCGTGACCACCGATAAAATCTTTGACCTGGTCAGGGATCTCCGACGGGATGTGACGGTTCCCATGGTGTTTATGACCTACGCCAATGTGGTCTTTTCCTACGGGGCGGAGCGGTTTATTTCCACCTGCAAAGAAATTGGCATTGACGGCCTGATTCTGCCTGACCTGCCCTTTGAGGAAAAAGAGGAGTTTCTGCCGGTCTGCCGCAAGTACGGAGTGGACCTGATCTCGCTCATCGCCCCTACCTCCGAAAACCGCATCGCCATGATCGCCCGGGAATCCGAGGGATTTCTCTACCTTGTGTCCAGCCTGGGTGTGACCGGCGTGAGAAGCGAGATCACCACAGACCTGGCATCTATCGTGAAGGTGGTGCGGGAGAACACTGATACCCCCTGCGCCATTGGCTTCGGCATCTCCACGCCGGAACAGGCAAGGAAGATGGCGGACACCTCCGACGGCGCCATTGTCGGCTCGGCCATTATCCGGCTTCTGGAACAATACGGAAAAGATGCGCCGCAGTATGTCGGTGCATATGTGAAATCAATGAAGGATGCGCTATAATAGTCGGATTTAGCTGTTTACAGCCGCTTTTTAAGCTCTATGTCTCCACTGCCATCGCCCCCATCCCCCTCTCCGCCTTTGCGGGACAGCCCTCCAGCAATATCGGCGTTGCCTTTCTCAAAAGCTACGCCGCTATCTGTCTGGAGGGCTGTGTCATTGTGCTGGCCTGCGTCATCGTCTCCCAGTTCGCCCATCTGATCCGGGAGATAATGGGACTTGGCTAATCCCTATCCGGCAGAGCACTTTTTAGTCGTTTTCCACTTGAAATGTGTTCAGATGCTTCCTGCGGTACTCGGAAGGGGTGAGCGCGTACCGTTTTCGAAAACTGCGTGTAAAATAATTGATTTCACTAAAGCCACAAGCTTCCCCGATACGTCCTATGCTCCAATTGGTGGACAGCAAAAGCTCCACTGATTTTTGAAGCCGGTATTCTTTTAAATATTGCATTGGGGATCGTCCTGTAATGCTCTTAAAGCATCTGATGCATTCCGTTTTACTGACGTATGCCTCATCTGCCAGCTCCTGAAGTTTCAAGGGGTCAGCATACCGGTTTTCAATGAGCTCCAGAATTTTTCGGAGGCGCCACTCGTTCCGTCTGTCGGCCTCAGAACCTTTTTCCTGAACATCGCATTGAATTTCAAACAAATACAAAATGATCTCTGATAAGTCTGAACGGACAGATAACTCATAGCCAATCGGTTTTTCGTCACACAGCGAAACCGCCCTGCGAAGATTCTCCAGCTGTCTGACGTGGCGCTTCTGATTTCCGCGGAAGATCATTCCCTTAAATCCGTTGTTTTTCATCAAGGGAATGACATAGCCCTGGTAAAATATGCTGTCCACACTGCCGCCAATCAGCCTCGGATGAAATACAATTGAGCGCAGAATGCAGCCAGTGTGATTGGAATCAAACGCCGCATGCAGTACTTCTGAATTGATAAAGAAGCCATCTCCCTGGTCAAGATCATATTTTTCAGTGTGAACGGCAAGTTGAAGTTTACCTTTTAAAACAATACCCATTTCAAACTCCACATGCCAATGCCATGCAACGGTGTCCAGAATCGAAAAATCATCAAAGACGTTGTGCAGAGGAAAGAGCGGCGTTCCATGGGCAATGAGTTCCTTCCCTGCATCATCTGTTTGGACAACGGTAAAGTCTTGATCCATAAGGGAATACCTCCTGGTCATTTTATGCTAAAATAGCAGCAATATCATCCTAACAGATTTATTTATACTACAATATAATGCTAATTACAAGGAAATTACGGAGGCAGATCACAATGGAAAAGATTATATTAGGATATCTGTTTACTGTCCTGAATTACTTTCTGTACAGCGTCAGCCGTTTTTTCAAAGAAAAATACCAAATGCTGGCCTGTGACCTGCTGGCTAAAATTGCATTTGTTCTCGGCCTGCTCTTCATGGGGTCATTGAGCGGCGCGTTCAGTATGATGATTACCTTTTGCTACCTGATCAGTGCCAACTTAAAAGAGCGCAGACACACGAAGTGGCCATTTCTCTATGTCATATTCCAGTTTCTTCTGGTCTGCATCATGATAAAAACTTTTGCCGGAATATCCTCCGTCCTGGTTTTTATCTCGACGTCAATTGCTCTGTTGTCTGTATGGTGGCTCCCTCCACAGAAAATGCGGGTCGCAGGAATTGTTGGAAACATAATTACACTGGCATATCAATTGAGCATTCAAAACTGGGCTGGACTATGCGAGCTTGTAGTGATTGCCAGCAACCTTTCTTCCTATTTGAAATACCGCAAAGACTTATCAGCCGGCCGGATTAGCCATGAGGCTAAGGTGAGCCAGTATCGATAGGGTAAGAATACACTCGGTTACAGCATGAGAGCCGCTTTCCCGGGAAACGAAATTTTTATATAGAGACCAATGATAACTTTCGTTGATTGGATGCGTCAAGATGAGCGACAGATTGATCCGGGAGCTGATGGGTCTTGTGTGATTGCCAGAGGGACTAATAAGCTCCCATGCTTTCTTCTCTGTGCTCAGGAGAGAGTAATCCATACTGACATCTTATGTCTGCCAACGGATTGCATCTTGATGTGATTTGAATTATGATATAAAACATACCGTTGTGAACAGGTATGCTTTCTTAACCTGTCTGTACATTATAAGTCTGCTGCTTTAAAGGAGCGAAAGTGATGAGGGTTGCCATTGTAGATGATTCCGTTCAGGATGCGGCACAGCTGTCGGAATATCTTACCCGCTTTCAGTCGGAGAGCGGAATCATGACAGAGACAGTCTCCTATTCAGACGCCAGGGCTTTTCTCAGCGACTGCTGCAATTGGGATCTGGTCATCCTGGACATCGATATGCCGGGGATGAACGGCGTGGAGGCTGCCCGCCTGCTGCGCAAAACAGATTCCAATGTGGTGCTCATGTTCGTCACCAATATGCCCCAGTATACCCTGTGCGGCTATGAGGTGGAGGCGGTGGACTATGTGCTCAAGCCCGTCTCCTATCCGGATTTTGCCCTGAAGCTGAGAAAGGCAGGGCGCTATATCCTGCGCAACCGGGATGAACGGATGTCTCTGCACACCGCAGATGGGGTGGTCAGCCTATCTGTGCGGGAGATTCTGTACGTGGAATCCATGCTCCACTATCTGGTTTATCACACCGTCTGCCAGGATTACAGGGTGCGGGGCACTATGGGTGCAGCGGAGGCAGAGCTGGAGAGCCACCAATTTGCCCGCTGCAACGCCAGCTATCTGGTCAATCTGCGCTATGTGGAGGCCATTGAAAAGGAGGATGTCCTGGTCGCCGGTGTGCGGCTCAGGATGAGCCGTGGAAAGCGGAGTACATTTCTCAATCGGTTTACCCAGTTTTTAGGGGGGATGAAGCAATGACGGCGTTGGAAGTTTTTGAGGAGCTGCGTTTTATCTGGGAACTGATCGGTGCAGAGTTCGTCTTTCTGCTGCCCTTCGCTCAGCCCAAGGCCCGATTCGTGCCCCATGTCATTTTGGGTGCGGGAGCACTTTCCCTCATCTCCATGGGATATTTTTGGCTGCGAGAGCTGGACGGCTGGCTGTCTCCCCTGCTGTTTCAGAGCGTTATTTGCAGCTGGTATATTTTTCTGGCCCTGCTGACCATGCTCTATCTGCGCGCCTGCTTTCAGCTCACCTTTCACAACGCACTCTATATGTGTATCGCCGGCTATGCCGCCCAGCACCTGGTCTACATCGGCATCCACGAGGTGCTGGCTCTGGGTGTCTGGCCGGAGCTGACCGGGCAGCTGTTTCTCTATCTTCTGATCAGCCTGGTGGCTTGCGTGATCGTCTATACGGTTCTGTACCGCATCTTTGCCCGACAGCTTAGTCTCTGCGGAGGCCGGATGTTTGAGGATAACCCAGCCTCTATTACTGCCAGTGTGCTGCTGCTGATTGTCCTCATGTCCTGCACCTTTACCTGTCAGCATATTTTCCGGTTTGGCGGAGAGATGCGCTATTACGGCGCGGCGTTGGACGTACTCATCTGTATGCTGATTCTTGGTATTCAGTATGTCTCCTTCCGTATGGCCCTGTCCAGCAAAGAGCAGGCGGTGATTGAGCAGATTCTGCGAAACAGTAAGCAGTATTTTGCCATGTCCAGGGAAATGATTGAGCTGGTGAACCGAAACTGCCACGATATGAAGCACCATTTGCAGGCTTTGAAGCTGGTAGGCGATGAGGAGCGCCAGGCCTTCATCCAGGAGACGGAGCAGAATATTCAGCGATATCATATCCTGTTCAACACGGATAATGAGGTGCTCAATACCATCCTGGCTGAGAAAGGACTTTGCTGCGACAGCCACCAGATCAGGCTGTCCTGTGCACTGGACGGAACCAAGCTGGATTTTATCTCTGCCCCTGACCTCTACGCCCTGCTGGGCAACGCCATCGACAACGCGGTGGAGTGCGTCAAGGAGTTTTCCGATCCGGAAAAGCGGGTGATCAGCCTGACCATCCAGAGCCGGAACGCCTTTGTGAGTATTCAGACCAACAACTACTATGAGGGGTCCCTCCAGCTGCTGGACGGACTGCCCATCACCACAAAAGGGGATCTGGCCCGCCACGGCTACGGACTAAAGAGCATCCGCTATCTTGCCCGGAAATACGGCGGCTCCATGTGCGTGGAGACGAAAGATCATATCTTTACCCTGCAGGTGATGCTGCCCATCCAGACATAAACAGAGCTTCGTCAAAGTGCCCAAAACCTCGGGGCACTTTTTTTCTGCCCGATGCAAATCCTGCCAGTTAGAGGTCCAATCCTGCCATAGGTCTTTCCGAATGGGAAATGATTTGGTATGGTTACGACATGAGGCGCAAATGGTTGAAAATTGCGCATAAAAGTGAAGGAGGAAGAATATGAAAAAGACAATGTCCAAGGCAAAGTCGATCCCCATTCTGGTTATCATTGCCATTCTGGTGATCGCCCTGATTGTGGCAAATTTTGCGGCGCTGAAATATGCTCCCATTATCACCACCTTCCTGGGCCACAAAAGCTACACCGTAAAGGAGAGCGGTGACGGCACAGAGGACACAGAGTACTTCAAGACGCTCTTTGCCAGTGAGGAGGAGCGGCTGCTGGCGGATTCCGCCGCCGGTCAGATGACCGCCGCTGAGGGCTTTGTGCTGCTGAAAAACGAGGACAATACCCTGCCCCTCGCCAGCGGCGACAAAGTGACCCTGTTTGGCGTGAGCTCCGCCGACATCCTGTACGGCGGTGGCGGCTCCGGCGCGGTGGACACCTCCACTGTCCCCAGCCTGAAGTCTGCGCTGGAGGCCTCCGGCTTTGAGGTCAACCCCACCATGTGGGACTTCTACACCACCGGGGCGGCTGCAAACATCCGCATGGATGTGGCTGACATTGCCGGTACCGGCCGCTATGTGATCCACGAAGCCAATCCCAGCCTGTTTTCTGACAAGGAGACCGGCAGCTTTTCCGACTACGGCGACGCGGCCATCGTCACCTTCTCCCGCTCCGGCAGCGAGAGTGCCGACGTGCCCACCGTCTATGACGAGAGCTACGGCGAGGCTATGGACATCGAGGGCTACATGGGGGCCTTCCACTCCGATCCGGTGGATTCTCCTGAGGATATCGGCCGGAATTATCTGGAGCTGACCGCCACAGAGGAACAGCTGCTGGAGTATGTCAGCAGCCAGTTTGACAAGGTGATTGTCGTCATCAATGCCGGCAACGCTATGGAGCTGTCTTTCCTGGATCAGGAGGCCTACGGCGTGGACTCCTGTATCTGGATCGGCAATCCCGGCCAGGACGGCCTGTATGCCTTGGGTGAAATCCTCAACGGCAACGTCAACCCCTCCGGCCGCACGGTGGACACCTATGCCTTTGATCCCACCGGAGCGCCTGCAGTGCAGAACTTCGGCAACGCCACCATGACCAATGCGGAGGACCAGTGGTTCAGCAAGTTTGTGGTCTATCAGGAGGGAATCTACGTCGGCTACAAGTATTATGAGACCCGGTATGAGGATGCTGTCCTGGGTCAGGGCAATGCCGGCTCCGCCGTGGGCGTGACCGCCGAGGGCGACGCCAGCTGGACCTATGCCAACGAGGTGCAGTTCCCCTTCGGCTACGGCTTGAGCTACACCACCTTCACCCAGGAGCTGACCGGATCCTCCTGTGAGGACGGACAGTTCACCTTCGATATCAAGGTGACCAACACCGGCGACGTGGCGGGCAAAGAGGTCGTGGAGCTGTATCTCCAGTCCCCCTATACCGACTATGACAGGAATGCTGGCGTGGAAAAGGCTGCCGTCCAGCTGGTGGGCTTTTCCAAGACCGAAGTGCTCCAGCCCGGCGCGGAGACAACCGTCACCATCACCGTCTCTGAGGAAGAGCTGAAGGCCTACGACGCTTCCGCCAATAACGGCGAGGGCACCTACATTCTGGAAGCCGGCGACTACTACTTTACCGCAGCTGCCAATGCCCACGCCGCCGTGAACAATATTCTCGCCGCCAAGGGCGCGGCTAATCTGGACGGTGAGGCCAAC
>JBJDXT010000170.1:0-19917 GCA_051866795.1 Candidatus Onthomonas sp. | reverse complement strand
AGCGCATCCAGGACAAGCACTATATGCGCAAGCACGGCCCCAACGCCTACTATGGGCAGAAAAAGTAACCCGCCCTGAAAAAGCTGACTGACGCGCCTGTATATGTACTGATTTTTGCCGGCAAGGCCCTTATCCTTTTACGGATAAGGGCCTTTTTGTTCCTTTCCGGTAAGGAACAGGACGCCGCCTCGACAGCGGCGGCCCGGTGTGTTATAATGATTGCGAAATAGTTTCTTTTACCCCCGCAGCTTCTGAACGGAGGTGAGCGCATGGTCAGAATTGCCGTTGTCGAGGATGAGGAAAACAGCCGGGAAAAAATCCGGCTGTACCTTCAGCGCTATTGCCAGGAGCATGCCCTGAACATCACATTGGATTGCTATGAGGACGGGCTGGATCTGGTAGAGCACTATTCCGGCCAGTACGATCTGCTGTTCTGTGACATTCAGATGCAGTACCTGAACGGGATGGAGGCCGCCCGGCAAATTCGGGAGCAGGACCCCAATGTGATGATCATTTTTATCACCAATCTGTCCGACTATGCCATTCAGGGCTATGAGGTGTCGGCGCTGGGCTATCTGCTCAAGCCGGTGAATTACCACTCCTTCTGCAAATATTTCGGCAGGGCGGTAAAACAGCTGGAGGCCAGGACGGAGGATTTTCTGGTGCTACGCTATAAGGGCGGCATCAAGCGGATCAACCTGTCTGAGGTTTTGTATCTGGACTACGCAAAGCACTACATCAGTATCCACAGCCGGCAGAGCACCGAACGGATTCTCATGTCCATGAAGGAGTTGGAAAGCCTGCTGGAGGGGCGGCACTTTTCCAAGTGCAACAGCGGCTGCATCGTCAATCTGGCCTACGTGCAGAGTCTGGACGGAAACTGCGTGGTAGTCAACGGTACGCCGCTGACCATCAGCCGCTCCAGGAAAAAGCCCTTTGTCCAAGAGCTGACCGACTATCTGGGAGGAGAGGAAGCGCAATGACCGAGCTGCAAACCACCGCATCCATTTTGCCTAATATCCCCAGACTGCTCACTGCGGGGGCGGAGTGGGCGGCCTGTCTTGTGCTGCTGCTGCCCCAGAAAAAGCGGTTTGGCAAGTGGCCCACCGCGCTCCTGCTGGCGATAGCGCTGGCAGTGCAGTGTTTTTTGCAGCTCGGAAAGCCCGGAAGCACCCAGATGGCCTTTTCCGGCGTCATTCTCTGGCTGCTGGGGCTGCAGATGCTCCCCAATATTCTGTTTATGGTGCTCTATTTCCGCGTGGCCGGCAAGCTCTCCTGGCAGAATTCCGCTTTTCTGGGCTGCAAGGCGGTGATGATCGCCGAGCTGCTGGCGGCCGCCGCCTGGATGCTCTACGGAATCTATTTCCGGACCGTTCAGGAGGATCTCCGGGTGGAGCTGCTCTGTATCGGCCTGACCTTCGCCCTGCTGCTGCCACTGGTCTATCTGCTGGAGCGCCGGAACAAGGCGGCACCCGGGGGCTCTGAGGTGCACTGGAAGCAGGTGCTGATCTCTGTCATTCTGGCCTTGCTGACCTTTACCATGAGCAACATCGGCTACCTGGAGGAGGATTTTCTGCTTGACACTGACGCCCAGTACAAGTTTTTCTTTATCCGGGCATTGGTGGACCTGTGCGGCTGCTGCATCATCTATCTGGTACAGACCCTGTATCTGGAGGGCGTGATGAAATCCGAGCTCACAGCCATCAACAACACCCTCAGCCAGCAGTACCGGCAGTATCTGGATTTCAAGGAGGTCAGCGAATACATCGGCGAGCAGTGCCACGACCTGAAGCACCAAATTCAGGAGATTCGCGCCTCCTATTCCGACGAGGAGCGGGAGGCCTATCTCCGGGAGATGGAACAGGCGGTAAAGACCTATCAGGCCTGGTATGTCACCGGAAACAGCGTTCTGGACTCCATCCTGACCCAGAAGCGGCTCTACTGCGCCAAGCACGACATCGAGCTGACCTGTACCGCAGACGGAAAGGCGCTGGAGGGGCTGGCCGCCCGGGACATCTGCACCATCTTCGGAAATCTCCTGGACAACGCCATTGAGGCGGTCTCCGGCTATGAGGAGCGGGAAAACCGGGTGATCCACGGAGAGGTCTGCCGGAAGCAGTCTTTCCTGATCATCCGCATCGATAATTATTTCTCCGGCCCGGACGGCCTGGATGACCAGATTCCGGAGACCACCAAGCGGGACAAAACCCGCCACGGCTACGGCCTCAAGAGCGTCCGCTATGTGGTGGAGCAGTACGGCGGCAGTCTGGTACTCAAGGCGGAGCACCACTGGTTTATCGTCAAAATCATGATCCCTCTGGGGGAGGGCGGCCCCGTCAAAAAAGGTCAAGCGACAATTTAAGTATGTAGCGCTGCAAAATAAGCATATTGCCTCCTGTGCAGATTGGACAATGGTAGAATGACTTCACCCAATCTACATAGGAGGTTTTACTATGAAGCATTCACTGAAACGGCTTTCACTGCTTGTGCTGTCTCTTGCACTGGTGATGGCCACCCTGCTGCCCGCCTGGGCAGCGGACACTGCCGAAGCGCCCGATGACGCCGCCCCTGAGGTCACTGCAATCGCAGAGATCCCGGAGGAAGAGGCTGCGCCTGAGGAAGCCGCCCCTGAGGAGGACGAGGCCCCTGACGGGGGCGGCGCCCCGGAGGGCATGGAGGGTATGGAGATGCCGGAAGGCTTCCAGATGCCCAGCATGGAGGCTGCCGGCTGGCAGGAAGACACCCAGGAGACCAAGGACACCGCTGAAGCTTTTCAGATCGCCGCCATCGCTGTGGTCGTGGTGGTAGGCCTACTGGCTCTGGTCACCGTGGTCATTCTGGTGCGGAACATCTGCAAAAAGAAGCAGCCCAGCGCCAACCGGAAGGCCCTGTTCAACACGCTGGTGGCCCTGGGGATGGCCGCTGTTCTGGTGTTCCAGTGCGTGGGCAACTCTCTGGCCTTCGGCACCTACAAAAACTCCATTGACGCCCTGTTCACCAAATCCGCCCGGACCGACTCCGGCATCGACACTGCCTATGAGGACTGGGTGGGTCTGGCCTATGAGATCGCCAATCAGGGCATGGTGCTCATGCGCAACGAGGACAGCACTCTGCCGCTGGACACCTCCGCCGGCAAGGTGAAGATCAACCTGCTGGGCTACCGGGCCTATAACCCCATCTACACCGGTTCCGGTTCCGGCAGCGTCAACGCTGAGAACGCCATCGACATCGTCACCACGCTGGAGAACGCCGGCTTCGAGGTGAACACCGCCTGCGTTGAGCAGGGCGTGTACGAGCAGAAGGAGACCGAGAGCAAGGGCATCGGCTTCATGGGCGCCACCTTCGCCATCGACGAGGTGTCCCTGGACAAGTACACCGGCTCCGCCTCCTTTGAAGCCATGAAGGAGTACTCCGACATCGCCGTAGTGGTCATCGGCCGTACCGGCGGCGAGGGCTCCGACCTGACCGCCTTTGAGGGCGAGGAGGGCAAGACCTACCTGCAGCTCAGCTCTCAGGAAGAGGCCCTGCTCCAGAAGGCCCGGGAGACCTTCGGCACCCTGATCGTCGTCTACAACGGCGCCAACGCCATGGAGATGGGCTATCTGGAGACCTACGACGTGGACGCCTGCATTTGGGCTGGCATCCCCGGCCCCAACGGCTTCAACGCCCTGGGCAAGATCATGAGCGGCGAGGTCAACCCCTCCGGCAAGCTGCCCGACACCTGGGTCTATGACCTCAACAGCAATCCCGTCAGCGAGAACTATGCCGATCAGGCCGCCGACAACACCAACGGCTACTATGTAGACTACGTAGAGGGCATCTATGTGGGCTACAAGTTCTATGAGACCGCCTACGCGGAAAAGGCCGTGCTCACCAACACGGATACCGGCGTGACCTATGACTACAGCGACTATGAGTCCATCGTCCAGTTCCCCTTCGGCTTTGGCCTGTCCTACACCACCTTCCAGCATGAGATCGTGGGCGGCCTGAAGGACGGCGACGTGCTCAGCCCCGATGGCTCCATCACCGTTCAGGTGAAGGTCACCAACACCGGCTCCGTCACCGGCAAGGACGCGGTGGAGCTCTACCTCACCGCCCCCTACACCGACTATGACAAGACCAATAAGGTGGAGAAGGCCGAGGTCGCCCTGGTGGGCTATGCCAAGACCGGCGACATCGCCCCCGGCGCATCCGAGACGGTGGAGATCACCATTCCCGTGGAGGATATCGCCTCCTACGACAGCAGCCACGACAACGGCGACGGCACCAGAGGCTGCTACATGCTGGACGCTGGCGACTATGTGTTCTCCATCCGCTCCGACTCCCATAACGTCTATGACTCTGTCACCGTTCTGGTGGAGAATCAGCACTTCTACTGCGGCGAGGACCAGCGCGAGAGCGACGATCAGGCCGCCTACAACCAGTTTGACGACGCTGCCCGGGGCATCTATCTCTCCCGGCAGGACGGCTTTGCCAACTATGAGGAGGCCATGGCCTCTGTCAGCAGCAGCGTGAAGGATCCCTCCTTCGACCAGGATCCCAGCGCCTATGACCCCGCCTATGACTCCATTGTCACCAAGGAGTATGTAAAGGGCGTGGACTACGAGGCCGACGGCAATCTGACGCTGTCCGACATGAAGGGCCTGGCCTATGAGGATTCCAAGTGGGACGAGCTGATCAAGCAGCTGTCCATCGACGAGATCAAGACGCTGATCACCGAGACCATGTACGCCACTGCTGCGGTGGAGTCTGTCGACAAGCACAAGACCACCGACACTGACGGCCCCCTGGGCATCTCCAGCATGTTCAACGCCGGTCAGAGCTCTGTGGCCTATCCCTGCCTGCCGCTGCTGGCCGCCACCTTCAACGATGACCTGGCCCGGGCTTACGGCAACTACATCGCCGACCAGGCCCACTCTCTGGGCATCTCCGGCTGGTACGCTCCCGCTATGAACATCCACAGATGGGCCTTCTCCGGCCGGAACTTTGAGTACTACTCCGAGGACGCCACCCTGTCCGCCGGCATCGGCAGCAACGAGACCCTGGGCGCCCGGGAAAAGGGCCTGGTGGTCTACCTGAAGCACTTCGCCCTCAACGACATGGAGAGCCACCGGAGCGGCAGACTGCACACCTACAGCAACGAGCAGGCCATCCGCGAGATCTACCTGAAGCCTTTTGAGAAGTCGGTCAAGTACGGCGGCGCCACTGCGATTATGAGCAGCATGAACTACATCGGCGACGTCTACTCCTCCGCCTGCGAGGCGCTGTGCACTCAGGTGCTGCGCAACGAGTGGGGCTTCCGGGGCATGATCCTCACCGATGTGGCTGAGGACGCTTACGCCACCGACTGCGCCGACGCCGCCATCCGGGCCGGCACCGACTTCTGGCTGGCCATGGGCGAGTTCTCCATCAGCTCCGAGAGCAACGCCGACATCTACTACCTGCAGCGTGTTGCCCATGACATCCTGTACGCCGAGGCAAATGCTCAGGTGATCAAGGCGGAAGTGATCCAGTGGCAGAACTACCTCTATGCCCTGGATGTGGAGCTGGGTATCCTCTTTGTGGTGGGCGCTATCGCTCTGATTCGCAAGAACCGCAAGCCCAAAGCCGCCAAGAACGGCTGATTTCCGTTAATGGGATAAAGGGAATGCTGCCTCTTCCTCTAAGCCTTTCCTAAGCTAAGCCGCAGCCGCACCCTCGCCCTATAAACTGCCCCCTGTTTTCCCGTTGGGAAAACAGGGGGCCTTTTCACTTCGCCGATGGGCTACCGTTTTTTAAACTGGACCGACAGCTTCTTTTCCGCCTGTACCAGCCGGTCCTGATACAATCTGATGTAGTGGATGACCGTCGAGCTGAGCACGAAGCCGATGCACATGCCGATCAGGGTCAACGCGCAGCTCTGCCCGTTTGCCAACGTCATCTCAGCATCCCGGGTCAGAAAGCCTACCGCCGTGTTGTACAGCAGGTCACCGGGAATCAGCGGGATGATGGACGGGTAGAGAAAATAAGTCGTGGGAACCTTCTTATGGGTTGCGATCAGCTCTGCATAGATGGCCGCAACCAGCGCCGCCAGCATGGAATAGAGAATCCGCGATTCCACGCAGGACAACAGCAGCAGATACGCCCCTCTGGTAATCGCTCCGCCGACGCCTTCCAGCAGCAGGTCCCTGCCCCGCATACGGAAAATAATCGCAAAGCCCACCGAGGCGCAGAAAGACAGGATCACCAGCTTTACCGCTTCTTCCATTATAGCATCCCTCCAAACAGCTGCACGCTGACAAACAGTCCAACCACCAGCGATACCGTTTCCAGTCCAACCTTAATCAGTTCCAGGATGCTGTTCATCTCATTTCCGCACAGCAGATTCCGCACCGCGTTCACCATGGGAATACCCGGGATAACGATCAGCGTCGTGGAGATCAGGATGGTTTCAAAGTGCTCCGCGATGCCCATCTTTACCATAAACGCCGACAGGGCGCCGATCAAAAACATACAGAGGGCGTTTTTGATCATTTTGTTCATCTCCGCCTTGTTCAGCAGGCGGAGCAGCCAGAACAGCGCCAGCATTGTAACGGCAGAGGCTGCCATGTCCCCCAGCGTTCCGCCGAAAATCAGACACAGGCACGCCACCGCGATCACATAGCCCAGCAGAATCACGGGAAGGGGATATTCCTCCACCGCCCTGCCCCAACGCAGCAGGACCGCCAGGTCCTCCGGCTCCGGCGGCGCCGCCAGGATCTGATTGGACAGCTGGGTCAGCCGTTTCAGGCGCTCCAATTGGATGCCAAAGGCCGGAACCCGGATCTGGCGGGTCACCGACTCTCCCTCCGCGTCCTTTGCGCTGAGAATAATCACGCTGCTCAGCGAGAAGATACTGATCTCCCGCAGGCCGTAGCAATGGCAGATACGGTAGATGGTCGTATTGACCCGCTCCAGATTCGCGCCGCTAAGTAACATCTGTTTTCCCAACTTCGCTGAAAAATCCAACACCAATTCAATATCTTTCAATCACAGCCATCCCTTTCGCTTCAAAAGTGCTGGATATGCGCCGGCAGAATGCCGGAGGCCCCTCTCAAAAGCCCCGGCTGACGCTTCCCATCGCGCTTTTGACGTTTCTTTTCTCTTCCCTGCACAGAAAACAACTGCTGGGGCGGAGCAATTCTGTCGCTCTTTTTCACAAAAGGCAAATGCTCCCACCGTCGCTTTATTTTATAAAATAACACAAATTCTCATTTGTGTAAAGGCGAGGAACACCGTCCTCTCCACCTTTCTCCTGCCAAATCACCGGAACAATAGATCCAAGCGCTGTGCCCAAGCAGTTTCTAGTCTCAAATCATGAGAGATAGCTTGTCCTGAAGTTCTGACGCATTGCGCATTCTCCATCGACAAGATGGGGACGCGAAACCGTTTTCAGTATCCCCATGACCAGCTGATATGGCCGTCAGCTCCCCAAAACGAAACCCGGCTGCGCATCAAGCTGCAGCCGGGTTCTCCGTTGGTCAAAGCCGTGCACAAAATTTGCGCACGGCTCAGTAAAAATAGACATGCTCAAGCTGCGCTCTCCTACGGGCGCACTCCAGACCTCCCTGTGTTTTTCATTTCTGCTCAGCGCAGAATGATCCAGGCCAGATAGACGGCGTAGGCTGCCACCAGTACGATGCCCTCCCGGCGGGATACCTCTCCCCTGCTACGGCAAAAGAAGAAAGTGACGATCCCCACGCACAGCAGCACTGCCAGATCGTACAGGCACTCCGCCGCCACGGCGATAGGCGTGAGGCTGGAGGCGATGCCCATGATAAAGAGGATGTTGAAGAGGTTGGAGCCGATGACGTTTCCCAGGGCCAGGCCGTTCTCATGCTTCCGGGCGGCCACCACCGAGGTGACCAGCTCGGGGAGGGAGGTGCCCATGGCTACAATGGTCAGGCCGATCAGGGTCTGGCTCATACCCCAGGCCTCAGCGATCAAGCAGGCATTGTCCACCACCAGGTCGCCGCCGATGACAATAGCGGCAAGTCCGCCCAGGATGCACAGGATGGCGGCGGGCAGGCTCATAGCCCGTTTGCCGATCTCTTCTGTCCGGTGGCGCAGGGCAGCCCGGACCACTACCACCAGATAAACTACCATGGCAGCTAACAACAGCAGACCCTCCCAACGGGCCACCGTCCCATCCAGGCAGATCAGCAGCAGAGCGGCAGTCGCAGCCAGGTTCCAGAAGAAGTCCCGATTCATCACATCCCGGTCAGTCGGCACCGCACAGACCGCTGCACAGGTACCCAGCACTACCAGAGTATTGAACATGTTGGAACCAATGACATTGCTCAGCGAGATATCGGCGTCTCCGCTCAGGCCGGCGGTAATGCTCACCGCCGCCTCCGGGGCGCTGGTGCCCAGAGCCACGATAGTCAGGCCGATGACCACAGACGGGATCCGCAGCAGCCGCGCCACCGACGAGGCGCCCTCCACAAAGAAGTCGGCGCCCTTGACCAGCAGGAAAAATCCGACCAGAAGCAGCAAATACATCATAGGGATCAATCTCCTTTTTCTCTGCGGAAAGCGCAAAAAACGAGGCTCTTACCGCATGTCTAGTATGCGATAAAAGTCTCGTTCCTCTCCCGCGGTGCCCGGCCTGTTCGGCGGGATGACGGACACCGCAACATCCCCATGGGGGATGCGAACTACTCCCTGATATCGGGATTATTATAGCATCCTCCCGCCCCGCCGGGCAAGACCGCCGCCGGTAGAAAATCTGCCCCTATTCTGCCAATTATTTGATAAATTGGTCAATCGCCTGCTCCAGATCCTCAATCGCCTGAAGATTTCCCTCCTCCACCGCGTCCACGATGCAGTGGTCAATATGATCCTTCATAATCACCCGGGCGGTGGCGTTGATGGCGGAGCGCACCGCCGCCAGCTGCACCAGTACCTCGCTGCAGTCCCGTCCGTCCTCCACCATCTGACGCACCGACTCCAGATGACCGATGGCCCGGCTGAGCCGGTTGAGCACCGCCTTGGTGTTAGTGTGGACGTGGGGATGGCCCCCATGGCTGTGAATCCGGCCGTCCTCCGGAGGCGTCAGCTCCTCCTCCGGCTTCGGATGATGATGAAAACAGCGCTCCGGCACGGCGTTCCCCTCCCCTTTCCAGTCGATTCCTTTGCCGCTTTAGCATAGCAAAAAATCAGGTCATCGTCAAGTGAGGGTTGCCTTTCTCTCTTTCACTGCAAAGCTATCCGCGAAAAGTGGCTGAAAACTCGCTTTGCAAATTGAAAGCAGGACCAAAAACTGCTATCATGAACTGAAATACAAATTCCATCGTCAAGGGGGATTATCCGTGAATTCATATGTCGAGTTAAAGCCGCTTCAAGGAGATGAGCGTGAAAATTTCATAAAAAGAAATCAAGCAGCATTCATGAAAGCGGTAGTTGAGAACTATGGCCCACAAGAGAAGGAAGTGATCCCTGCAGAGGACATCACGAGCTCTCTTGACGCCCCCCATGCAGAGGCATTTCAGATTCTCTGCGACGGAAGAATCGTCGGAGGCGTCATCATACAAGCCGATCACATCACAAAACATAATTCATTGGATATTCTTTTTGTTGACCCTGACTGCCACAGTCAGGGAATCGGTCTGACCGTTTGGAATCTGATTGAGCAAATGTACCCTGAAACAGAGACCTGGGAAACACACACACCATACTTTGAGACAAGGAATATTCACTTCTATGTGAATAAATGCGGCTTTCACATTGTCGAGTTTTTCAATCCAAAGCATCCGGATCCTCATCAGGCAGATACGCCCGGTGGAGAGCTGTTCTTCCGCTTTGAAAAAAAGATGAAATGAAGATAATGCTCAGGGCCCTTCCTTCCCAGATTTTTCTGTAGCCTACGGACAAGGCCGGATGGGCAGAGTTACCGTGAACCGGGTGCCCAGCTCCGCGCTGCTCTCCAGCCGGATGCAGCCGTCCAGGCTCTCCACCACATGCTTGACGATGGACAGGCCCAGGCCGGTGCCCCCGGCGCTGCGGCTGCGGCCCTTATCCACCCGGTAAAACCGCTCAAACACCCGGCGCTGCTGATCGGTGGGAATTGGCTCCCCGTCGTTGCGCACCGTCAGACAGCAGTTCTCTCCCCCTTTCGCAAGGCAAATTTCCACAGCGCCGCCGGGCCGGTTGTACTTCACCGCGTTGCTGATCAAATTGTCTGCCAGCTCCCGGAGGTTTTTCCGGCTGGCATACAGCCACACCGGCTCCGTCTGACAGGAGAGGGTGACCTGTCCTGCCGTTGCGGCAGCCTCCCACTCCTGGGCGCATTCCGAGACGATTCTGCCGAAGTTCAGCCGCTCCCGCTCCTCCTGCAGCGCGCCGCTCTCCAGCCGGGAGAGCATAATGATGTCGTTGATGACACTGCTCATCCGCTCCGTCTCCGACCCGATGCGGCCCAGCAGCTCCTGACGCTGCTGCTCGCTCAGGGGCAGGCCGGAGCAGAGTAGCTCAGTGTTTCCCTTGATGGCGGTGATGGGGGTTTTCAGCTCATGGCTGGCATTGGAGAAAAACTCCTGCCGCATCCGGCTGGAGTGGCGTTCCTCGGTGATGTCGTTGAGGGTGAGGATGAGCTGATTGGCCAGGCCCGGCTCATCCTCCGTCCGCCGGAACCGGACGGCGTAGACCCGGCCTCGGCAGGTCAGATCCAGGCTGCCGCCGGCCCGCCCGTCCTGAATCTCCCTAGCCCGCTGAAGCACCCTTGGGCTGGGAATCACCCGGCCCAGAGACTGACCCACGCAGTCCGGTCCGCAGCCCAGCTGCCGCCGGGCGCTCAGATTGACCATGAGGATTTTCTGCCGGTCATCCAGCAGCAGGAACCCCTCCTCCAGATGGTTGAGGATATAGCTGGTCTTGCGCTGCTCCTCCTCCAGCTGCCGGAGATAGTCCCCCAGCTCCCCGGTCAGCCGACGGATCTGCTCTGCCATGGCGTTCAGCTCCGGGAAAGGGCAGTCCATTGTCTCCGGCGCAGGCTTTCCCTCCCGCAGATCGCCCAAACTCCTGCTCAGGCTCTGAATGGGCGCGAGAATCCCCCAGGTCAGCCGCCGGGCCAGCAGCAGGGCCAGCAGAAAGGCCAGCACCGCTCCGATACCCAGAGCGGGCAACAGCCAGACCAGCGCCGCCCCCAGGCTGTCCCCTGTCCGGGCCAGCCGGAGATAGTCTCCGGACGGCGTCTGAGCTGCGGCATAGAGCATCACCTGCCCCAGGGTCTCGCTGGTGCGAAAGACGGTATTCTCCTCTCCCCGGGCCGCCGCCTGAAGCTCCGGCCGGTCCAGATGGTTTTCCATCTGCGCCGGGTCGCACCGAGTGTCCGCCAGCACGGTGCCGTCGGCGGCAATCAGAGTGCCCCGCAGCGTCTCCCCCGCTATGGCCCGGAGCTGGGTCTCCGGGTCCGTCTCCGGATTCCACAGGGCCGCTTCCGCACGGACCATGGTCTGAAGGCTGTCCGACTGCTCCCGCAGCAGGGCGGCATCAAACAGGCAGACCGCCGCCAGAATGCAGGCAAGGAGGGCCGCCAGAACCGCCAGCATCTGGCTGCGCAGAATCGCTTTTCTCATGCGGGCACTCCGATAAACCGGTAGCCCACACCCCGGACTGTCTTAATGTACTTGCTGTGGCCGGCGTCGTCGCCGATCTTCTGCCGCAGGGTGCCGATGTGGATGTCCAAGGTGCGGCTCTCTCCCAAGGCATCACAGCCCCAGACCCCGTCCAACAGCTCCTGACGGGTAACGCTTTGATCCGGCCGCTCCATCAGATATTTCAACAGCTCATATTCTTTGTAAGTGAGCTCCACCACCTGGCCCTCCACCCGGACCTCGTGGCGGCTGGGGGACAGCTCCAGTCCTTCGTAGACCAGATCCCCTTGGGCCCGGACATGCCCCCCATGGAACCGGCGCAGCAGCGCCCGTACCCGGGCACACAGTTCCAGCACAGAGAAAGGCTTGGTCATGTAGTCGTCCGCCCCGGCGTCCAGGCCGCTGATCTTGTCCTCCTCCAGATCGCAGGCGGTGAGCATCAGCACCGCCACCTGCCGCAGCTGGGGCGCCGCCCGCATGAGGCGCACCGCCTCCAGACCGCTCATCCCCTCCATCATAATGTCCATCAGCACCAGCTCCGGAGGCGCCGCCTTCATCTGCTCCAGGGCCTCCAGGGCGTTGGGAAAGCCGGAGACCTGATACCCCTGGCTCTCCAGGGCAAATTCCAACAGGCGGCGGATGCTCTCGTCATCCTCCACCACAAAAATCCGTTCCTGCATCGGTCTTTTCCTCCTTTACAGCTTCATTATAGAAAAGGCGGGAAAATGCCGCTATCACGGCTTTGCAAAGTTTATGTTAGATTTAGGGAAAATGAGATGCAGAAACCGCCTGCCAGTTTGACTGCCGGCAGGCGGTAAATGCTGCTGTTCGATTTTCTCAGAACATCGCCGCATCCTTGTGCTGGCCGGTGAGCTTGAACTCCACCCACTCGCACAGGTTGACGGCATGATCTGCCACCCGCTCCAGATATTTGATCATCATCAGGTAGTCCACCACCTCATCGATATCCTGGGGGTGGGAGAGCAGATGCTGGCCCAGCTCTCCACGGAGCCGGACAAACCGCTCGTCCACATCGTCGTCCCGCTCCTTGGTGGAACGGGCCAGGGACAGGTCATCGGTGATATAGCTGGTGACAGCCGCGTCCACCATCTCGCAGGCGGTGGACGCCATAGCGATCACGTCCTCCCGAAGCTGAGGAACGGCGCAGGCCTCGTGGTGCAGGGCCAGCTCCGCGATGTCCACCGCCTCATCGCCAATGCGCTCAATGTCGGTGATCATCTTCATGGTGGCGCCCACCTGGCGCAGGTCAGAGGCCACCGGCTGCTGCATCAGCAGCAGCTTGAGGCAGCGCTGCTCAATCTCCCGCTCCAGCGTGTTGATCTCGTCATCTCCGTGGATGACCGCGTTGGCCAGGGCTTTATCATAGGTCTTGACAGCGATCATGGCGTGCTCCACTGCCTCCACCGATTTGACCGCCATCCGGACCAGCCGGGAGGAGAGGTTTTTCAGCTCCCGGTCATACTGCTTTCTGCTGCTCATTTTCTTCCCTCCTTGCCGTTCCGGTTATCCAAACCGGCCGCTGATATAGTCCTCGGTCCGCTTGTCCCGGGGCATGGAGAACATCTGACTGGTCTCTCCCATCTCAATCAGGTCGCCCAGCAGGAAGAAGGCGGTCTTGTCTGAGATACGGGCGGCCTGCTGCATGTTGTGGGTGACAATGACCACGGTGTACTTCTGCTTCAGATCAGTCATCAGCTCTTCGATCTTCATGGTCGATCCGGGGTCCAGGGCGGAGGTGGGCTCGTCCATCAGCAGAATCTCCGGCTCCACCGCCAGAGCCCGGGCAATACACAGCCGCTGCTGCTGGCCGCCGGAGAGGCCCAGGGCGCTCTTTTTCAGCCGGTCCTTCACCTCGTCCCACAGGGCGGCGCCCCGGAGAGACTTTTCCACAATCTCGTCCAACTGAGCCCGCTTTTTGATGCCGTGAATTTTGGGGCCATAGGTGATATTGTCATAGATGGACATGGGGAAGGGATTGGGTTTCTGAAACACCATACCCACCTGCCGGCGCAGCAGGGTCACGTCCTGCTCCTTGGCAAAGATGTCCTTGCCGTGGAATTTCACCTCGCCGGTGATCTTCACCCCGTCCACCAGATCGTTCATCCGGTTCAGCGTCTTGAGGAAGGTGCTCTTTCCGCAGCCGGAGGGGCCGATGAAGGCGGTGATCTCCCGCTCCATAATATCCATATCGATGCCCTTCAGGGCCTGGAAGGCGCCGTAGTACAGCTCCAGCTTGCGGGTGGTCATAATGGGAGTGGCGGATGTCATCTGCTCTGTCTCCCGCTGTGTCATCTGCGTAGTCATCATTCGCCTCTCACACTCTCTTTAGTTTCTTCTTGGCCAGCTTGGCGCAGCCGTTGATGAGCAGCACAATGATCATCAAAATGGCGGCGATGGCAAAGCCCAGGTCGATTTTGCCCTGCTCCTGGAAGTAAACGTACAGCATGACGCTCAGAGAGCCGCCGCTGGTGCCCAGGGCCTGACGATAGTTGGTGACCAGCTTGTAGCCGGTGCCCGCGGTGTACAGCAGGGCCGCGCTCTCACCCACAATCTTGCCAATCGCCAGAATCGCGCCGCCCACCACGCCGTCCAGAGTGCAGGGCAGGACAATGGTCCGGATGGTGTGCCACTTGGTGGCCCCCAGGCCCACGGCACCCTCCCGGTAGGACTGAGGCACTGTTTTCAGCGCCTCCTGGGTGGTGCGGAGGATGTTGGGCAGGATCATAATGGACAGGGTCAAAGAGCCGGCCAGAATGCCGGTACCCAGCTTCAGCCGCTGGACAAAGACCATCATGCCCACCAGACCGTAGATAATGGAGGGGATGCCGGTCAGCGTCTCGGTGGCAAACTCAATGAAGGAGACCAGCTTCTGGTTTTTCGCGTACTCGGTCAGATAGATGGCCCCGCCGATGCCGATGGGCATGGCAATGATCAGCGTGGTCAGAATCAGATACAGGGTAAAAATGATATTGGGCAGGATGCCGATGGTGTCCTTCAGAGCGCTGCGCTGAGTGCTCAGCAGCTCCCAGGTGACATAGGGCAGGCCCCGCACCATAATATAGCCGATCAGTCCCACCAGCAGGGCCACTGTGGCGGCCACGCAGATCCAGATCAGGCTACGGACAACGGTGTTCCACACTTTGCGCCTGGTGCTCATTCCTTCGCCCCCTTCTTCAGCAGACGGCCCAGGATCACGTTGATGATCATAATAAAGACAAACAGTACCAGTCCGATGGAGTACAGCGCCTCCCGTTGGAGGCCGGAGGAGTAGGACATCTCCTTGGCGATGGCAGTGGTCAGGAAGGTGACGCTTTGGAAGAGGCTGGGCATATTCGCCACATTGCCGGCCACCATCATAACCGCCATGGCCTCGCCCACCGCCCGGCCTACGCCCAGCACGATACCGGCGGCCACGCCGCTCTTGGCAGCGGGAATGGAGATCTTGAAATAGGTCTCCGTCTCAGTGGCGCCCAGGGCCAGGCTGCCCTCCTCATACTCCTTGGGTACTGCGGAGAGGGAGGTCTCGCTGACGCTGATAATGGAGGGCAGAATCATGACCGCCAGAACCAGAATCGCCGCCAACAGGCAGGTGCCGTTTTTCAGGTTGAAGGCGTCCATAATCAGAGGCACCAGCACGATGGCGCCCACCAGGCCGTAGACCACCGAGGGGATGCCGCTGAGCAGCTCCACCGCGGGCCGGACAATGGCCGCCATGGGCTTGGTGGCCATCTTGGACAGGAACACCGCCGTCAGCAGCCCCACCGGCACACCGATGACGCAGGCGCCCAAGGTGCCGTAGACAGAGGTGAGGATAAAGGGCAAAATGCCGTATTGGGGCTCGGCCGCCGTGCTCTTCCAGACCTGACCAAAGAGGAAATCAATGGGGCCGATCTTGATGATGGCGGGCAGGCCGCTGATAATCATATAAATGGTGATGAGGGCGACCGCCGCAATGGAGACCAGTCCGCAGAGGAGGAACAGCCCGTTCACCAGTCGTTCAATTGTATCTCTGAGTTTCAATTCCCGTGACCCTTTCTTTTTACTTCAGGATGCCGGAGCAGGACTTCTCCCGCTCCGGCATCGGGCCAGTTCGTATCGTCAGGGCTGAATCGCGCCAGCGGTGGCGATGAGTTCAGCAGCATCAGGGCTCAGGGCAAAGTCCAGGAAGGCCTGGGCGGCGTCGCTGAGCGGAGCGGAATCGTTGGTCACCATGACGAAGGGACGCTGAATGGCGTAGGAGCCATCCTTTACCGTCTCCTCGCTGGCAGTGACGCCGCCTACGGTAACCATCTTGATGGTGTCATCCACAGCGGACAGGGAGGCATAGCCGATGGCGTTCTCGTTGGCGGCCACAGCAGCGATGACCGCGCCGGTGGAGGTCAGCTCCTGGTCATAGACGCAGGCGTCACTCACACCCACAATGCTCTCAAAGCCGTCCCGGGTGCCGGACCCGGCCTCACGGCCGATGACAGCAACCGCCTGATCAGGGCCGCCCACCTCGCTCCAGTTGGTGATGGTGCCGTCAAACAGGCCGGCGATCTGCTCCAGAGACAGGTCCTCCACTGTGTTGGTGGTGTTGACGACGATGGCGATGCCGTCCAGTGCCACGACGTTGGCAGTCAGGCCGGTCTCTTCGTCCTTCAGGTTGCGGCTGGACAGGCCGATGTCGGCGCTGCCCTCAGTGGCGGCGGTGATGCCGGCGCCGGAGCCAGTTCCGTCATAAGTAATGGTCACATCGGGATACTGCTCGTTGAATGCCTCGATCAGGACAGCCATCACCTTCTCCATAGAGGTGGAGCCGTTGGTGGAGACGGTGCCGCTCAGCTCGGCGGCAGGCGCTTCGGCAGGTTCTTCCGCAGGCTCCTCAGCAGGCTCTTCCGCAGGGGCGTTGTCGGAGGCAGCGGGCTCCTCCGCAGGGGTGGACTCCTGGGTATTGCTACTTCCGCCGCAGGAGACCAGGGCCAGGGCCATCATCAGGGCCAGGACCATCGCGATGAACTTTTTCATGGTCATTTTCTCCATTCATTCTTGTATTTGTACAGCCGCTCTCGACTGTGCTCCTATTGTACCGATGGCCTGTGTAAGTTACTACCGCGCAGGCGCTAAATCTTCGTATGGCATTTGTAACGGTTCTGTAAAGCCTGCTGTGCATCTGTCAGGTTCTGTATTGTCTTTCATGATCCCGCATATTGAGAAATATGTATCGATTTTCCGGCAGAATCATGTTATGATAAGAAAAACATTGAACAGGAGGTTCTCCCATGCTGCTTCGCCGTAAAACTCAGGTTCTTTCCTACGATCCATCCAAAAAGCGACCGGTCATCCGTGCCAGCATCTGCACCGGGGAGCAGACCGCCTGCCTTGAGGACCTCCAGACCGGAAAGCTGGAGGAAGTCATGCTGCTGCGCAGTTCCACTGACCGGGCAGAGTTCTGTCGGATGTGCGGTATCCAGGAGAATGCACTGAAGATCATATACTGAATCCGGCAGCAGTATAGTTGTTCTGTCCCTTTTGCGTCAGCTCATCCAAAGTGATATCAGGCAGAAAGCGGGACCGACGCCTCATAAGAGGGTTGGTCCCGCTTGATTGGCAGCGCAGCATTCTCTGCCGGTTCAACTGCCGTCAGGAAGGCCAACCAGAGATGGCAGCTCTGGCTGGCCTTCTTCTGTATAGATAAAGCCATCGCCGGCGAAAGAGCTGCCGGCATAGCTTTTCTCCATTTAGAGATATCTGCTCCCCCACAAAGCCATTTCATAAAAAATCGGATACAGCTCTTTTCCGCTGTCAGAGAGAGAATACTCTAGATGAGATGCCAGAAAATGAAAAAATTGAGTCCATTGCAAAGGCTGCCCTTCAGTCTCCCAGCGGGACAAACGCACAACCGTGGAGAATTATAGTCGTAACAGACAAGACTCTTCTTCGCGAGCTGGAAGACGAGACAGTCCATATGATGTCACAGCTTCCGGCATACAAAGGATTCAATGATGTAGTCGTCTCTTCCGGCATGAAGCTGTTCCATAATGCCCCTTGCATGATCGTGCTGCCCTACGACGCCAAAAATCCTTATGCGAAGTTCGACTGCGGCATTGCAAGCCAGACTATCGCCGTGGCAGCGCAGTCGTTGGGCGTCGCAAGTCACATTATCGCTATCTGTGAAGTGGCCTTTGTAGGAGACAAAGCGGCCTATTTTAAAGAAAAGCTCCACTTTCCGGAGAACTATGAATTCGGACTTGCAGTTCTTCTCGGCAACGCTGCAGCCCCCAAGGCACCGCATCAACCTGATATGGAGAAGATAATTTACGTCAAATAACTGTAAGCCGGTGTACTGGATTTTTCCGTACACCGGCTTTTATTCCGTCATGCCGGTAATCGTTTTACTACATTCAGCGCCTCGTCCAGACGGCTGCCATTTCAATGGCCTGAGCCAGTCTTTTGCAGGGAACCTCATGGGTAATAATGAAGTCAATGTCATTTTCCTGCATGGCCAGCTTGTGAAATCCCATTCAGAGCACAAAGCGGGACCGGACACCCCGTCAGAGGTCCGGCCCCATAGATTCATCATTCGGTAACTGTTTTGGGTGCAAAGCTCTACCCACCCAGCCGCATTTTAAAATCCTCGTATCCGAAGCTGCGAATCTTCTCCAGTGTCTCATCCACATGCAATACCCATATGCTGGGCAGCGGCATGCCGTTGAACGTATTGTTTTTGCAGGTGGTGTAAATGGCCATGTCTCCGAAGATCAGGCGGTCCCCCTCCCGCAGCGGCGTATCAAAGCTGTAATCGCCGGTCACATCGCCGGAGAGGCAGGTAGGGCCGCCCAGACGGTATGTGATCTTCTTCTCCCCTGCCTCGCCCGCGCCGAAAAGCGGCGGACGGTAGGGCATCTCGATGACGTCCGGCGTGTGGCAGGCGGCGCTCATATCCAGTATGGCCAGGTTTGTCTCCCCGTTTTTGGGCAGATCCAGCACCGTGGTCACCAGATACCCGGCATTCAGCGCACAGGCCTCTCCCGGCTCCAGATAGACGGTCACCTTCCACAGCTCCTGTGCCCGGCGGATACAGCGCTCCAGCCGGGGGATATCGTAATCCGGGCGGGTGATATGGTGCCCGCCGCCGAAATTCAGCCACTTCATACCCGGCAGGATATCGCCGAACCGCTGCACAACGGCGTCCAGCGTGATTTCCAATGCGTCAGCATTCTGCTCGCACAGGGTATGAAAATGCAGTCCGTCCAGCAGAGCGGTCAGTTCCGGCGTCATATGCGCGTCCCACTGTGCCCGGGTGGTGCCCAGGCGGCTGCCGGGCGCGCAGGGGTCGTAAATCTCATGTCCCTCCTGGGTAGAGCACTCCGGATTGATGCGCAGACCGATACTCTTGCCGGCCGCCATGGCCAGAGCGCCGAACTTTTCCAGCTGCCGGGGGGAATTGAACACAATGTGGTCCGCATACTGCATCAGCTCGTCAAATTCATCCGCCCGGTAGGCGGCGCAGAACACATGGGTCTCCCCCTGGGGCATTTTCTCCCTGCCCAAGCGCGCCTCATACAGACCGCTGGCCTCGGTGCCCGCCAGATAAGGGGCGAGCACCGGATAGAGGTCATAGTTGGAAAAGGCCTTCTGGGCCAGCAGAATTCTGGCCCCCGTATGTTTGGAAACGGCTGCGAGGACCTCGCCGTTGCGCCGGAGCTGCGCCTCATCCAGCACATAGCAGGGTGTGGGCAGATCCCAGAACAGGCGCTCCGGGCAGCGCAGATGGGCGAAGGGCGGGCGCGGATCCAGTGCCATATCAGTCCACCAGCACGGGGTTGTGGGATTCGCTGCGGGGCAGGCCATACCGGTCCAACGCGTCCAGGAAGGGATCAGGATCAAACTCTTCCACTGTGTGCACGCCTTTGGCGGTCCACTTGCCGGTCAGCAGCATCAGTGCGCCGCACATGGCGGGCACGCCGGTGGTGTAGCTGATGGCCTGAGAGCCAACCTCCCGATAGCATTCCTGATGATCACACACGTTGTAAATGTAGTAGGTTTTCTCCTCGCCGTTCTTCTGTCCGGTAAAGATACAGCCAATGTTGGTCTTGCCGTGGGTGCGGGGGCCGAGACTGGCGGGGTCGGGGAGCAGCGCCTTGAGGAACTGGATGGGCACAATCTCCTTCCCCTCGAAAAGCACCGGCGTCGTGGACAGCATCCCCACATTCTCCAGACACTTCATGTGGGTCAGATAACTCTGGCCGAAGGTCATGAAGAAGCGGATACGTTTGACTTCCGGAAGGTTCTGGGCGATGGA
>JBJDXT010000169.1:0-3333 GCA_051866795.1 Candidatus Onthomonas sp. | reverse complement strand
TGAAGGCCCGGATGGCGTTGGGCACGCCGGACTTGAGGACGTTGTAGGTGTCCACAAGCAGGGTGGCGTTGTGGGGATACAGCTCGCAGTAGCGCTTGAAAGCCTCGTACTCAGAGGGGAACATCATCACCCAGGAGTGGGCCATGGTGCCGGTGGCGGGGACGCCGTAATCCCGGTCGGTCTGGGTGCAGGCGGTGGCGCCGCAGCCGCCGATATAGGCGGCCCGGGCCCCCAGAATGGCGGCGGAGGCGCCGTGGGCCCGGCGGGAGCCGAACTCGGCCACCGGACGGCCCTTGGCGGCCCGCACCACCCGGTTGGCCTTGGTGGCGATCAGGCACTGATGGTTGTAGAGCAGCAGCAGATAGGTCTCAATGAACTGGGCCTGGATGGCGGGGGCCCGGACGGTGACCACCGGCTCCCGGGGGAAGATGGGGGTGCCCTCCGGCATGGCCCAGATGTCGCCGGTAAACCGGAAGGTGCGCAGATAGTCCAGGAACTCCTCGTTGAAGCAGCCCTTGCTCCGGAGGTAGGCGATGTCCTCCTCAGTGAACTTCAGGTTCTGAATGTATTCCACCAGCTGTTCCAGGCCGGCGGCGATGGCAAAGCCGCCGTTGTCCGGCACGTCCCGGAAGAACATATCGAAATAGGTGATCCGATCCCGGATCTCCGGGGTCTGGAAATAGCCGTTTGCCATGGTAAGCTCGTAAAAGTCACAGAGCATGGTGTAATTCATCTGGCAATTCATAAGCACAGCTCCAATCTCGTCCCGATGACGATGTACTCAGGTGTATTGACACAAAAGCCATTATATGCGCTTGATTTGCTTTTTGCAAGAGCAAGCTGCAAAATCTCCGGGATTCCGGGGAAAATGTGCCGTCAAAGGGAAGGAAGAAGAAAAATCCGGTATCACTTTCATCAAAAATATGGTATCATACCTCTGTACATCGGCTTTTTGTGAGAGGAGGGCGCTTTGTGAGCCTGTTTTGCTGTCCTGTCTGCGGTCAGCCCCTGAGCCGGACGGGAAAAACCTATCAGTGCCCCAGCCGGCACAGCTTTGACCAGGCCCGGGAGGGCTACGTCCATCTGCTCCCCGCCAACCGGAAGCACTCCAAAGACCCGGGAGACGACAAGGGAATGGCCGCCGCCCGGAACCGGTTTCTCTCCGGGGCGTGGTACGCGCCCCTGCGGGAGACGCTGGAGGAGCTGGCCTTAGCCTGCCCGGAAGCGTCCCCTGCCATTCTGGACTCCGGCTGCGGGGAGGGGTATTACACCCAGGGCATTGCCCGGCGGCTGGAGGAGGCAGGGCGAAAGCCACAGGTGGCGGGCATTGATCTGTCCAGGGCCTCTCTCCGCTATGCCGCCCGGCGGCTGCCTGAAGGGGAGTTTGCCGTGGCCTCCGCCTACCATCTGCCGGTGGGAAATGAGACGGTGGATCTGCTGGTCAACTGCTTTTCGCCTCTGGCCCTGGAGGAGTTTTCCCGGGTACTGAAGCCGGGGGGACGGTTCCTCTATGTGGTGCCCGGGCCGGAGCACCTGTGGGAGCTCAAGCAGGTGCTCTACGAAAAGCCCTACCGGAACAAGGAGATCAGGGAGGACTATCCCGGCTTTACTTGGCTGGAGGCCCGGCAGGTCCGAGAGGCGGTCACTCTGCCCGACCGGCAGACGATGGACGACCTGTTCCACATGACCCCCTATTACTGGAAAACCCCCGCCGCCGGGGTGGAGCGGCTGCGGGCGCTGGAGGCGCTGACAGTGCAGATCGCGTTTGATGTGCATGTGTACAGGAGAGCGCCGGAATAAGCAAGGGTTTCCTCACTTTGAAAAAGGAGACTGGTTTGCAGAGACGAATGCCTCCCTCTTTGAGGGCCGGATATGCCGGGCATATCCGGCGAAGCCGTGACGAAGGGAGTGCGCCCCTGCGCCATCTTTCCCGGATTGCGGCGCCGGTTCAGCAGCGAAAGGCTCCCTCAGTCGCCTTGCGGCGACAGCTCCCTCGGAGAGGGAGCCTTAGGGTGCTGACCTCAAAAAACCGGCATCTATCAATCAGTGCTCCAAAGCGTGTCATCTGGTGCACCCTGACGTTTGCACCCAGACAAACTACTTCACAAGCAGAGGGAAACGTGGTATACTAAAACAAATGTGCGAACAAAAGAGGTGACCTCTATGGCGTATCGTCCCCTGGCGGATGAGATCCGTCCCCAGACCCTGGACGAGGTGGTGGGACAGCGGCATATTCTGGGGGAAAACGGCGTCCTCCGCCGGATCATCGAGGGGGGCAATATCCCCAATATGGTCTTTTACGGCCCCTCGGGCACCGGCAAGACCACCGTGGCCAATATTATCGCCAAACAGACGGACCGCACCCTCCACCGGCTCAACGCCACCACCGCCTCCATCTCGGATATCCGGGAGGTCATCGCTGACGTGGACACCCTGCTGGCTCCCAACGGGGTGCTGCTCTATCTGGATGAGATTCAGTACTTCAACAAGAAGCAGCAGCAGTCCCTGCTGGAGTTCATGGAAAACGGCAAGATCACCCTCATCGCCTCCACCACCGAGAACCCCTACTTCTGCGTCTTCAACGCCGTCCTCTCCCGGGCCACCGTCTTTGAGTTCAAGTCGGTCACCGACGAGGAGGTCAAGCCCGCCCTGCTCCGGGCCATTGAGATCATGGAGCGGCGGAGAGGCCTCAAGGCGGAGCTGGAGGAGGGGGTGCTGGACTACCTGGCCGCCTCCTGCGGGGGCGACGTGCGCAAGGGGGTCAGCGGGGTGGAGTTGCTCTTCTCCGCCGCCCGGCCAGAGGGGGACAAGGTGACCTTCACCCTGGAGGACACTCTGCTGCTGGGTCAGAAGTCCGCCATGCGCTACGACCGGGACGGGGACAGCCACTACGACATCCTCTCCGCCCTCCAGAAGTCCATCCGGGGCTCCGACCCGGACGCCGGACTCCACTATCTGGCCCGGCTGCTGGAGGCGGGAGATCTGGTCTCCGCCTGCCGGCGGCTGATGGTGATTGCCTGCGAGGACGTGGGCCTGGCCTATCCCCAGATCATCCCCATCGTCAAAAGCTGCATCGACGCGGCCAATATGCTGGGCCTGCCTGAGGCCCGGATCCCTCTGGGAGACGCCGTCATCCTCATGGCCACCGCCCCCAAGTCCAACTCGGGCATCCGGGGCATCGACGCCGCCATGAGCGACATCCGCCAGGGCAACTACGGCCCCATTCCCGCCCACATTATGGATTCCCACTACGCCGGGGCGAAAAAGCTGGGCCGGGGGACGACCTATCAGTTCCCCCATGACTACCCCAACCACTGGGTCCGGCAGCAGTAT
>JBJDXT010000168.1:0-20197 GCA_051866795.1 Candidatus Onthomonas sp. | reverse complement strand
ATGGGACAGACGGATTTTTTATGGCAAAGATGAGGAGACACCCATGATTGAATTAAAATCTCTCTCCCGGCAGGAATTGGAGTCTCTGATGGCCCAGCTCGGACAGCCCAAATTCCGTGCCAAGCAGCTTTTTCAGTGGATGCACCGGGGGGCGGAGTCCTTCGATGAGATGACCAACCTCTCCAAAGCTCTGCGGGAGCAGCTGGAAGCCCAGTGCTTCCTCTCCGTTCCAAGAGTGGAGCGCAAGCAGGTCTCCCGGCTGGATGGCACAATCAAATACCTCTGGCGGCTGGCTGACGGCAACTGCGTGGAGTCTGTGCTGATGCATTATCAGCACGGCAATACCATCTGTGTCTCCTCTGAGGTGGGCTGCCGGATGGGCTGTGCCTTCTGTGCCTCCACACTGGGCGGTCTGGTACGCCGGCTCACCGCCGGAGAGATTCTCGATCAGGTCATTTTTGTGCAAAAGGATTCCGGCGAAAAAATTTCCAATATTGTTTTGATGGGAATCGGAGAGCCGCTGGACAATTTTGATGCAGTTATGCGTTTTTTGGAGCTGGTAAATGACCCGGACGGGGTCAATATCGGAATGCGGCATATCTCTCTTTCCACCTGCGGACTTGTAGATAAAATTGACAAACTGGCCTCTCATCGGTTACAATTAACCTTGTCAGTATCTCTCCACGCACCGGACGACGAAACCCGGTCCCGACTGATGCCAGTAAACAGGGCAGTCGGCGTGGATAACCTGTTTGACTGCTGTCGTCGCTACTTTGAGACGACTGGCCGGCGGATCTCTTATGAGTACGCTATGGTGGACTGCGTCAACGATCACGACTGGCAAGCCGACCTGCTGGTCAAGCGGCTGCGCGGAATGCCGGGACATGTCAACTTGATTCCTCTCAACGACGTTCGGGAGAGCCCTCTCAAGCCCAGCCGCCGGGTGCGGCAGTTCCAGCAGCGTCTGGAGAGTCAGGGCGTCACAGCCACTGTCCGGCGGAAACTGGGAAGCGATATCGACGCTTCCTGCGGTCAGTTGCGGCGAAAGACACTGGGGATTCAGGAAGATTAACAGACGATCGGGCCATAGGGTCCGGTTTGGGAAGTAAGGCGATGGAATGATCATTCAGGCTTGGAATCGAACCGATGTGGGCTGTGTTCGGGCTCACAACGAAGATGTCTGCTTTGCACAGACAGATAACAGAAACGCACTTGGCATTGTCTGCGATGGCATGGGCGGCGCCAATGCCGGTGAGGTAGCCAGCCGGGTCGCTCTGGAAGCCTTTTCTCAGGTTCTGCAGCAAGGCGGATATCCACCGGAGGAGTTGATGCGGCTCGCCTTGGAGCGGGCCAACCAGGAGGTCTATTGCTACGGCTGGGAACACCCGGAATGCCGCGGCATGGGCACCACTCTGGTTGCCGCCATGATTCTGGAGGAAACAGCCTATGTGCTCAACGTGGGGGACAGCCGGGCCTATTCCATACGGGAGCAGGGAATCCGTCAGATCACCCGGGATCATTCTCTAGTGGAGGAACTGCTTCGATCTGGGCAAATTACCCCGGAGCAGGCCAGAAACCATCCCCGAAAGAATATTATTACTCGTGCTCTGGGTACAGACCGTCATGTGACCGGAGATCTTTATCTCCACAGGATGCTCCCTGGAGAACAGCTTCTGCTCTGTTCAGACGGTCTGAGCAATGAGCTCTCTGATGATGAGCTCAGAGAACTCGTACTGCACGGAGGGCCGGCAGAACTGGGCTGTCAGCGTCTGATTGACGCCGCCCTTGCCCGAGGCGCCCACGACAATGTCACTGCTGTCCTCATGGAAGCACAGAGCGAAGCAGAAAGGTAAAGGAAGGTTTGCCATGGATCAATACATCGGTAAATTCCTCGATGATCGCTATGAGATCTTAGAGGTAATTGGCAACGGCGGCATGGCAGTCGTCTATAAGGCAAAGTGTCACCGGCTTAATCGTCTGGTAGCCATCAAGATTCTGCGCCCGGATCTGATGATGGATGATGAAATTCGCCGTCGGTTCCATGCGGAGGCACAGGCTGTCGCTATGCTCTCCAGTCCGAATATTGTCAGCGTCTACGATGTAGGACAGTATGAAGGTGCGGACTACATTGTCATGGAACTGATTGAAGGCATCACCCTTAAGGAGTATATGCAGAAGCGGGGTGGCTGTCTGAACTGGCGTGAGGCCCTCCACTTTATGACCCAGATCATGCAGGCCCTTCGGCACGCTCACAGCCGCGGCATTGTCCACCGGGACATCAAACCTCAGAACATCATGGTACTCCGGGACGGCAGCGTCAAGGTGGCCGACTTTGGCATTGCCCGCATCATGGACAGCCAAAAGACCATGACCCAGGAGGCCTTTGGCAGCGTCCACTATGTCTCTCCGGAGCAGGCGAAGGGTGCTCATGTAGACGCCAGAAGCGACATTTACTCCGCCGGCGTGGTGCTCTACGAGATGCTTACCGGCTGCCTGCCCTTTGACGGAGATACTGCCGTATCGATCGCAATCCAGCATATCAATTCTGTGCCTACCCCCCTCAGAGATCTGAATCCGGATATTCCCGTGGGTATGGAGCAGATCTGTATGCAGGCAATGTGTGCCAAGTTGGAGCTGCGTTATCCGGATGCCCAGTCAGTGCTGCGGGATTTGGATGAGTTCCGCCGTAATCCCAATATCGTTTTCCCCTATGCCAACCCCTGGGGCGGTGCCAACGCCAACACTGCCTACCTGCCCAATGCTTCCAGCCAGAATACGCAGTCAGTGCCCCGTCCGGGCACAGATCGTTTTCCCGTCCAGGAACGGGATGCCGCCTCCGGCCAAGCTCCCGCCGTTTCCAGACCCATTACTGCCGATCCGATGATGGATACAGCCGCCCGGGAGGAGTACGAGGACGAACAGCGCCGTAAAAAGAACCGTGTGATCTTCACTTGCGCTGTTGTTGCAATCATCGCGGTTATTTTTGTCATCTTCTTTATGCTTTGGCGCAATTTCCTGGCTGGTTTCTTTGATACCGGAGAGGTTCTGGAAGTTCCCAAACTGACTGATATGACGGTAGACGAGGCCAAGGAGTATATCGCCACCGAGTGCGGTGGCCGGTTTACTGTCACCTGCACCAAGGCAGAGTTCAACGATACGGTGGAAGTTGGCCACATTATCTCTCAGACGCCTGGCGCGGGTACCACCACAAAAAGTGAAGTGACGGACATCCAGGTGGTTATCAGCTCCGGTGTGGCAGACGATAATACCATCTATATGCCCAGTCTGGTCCGTGAGGATTATCGAACAGCAGAAACCAAACTGAAAAATGACTACGGTGTGGAAGTTGTCTTTGGAGATCGGGTCTATTCAGATACCATTGATGAAGGATTGATCGTCTCCACTGACCCCGTAGCCGGAAGCCCTCTCACTGAGGGCCAGACCGTCACCCTGTATGTGAGCAAGGGACCGGAGATTACCACTGTTCCCATGCCTTCTCTCATTGGCATGACGGAAGAGCAGGCCAACGCGGCGCTGGATCAACTGGAGTTGGTGTTGGGCTCCTGCATTACAGTCGCCAGCAGTGAGAAAGCAGGAACTGTTGTCTATCAGAGTGTCAAAGCAAACACTGAGGTTGCCCCCGGTGCGGTGGTCTATCTCCAGTTGAGTGACGGCTCTCTGGCCAACAACGACAACGAGCCTCAAGATGGTGAATCCAACGATCCTGACACTCCTCAGGAACCGGCTGTTCCCGAAGAGCCGGTAACACCTGATATCCCGACAGAAGTGGAAAAGCCCATTCCCTCCTATCAGATTTCTGTACCTCTGCCTGTCGCGGAAGGAGGAGATGACGAGGACAAAGATGAGTCCGCCTCTGACAGCGTAATTGTCACGATCTATGTCAATGATGACCAGGAACCCTATCTCAACGCCTCCTATCCCAGAGATTACGGTACTGTGACAACCCTCTACAATGGGGAAATCAACAGTATCACCGTGTATATTGACGGCGTCCAGACCAAGGATTTTGACTATACGGAAATGACTCAATGACAGGAATCATCATGCGCTCTTTGAGCGGTTTTTACGACATTGACTGCAGTGGAGAAGTGATCCGCTGTCGGGCCAGGGGCAAGCTTCGCTACCAGAAGCAGAAGCCCCTGGTTGGAGACCGAGTAGAATTTACCCGACTTGGCGGTCAGGAGGGTATTCTGGAATGCATTTTGCCCCGCACAAATGCTTTGGAGCGTCCCGCCGTAGCAAATATGGATCAATTGATTCTGGTTGCTTCCGGGGCTCTGCCCGTGACAGATCCCTTTCTTTTGGATCGGATGACAGCCCTTGCCGAGTGCAAGGGCTGTGAGCCGGTTTTGGTCTTTAACAAGTGGGATTTGACCCCTGCTGAGCAACTGGCCCAAATCTATGAGCGTGCCGGCTTCCAGGTAATCCCCTGCAGTGCTAAGACGGGTATGGGTATTGAAACGCTCCGGCATGTACTTCAGGGGAAAATCTCCGTTTTTACCGGTAATTCCGGTGTCGGCAAATCCAGCATTCTCAATGCGTTGGATCCGTCCTGTTCTATTCCTACCGGTGAGATCAGTGAAAAGTTGGGGCGCGGTCGGCACACCACTCGCCATGTAGAGCTGTTTCGCCTGGCAGGGAATGCCTTGGTAGCTGATACTCCCGGCTTTGCTGCATTTGAAGATCAGATACCGGAGTTGTTGGATCGGGAGAAGCTGGCATGGGCTTTCCGGGAATTTCGCCCCTATTTGGAAGACTGCGCCTTTGTGGACTGCGCCCATATCAAGGAGAAGGGCTGTGCCTTGTTATCTGCTCTGGATGCGGGAAAGATTGCACTCAGCCGCCATGACAGCTATGTCAGACTATATCATCAGGCAAAGGAGTACCATCCATGGGAGAACAAGTAAAACGGGCCATCTTGGTTGGAGCAGCGCCGGGCGGAGATCTGTCCGGCGTTTTAGCGTTACTGCACCCAGGTGACTACATTATCTGCGCAGATGGTGGTCTCTCCAAGGCAAAGCAACTAGGACTCCAGCCCAACTGGTATGTAGGAGACAACGATTCTGGCGGCAGCCCGGTAGGATTGCCTTCAACGCTGCTACCGTCGGAAAAAGACGTGTCCGACCTGGAGATGGCTGTGCAGCAGGCGCTTCACGCCGGCTGCAGGGAACTAATCCTGGTGGGCTGCTCCGGTGGACGGGCCGACCACTACCTGGCCAATCTGGGGTTACTGGAGCAGATCCACGATTTGGGTGGTGAGGGCCGTCTTGTGGACGCCTGCAATGAGATTCGCTTTCTATCCCCCGGACATTATGTAGTGGAAAATCACCCCCGCTTTCACTATTTGGGGCTGATCCCGCTGGACGCACAGGTATCCGGCGTCACGCTTCGGGGCGTCAAATATCCTCTGTCCAATTTTACGCTGCATCGCGGCTCAACCCGCTCGATCAGCAACGAAATCCTGCCCGGACAGCAGGCAGAAATCACCATTGAAAGGGGCAGAGCATTGCTGATCCGGTGCCAGCCCGAAACGGAGGAACGCATATGAGACGAATGATAAGCCTGCTTCTGGTCCTGGTCCTGGGACTTCAGCTTTTGCTGCCTGTCCAGGCGCAGGAGCTTGATCTTCCGCTGGATACTGAATCATCTTCTGATGAGCTGCTTCCTGATACTGATTCTCCTGATGAATATTCAGCGCCTCAAAATCAGGATGAGCCGGCTCAGAATACCGCTTCAACTCTGGAGGGGGAGATAGTCCCCGTTTCGGCTGAATCGGAGTCCTCTCTACTCTCAATCCCTGCAAAAGAGGAAGACACCGCCCCCGACGAATCATCAGAAGACAACGACGCAGACCGTCTGTACAACGGCCAGGAGGCTGATTACGAGGATCCTCAGTTCCTCAAACTGCTGGAGGATGGCTTTTTTGACCGTTCAGACGACGATGGTATCGCTGTCGCATCAGAGTCAGACTCCGCTTCTGTCAGCCATAACAGCCGCTTTAACGGCTATGATATTCTCCAGGGTGTTGACCTCTCTAAGTGGAATTCAATTTCCAGCTGGAGTAGCTTGGCCCAGGAGGTAGATTTTGCCATTATTCGCTGCGGAAACCGGACAACCAGCGGTGGAAGCCTGTCTGAGGATCCCAAGTTCCACGAGTACATGCAAGCTGCTCAGGCTGCCGGCCTGGATGTCGGCGTTTACATCTATTCCCAAGCGATTACGGAAGAAGAAGCCCGTGAGGAGGCCAACCTTGCCCTGAAGATGTGCAAGGACTACTCCTTCCGCCTTCCAATCGTGATTGATTACGAATACTATACCTCCGGCCGTCTGCTTGAAGCCAATTTAACAAAAACACAGCGCACAAATATTTGCCGTGCTTTCTGTGAGGTTGTAGAGTCTGCAGGATATCCCGCTATGATTTATGCCAATAAGAGCATGCTGATAGACGATATGTACGGTGAACAGTTGGCGCAGGATGGATATGAGATTTGGATTGCCCACTGGGTGCGCAGTACCGATTATGCCTACACCTATTCGTATTGGCAGTACACCGACAGCGGGACAGTTAACGGCATCAGCGGCAATGTAGACATGAACTACTATTACAAGTTGCCCGAAGCTAAGCTGAAAGGTATCTATTGTGCTGCCACCGGCGTTCACCTCTATTGGGATCAGGTGTCTTTGGCTGATCAATATCGGATCTATCGCAAGGAAGAGGGAGACGCAGCCTGGACAGAGATCGGCTCAGTGACCGGCTCAGACTCCTTGTCCTATCTGGATCAGACAGCCCAGGAGGGAATCTCCTACCGCTATGCTGTTCAGTCCTGCGATAGCACGGTCCGGGCACTATATGACCGCACAGGGACCGCTGTGACCTATCAGCCGGAAATTTCGCTGACAGGCGCCACAAAGGAATCTGGCGGTGTCCGTTTGACGTGGACCGCCATGAATGGCTATGACGGTTACCGGATTTTCCGTCGGAACGGCAACTCCGAAACCTGGAGTGTGCTGGCTGATATCAGCGATCCTGATCAGACCAGCTATCTGGACACACAAGTATCCTCTGCTTCCGGAGACGGCGTCTATTTCTATACCATCTGCGGCCTGAATAATGGGCAGCAGAGTGACTTTGATCCCTGTGGACTCAAGGTCATCTGGCTGGATGCCCCGACGCTGGTCTCTGCCACCACTGGTTCTTCCGGCATGACGGTAAAATGGAAAGCGGTTGATTATGCGCAGGGATACTATGTCTACCGCAAGGAAAACGGAAAGTGGAACAGAATCGCCACTGTTAAAAACGGCAGTACCACTTCTTATCAGGACACGGCAGCCAATGTGTTCGGAACCACCTATGTCTATACTGTAGTTGCATATGCAGACGGAGAGCGAAGCGGTTATGATAACAACGGCATCAGCGGTCTCTGTATGGAAACACCTGAACTGGAATCCGCCAAGAGCGAAAAAAATGGGATTCAAATAAACTGGAAGCCGGCAGCGCTTGCAGAACGTTACCAAGTCTACCGTAAGGAGGAAAACAGCTCCTGGTCCCGGATTGCTACAGTCACTGACAGTACCAGTTTCCTGGATACATCGGCAGAATTCGGTATTTCCTACACCTATACTGTTCGCAGTGCGGCATCCAATGGCTTGAGCTGGTACAACGCCAAGGGAGTTTCTGCGCTTCGCTTGGCAACACCCGCGCCTAAGACGCCCAGCCGCATCTCTGCCTCCAGTGTCAAGATTATTTGGCCTGCTGTGGCCAGTGCTGTCAAGTACAAGGTTTATCGGCGTACAACTGGAAGCTGGCAGAGCCTGGGCACCACAACGGACACAAGCTTTGTTGACACAACGCCCATGACAGCCAATACCACCTATTACTATACCGTCCGTGCGTATGACGCCTCGTCTGCCGCCAGCGACTACCAATCGCCCGGAGTAGCGTTTCATAATCTGTCTACGCCAGCTCTGCTGGGTACCTCTTCCTGTAGTAATGGCATTGAGGTCCGCTGGAGCGAAGTAGAGGGGGCTGCGCAATATATCCTCTATCGCAAAACCGCCGGCAAAAGCTGGAACCGGATTGCAATTTTAAAAGATAGCTGCAGCTATGTGGATACTAGTGTATCATCCGGTGTAACCTATATCTATTCTGTCCGTGCTTCTTGCCAAAACGGGTTGAGCTGGTACGATAGTCAAGGGATTCCCGGTATGTTCCTGTCTGCTCCGCAGCTCAAGAAAGCCACTTTGGGTACCAAGGGGGTCTCTGTAACTTGGCAGCCGGTCTCTGGTGCAAAAGGTTATTATGTGTACCGTAAGGAAGGAAACGGCAATTGGACCCGTCTGGCCTCCGTCAGTGGCACGAGCTATCTGGATGATTCTCAACTGTCCTCCGGTGTATCTTATCGCTACACTGTCCGGGCCTACAGTGGAAATCTTCTCGGTGATTTCGACAGGAATGGCCTCCGATATCTTCATCTGGACACACCTTTGGCCGCAGCGATTATCAACAGCAGCGCCGGGATCCAGCTACGCTGGGACAGCGTAGCTGGTGCAAAGCAATATATTATTTACCGCAAGACAGCCGGCACCGGCTGGAGCAGGCTGTCTATCGTTGACGGTCTGACTTATACCGACGCGACCGCAGTTTCCGGCACTACCTATATCTATACGCTTCGCGCCAGCGCTGACGGACAGTTGAGTCTCTATAATACTACCGGATACGCTTGCTTGCGCCTTGAGAATCCAGAACTCAACCTTGCAGAGCAGACATCCACGGGTGTTCGTGTCTCCTGGAACCCTGTTTCCGGTGCGGACGGTTATCGAATCTATCGAAAGACCGAGGGTACCGGCTGGAAACTTCTGGGGTGCGTCTCCACCACTCGTTTTGTGGATACCGATTCGCTTACCGAGTCCGCTCTCTATCACTATACGGTGCGCGCATATTCTGAGAAGACCTTAGGCTCCTATGATACTGTCGGGCTCGCTATTCAGATATTGGCACAGCCTGTCCTAACTGGTGCAGAAAATCAGACAGATGGCATTTTGGTCTCTTGGTCACCTGTAGCCGGGGCAGAAAATTACTGCGTTTATCGAAAGACCGAGGGTTCCTCCTGGTCAGCAATTGGCACCTGTTCAGATGCTTTCTATCTTGATCAAACCGTCGAGGATGGAATCGCATACACCTATACCATCCGGGCCTGTTCAGACCAGGGCAAGAGCTGGTATGACCCCAACGGTATTTCCTGTCTGCGTCTGGTACAGAACTGACCCACTTTTCCGGCACCAAAAGCCGCCTCCCCGCATATCCTGAAAACAGCAGGAGATGCAAGGGAGGCGGTTTTATGTTCCGGAACTGCAGGACGAGAGGAATCTGTGTGATTGCTCTCGGGGTTGGCATTTTGCTGGCGCTGGTTCTGCCGGTGGAAGTCATTATTTTCTGTGCCGGCGTGTCCCTCATTGTCCTGGGCTGCACCTGGATGAAACGCTTCTAGGGCGACCTTCCGCCGGAAAAGCAGAGCGTTTTTAGCACCGTCGGCCAAAAGGAGGCTCTCTGATGAAAATCATGATCGTCCGTTCCCCAAAATTCCTGTCCGGATTGCTGCGGCTTCTCTTCCATATGTAGCACAACCCGAAAAGCTTTTCCTCCCTCCAGGCATGATTTCTCCGCCAGGTTCATACCCTCTCTTAGAATCATGTCCGGCCCGGCCGGGCACGAAGGAGAGGATGCTTTTTGAAGCTGGAATTTACCAGAACAGAACACAGCCATTTCGGACTGGTTCAGGACACTGTATGCAGCCGGGAGGAGACGCTGGAGATGATCGTCCCAGACGCCTGCCCGGACATCGTACAGGTCACGGATACCTATGGATTCTGCTGTCTCACCAGGCGGGAGATGACCGACTCCGGTGCCTTGTTGGCAGGAACAGTCAAGGTCACCATACTCTACCTTCCGGAAGGCGGCGAGGGGCTGCGCAGGCTGGAGGCTGAGCTGCCTTTTCAACATCTGTCCGAGTGCAGTCAGGGAGACAGCAATTGCCGCCTTATGGCAAAGGCCGCCGTAGTTTCTGCAGAAACCCGTATGATGAATCCCAGAAAATTTTTGATTCGGGTCGATCTTCGGGAGTCCGTTCAGATCTACCGGCCGGAGGTTCTCTCTGTAAGCAGCGGACTGAAGGAGGCGGACAGCCTGGGCCTGCAGCAGCGGGTGGAGCACTACCAGACTGCTTTTGCACTGGAGCCAGGAGAAAAAGCTTTCTCCCTGGAGGAGACGCTGACGCTGCCGGCCGGAAAAAGCCCGGTAACCGAGCTTCTGCGGCTGCAGCCCAATGCTTACTGCAATGAGGCCCGACTCATCGGCTCCAAGCTGGTGTTCAAAGGCGGCGTCAGCCTCCGGCTGCTGTGCAGAAACGAAGAGGGAGAACTGTCCTCTGCCGATTTCGACCTCCCCCTTTCCCAGATGATGGAAGCCGGAGGAGCAGGGGAGGGAGCAATCTTTCAAACACTGATTCAGGTGTTGGACTGGCAGTTAGGCCCCCTCTCCAGCGACGGCCGAGCGGTGTCCGTCACAGTGGAGCTGGCCGCTCAGGCGATCTTTTACGAGAGTGTCCCTGTCGCGCTGATTACCGACGCCTACAGTATCAACTACCCGGTCACCCTTCAGAACGAGCCGCTGCATTTCCAGCGTCTGGCGGACTGCACCGTTCTGCGTCAGCCGATCCGCACCTTTCTGGAGGCGGATGGAGTGCGCAGCGTCTGCGGCTGTCATATGGAGCTGGGTATCCTGCAATTTACCCGGGAAGGAGAGCAGGCAACACTCACCGTCCCCGCCGAGGCCACCGTACTCTATCTCAATGAGCAGGGCGGATACCGTTCGCAGCACATCCACTTTTCCGTCTCGGTCCAGCGGCCATTGCCCAGCGATGGAAAGCTGACCTGCAGCTACGGAATCACCCAGTTGGAGGCCCTGCCTGCCGCCGCGGGGATTGAGCTGCGCGGAATGGCAGAATTTCAGCTCCGCTTCCGGCAGATCTTTGAAGCAGTGGGTCTGAGCGAGGTTGATCTGGATCAGGAGCATCCCCTGGATCACACGGGACAGCCCTCAGTTGTTCTGCGCAGGCCAACAAACGGTGAGGATCTCTGGTCGATTGCCAAGCGGTACGCCACAACCAGTCAGGAGATCTGCGGCGCAAACGGCCTGAATGAGGATCAGCCGCTGGGCAATCAAATGCTGCTGATCCCGCGGAAGCGGTGACAGGAGGGACACAGATGGAGCATGTGAAGCTGTACGAGGAGATTGCCCAGCGAACCGAGGGCGACATCTATATCGGCGTAGTCGGGCCGGTACGCACCGGAAAGTCCACCTTTATCAAGCGCTTCATGGAGACGCTGGTCATTCCCAACATCGAAAACGTCTATCGCCGGGAGCGTGCCCGGGATGAACTGCCCCAGTCCGGCAGCGGCCGCACGATTATGACGGCGGAACCCAAATTCGTCCCGGAGGAGGCCGCACAGGTGGAGTTAGAGGGAGGCGTGCGATTTTCCGTCCGGCTGATTGATTCCGTGGGCTATCTGGTCAATGGCGCCGTCGGCCAGACGGAGGACGACAGCCCCCGGATGGTCACCACGCCCTGGTTTGACCACGAGGTCTCCATGGCCGAGGCCGCTGAGCTGGGCACCCGCAAGGTGATCGCCGAGCACTCCACCATCGGCATTGTGATCACCACTGATGGTACCATTACCGAGATTCCCCGGGAGGATTATCTGGAGGCGGAGGAGCGGGTGATCCAGGAGCTGAAGGAGCTGAACAAGCCCTTTCTTGTCCTGCTCAACTCCCAGGCGCCGGACTCTGATCGGGCCAAGGCTATCTCTGCCGATATCGCTGCACGCTACGGGGTCAGCTGTCTGCCGGTGAACTGCCTGGAGCTGGAGGAGCAGGATGTCTCTCAGATCATCCAGTCAGTTCTCTACGAATTCCCTCTCCAGGAGCTGGAGCTGTTCCTGCCCTCCTGGGTGGACGCACTGCCCTATGAGCACCCCATCAAGAACGGGCTTTATGAGGCCATCCGCACCGCCGGCGGTCAGATCCGGCAGATTCGCCAGGTACGGGACTGTGTGGCGCAAATGGGCCAGTGTGAGACCATCAGCCGCTGTGAGCTCACCGGGATTGACCTGGGCAGGGGAGTGGCCCGGGCAGCTCTGGAAGTGCCCAGAGAGCTGTTCTACGAGACGCTGAGCCAGCAGTCCGGCTTCTCCATCTCAGACGATGGAGACCTCATTCAGCTGCTCACACAGCTGTCTACGGTCAAACGGGAATACGATAAGGTGGGCGCCGCTCTGAAGGACGTGCGGGAGACCGGATACGGCATTGTCGTCCCCACCATGGATGAGCTGACCCTGGAGGAGCCGGAGATTGTCCGGCAGGGGGGACGCTATGGCGTCAAGCTCCGGGCTAGCGCCCCGTCTATCCACATGCTTCGGGCAGATGTGGAGACGGTGATCTCTCCCATTGTGGGCAGTGAGAAGCAGAGTGAGGAGATGATCCACTATCTGCTGCAGGAGTTTGAAGGGGACACAAAAAAGATCTGGGAATCCAACATTTTCGGCAGGTCGTTCCATGAGCTGGTCAACGAGGATCTGCAGGGCAAGCTGAACCGGATGCCGGAGGATGCACGGGTGAAATTCCGGGAGACGCTGGAGCGGATCATCAACGAGGGTACCGGAGGGCTCATCTGCATTATCCTGTGACTCCATAAGCAAAACACGGCAGGCAGTCCTTCCGATAGAAGGCTGTCTGCCGCTTCTGCGTCATTCTTTTTCCTTCACATGGGCCAGCGGATTCATGGCGGCGGCGTCCGCCAGATTCTCGCTGCTCACATGGGTGTAAATCTGCGTCGTATTCAAATGGTCGTGGCCCAGCACCTCCTGAAGGGTGCGCACATCGACCCCGCTCTGCAGCATCAACGTGGCGGCCGTGTGGCGCAGTTTGTGGGCGGAATACAAGGACGGGTCCAGTCCCGCAGAGGCAATCGCATTTTTCACCAGTAAATGGACCGCACTTTTAGAAATCCGTTTTCTCTGGTTGCTGACAAACAGCGCCTCTGGTTCAATCAGCGTCATGCCATTTCTGACCACTAAATAGTGGTCTAAAGCCTCAATACAGCTGTCATTCAGGTACAAAATCCGTTCTTTATTGCCTTTGCCCAAGACGCGCAGGGTATTTGCGTGGATGTCGGCCACATTCAGCCCCACCAGCTCGGAAATCCGCAGGCCGCAGTTGAGAAACAGCACCAGAATACAGTAATCCCGTTCCTGGTTTTTGCCCTGTACCGAGTGCAGCAGCTTGATGGATTCTTCCAATGATAAGTATCGGGGCAGCGATTTCCGCAATTTGGGAGAATCCAGATCCTGAACCGGGTTTTGGGAGAGCTGATGGGTTTTCACAGTCAGGTACTTGTACAGTGACCGAATCGCAGCGATCTTCCTGGCACGGGACGCCTCATTCAGACCTTTTTCGCGATTCAGATAGGTCAGGTAGCTATAGATGTCGCTGATGGTGACTGTGCCCAAAAAGGCGGCGTCCACATCGTCAATGGGAATCTCAGCATCCGGCGTATCCCAGGGTACGACACGTTTCAGCCGTTTCAGATAGCGGAAAAAGCTCCGCAGATCCAGACAGTATTCGTCCACAGTCAAATTGGAATGTCCTTTGACCGACTCATGGTAAGCCAGAAAGTCACAGAGCATTGGAGATGCAAATTCTCGATAATCCATTACAGTAATCCTCACAAATCAGATGAGATAGCAGAACTGACGCAGTGCAGCACAGGCTCTGAGTCTGCCTGCGTACTCCCCCACCCCTCCTGTTTTACCTCCCTCAACCTGAACAAAATTTTTATTTTGTTCAGGTTTGTATTTTACCAGACAGCCCCTCTCCTGTCAAGGCACTGGGGCTGAAAAAGATGCCAGCTGGCGCACCACTCATGGCTGCCGCCGGCCTGGAAAACTGTCGGGCAAATTCAAACGGGGATTCAGCACGAGATCACCCTCGATGGCGTTTCTGTCTGCCCACTGGCTGATCTCAAGCAGGCTGCGCTCCTCAGCTTCCGCACAGCTCAAAGCGGCCAGCAATTCCTCAACATCTTCTGCGCATTGAACGGGCATCCGCCGGGCCATTACAGCTCTCCGGCGACTCTTTACAGCAGCACCGCCAGCGCTTCCCGGATATTGCGCACCGGAATGAGCTGGAGGCCCGGAATGGAGATATCCTGGGTTCCCCGGGCCGGTACCAAACACTTGGAAAAGCCCAGCCTCCGGATTTCGGACAGCCGCTGCCCCATGGTACCGACGCTGCGAATCTCGCCGGTCAGTCCCACTTCGCCCACAGCGGTCAGATCATCCGGTACCGGCTTGTCCCGAAAGCTGGAGGCCAGTGCCAACACAATGGCCAGGTCGGCGGCAGGCTCATTCAGATTGAGTCCGCCAATCACATTGATATAGGCGTCACAGTTCCCAATCCGCAATCCTCCCCGCTTTTCCAAAACTGCCAGCAACAGCATAGCCCGGTTATATTCCACGCCGTTGCTGGTACGCCTGGGGACAGAAAAGCTACTCAAAGTCACAAGGGCCTGTACCTCTGCTAGCACCGGTCGGATGCCCTCCATCACACAGGTAACGCAGGTGCCGGGCGTTCCGGTTGGACGGCCCGAGAGCAGCATCTCCGAGGGATTCGGAACCTCCCGCAGGCCGGAATCCAGCATCTCAAATACGCCGATCTCATCCGTAGCGCCGAACCGGTTTTTCGTCGCCCGGAGGATACGATAGATCAGGTTTTGCTCCCCCTCAAAGGAGAGCACGCAGTCCACAATATGCTCCAGCACCTTGGGGCCGGCAATGGAGCCCTCCTTATTGATATGTCCAATAACAAAGACAGTAATTCCCTGTCCCTTCGCCAATTCCATCAGATTCATGGCGCAGGCCTTCACCTGAGCCACGCTGCCAGGCAGCGAGTCGGAATTATCCTGATACATGGTCTGGATGGAGTCCACCACCAGAATGTCCGGCGACACCTGATCCACGCTCTCCAGCACCCGAGTCAGATTGGTCTCCGCCAGCAGGTACAGCCCCTCCCCTGCCACGCCCAGCCGCTTGGCCCGGAGCTTGATCTGCCGGGCAGACTCCTCGCCAGAGACATAGAGAACCTTGTAGTTTCGGGACAGATTATCGCAAATCTGGAGCATCAGAGTGGATTTTCCGATACCGGGGCTTCCGCCCACCAGTACCAGCGAGCCACGGACAGCACCGCCGCCCAATACCCGGTCCAGCTCTCCCATGCCGGTACAGAACCGGATCTCCTCTGCCGTCTCCACCTCGTCCAGTGGCAGAGCGCGGCTCAGCACCCGGCCGGATGCGGCAGGAACAGCAGCCGCCTTTGCCCGGCTGGCAGCCGGCTGCTCCACGATGGTATTCCAGCTTCCGCAGCCGGGACATCTCCCCTGCCATTTGGGAAATTCGTTGCCGCAGCTGGTACAGTAAAAGACAGTTTTTGTTTTCATCGGTCTGTATTCCTCTCAGTTTGTCCTGTTTTCTTCCTCAAAAAAGCCCAGACAGGCGCCCATAATGGTCACAGCCAGCCGCCGCTGATAATCCTCCGTCTGAAGCAGCGCATCCTCCTCCGGGTTGGAGAGAAAACCACACTCCACCAGAATGGCAGGACAGCTGATATGACTCATCAGGTAAATATCGCTTGGTATCTCCTTCGCCTGACGCTGATTTTCTTCATCCAGGGCCAGACGAAGCTGCTCCTGAACATAAATAGCCCATTGTCTGCTGTCCTCTCCAGGACGGTGAAATACTTGGGCGCCGGAATACGATGCTTTGGTAAAAAAATTCTGATGAATGCTGAGCAGCACCGCATTGGACGCTCCGTTGATAATCTCCACCCTTTTCTCAAGATCACTGCGTTTTTTCTGGCGCAGGGTCTCCGCCTCCTGGCTCGCCAGGGAAACGTCGTCTCGCCGCAAAAGCTGGACCGGCTGTCCAAAAAGTCCCGCGAGTTGCTCACACTTCAGGGCAATCGCCAGATTAATCCCGCTCTCTGGCACCCCGGAGACGGAAACAGCGCCGCCGTCCTCCCCACCGTGACCCGGATCAATGATAAGCAGCCGGTCCTCTCGCAGTCCTGGCGAAAAGGTCTGAACGGGAGCCCAATATCCGCTCCAGTATACAAAGGAAACCATTGCCGCAGCCAGCGTCAGCGCTGCCAGCGCACGTTTTGAAATGCGACTTTCCATCTGCGATCCCTCCCGGGACAGCTTATGGTCTCCAATAGAGTTTTATCCCCACTCGCTGATTGGACCAGCCTAACATACGCTGCAGATCCTGATCACCGGCATTGGGATCTCCGAAGCACGTCAGATTCGAAACCTTCTGTAGTTTATCACGAAAGAGCAATCCTGTCCACAAAGGAGACCTGTTCCAACGCTGCTTCGTCGTCTGGACAGGCCTCCTTATCGTATCCCTATTTATTTTTCCTTCAGGATAGCGGACACAACTGCTTTCACCGCAGTCCGTGCCGCTTCATTCCAAGGATAGGCACTCTCTGTACATCCTGCGCATTCCAGCAGATCCGCCCCCTTCTCCTCCATCACCTGTTCCACAGCGCCATCCACTCCGGAAAGCTGCATCTGGAACTCCTCCTGGTCAGCACTTTCCATTTCTGCGTACCAGCTTGGAGCTGTCTCCTGAATCTCTGTCTCCGTCATCGGAGTCTCCATACCCCAGTCCAGCAGGACGGCCGCCAACTGAACTGCAGTCAGAGAGCTTCCGGCGACCCCAACCCGGGCCTCTGCCCGGATCTGATCCAGAACAGCAGTCAGGGCCGCTCTGTCCTCCTCTGTACAGGCGGAAACATCTTCGTCCGTCTGCTGCTCGCCTTCATCCACCGGCACAGGAGACTCCATTTCCTCTTCCGCAGGGACTTGCGTTGTACCGGCTGGCTGCCCTGGAGTCTTGTCGAGCGGCTCAGGTACTTCCTCTTGCTCTGTTTCCTGTTCAGAAGCTTCCGGTTCCTGTGTCTCCGGCACGGGCGAAGTATCATTGTAGTTGGCCTGACAGCTGCAGGTCAGCAAAGTCAGGCTGAACACCAGTAGCAAGCTAATCCATTTTTTCATATAGATCCCCCTATGATCTGCCGATTCTGTTATTGCTGCATTTCTATTATAAAACTTCTAGCTAAAAGTGCAAGCTCCTTTCTGTTTTGTCCGAAGAATTAAGATAATGCCAAATCTTGTCAGTCTTTGGCATTTTTCCTCTCTGCCGCATAAAGTGAAACGGAAGGGCACTGCCTTTCCAAAGGAGGAATCATTTTGAAGCAAGATTCAGAACAATACTCCGCCCGCTGTCCACGCGGTCAGGGACAGCTTCCCCACTGCGCTCCATTGGCAGTTCCCTATGTCCCTTTTCAGCAGGAGGGTGAACCCAAATATGGTAAAGATGAGGCACTTGTCCAAGGCACTCTGTTCCCAGGTCTTAATCTGCCCCTCCATATAGCTACACAGGGAAAACCTGTACCAAGGACGCGTCTGTCAGAGCTTCAGGTTTTAAGCTTCGTTTTGACAGAGCTGGGACTTTATTTGGATACCCACCCCATGGATCGGGAGGCGTTCCACCTTTTTCAGCAGTATGCCGCCCTCTATCAGGAGGGGCGGATGCGTTACGAGGAGCAGTATGGACCCCTCCAGCAAATTAGTGCTGCTGCTGATGACCACTATACCTGGCTTCACGACCCCTGGCCCTGGAACAAACCTGAGGAGGGCGCGTAAATGTTTATCTATGATAAAAAACTGCAATACCCTGTCAACATCAAAGCCACAAATCCCCGGCTGGCTGCAATCATTATCAGCCAGTACGGAGGCCCGGACGGCGAACTGGGAGCCTCTCTCCGCTACCTCAGTCAGCGATACGCCATGCCCTATCCGGAACTCAAGGGTCTACTCACCGATATTGGTACAGACGCGTCAAAAAGGACACGAGTTCGGACCTCTTGCAAATACTGACTTTTTTCGGATGGGGTTTCGGAAAATTGACCAATACAGAGGGGGCAAAATGCGCCATGGTTTGCAATCTTTAATGCAAAATGCCCACATCTGTTTCACCGCCGCTTCTGCGCGAAGCGCGTTTTTCTCACATTTCACAGTCATATATCTGCTCCTAGCAAGATGCTCTTACAACTTGAATTATATGTCATTTATCTGCATTTTTTGGCAAATTAATTGACTTTTCAACAGATTTACGATATACTTTCCTATTATTGGGTGTACATGATTAATTATTCTTCGATTTGCTTTTTCCTCAATGTATCATACATCACAGGGCTGCCGCCTAGGGTGCAGCAGAAATATAGGAAGGCTGAATTGCTTTTCCTATGTTACGGATAAATTTGAGGGCAGATGTTTTTTATAAATATCCGCCGCCTTTTTTCTATATAACACTAAGATAGGGGGCCTCTACATGACGGATCAAGAGTTACGGCGTATGAGTCGCGCTGAGCTATTGCAAATGCTCATTACACAAATGGAAGAGAATAAAGTCCTACAAGACCGCCTGGAATTGGCGGAAACACAGCTTCGGGATCGCCAGATTGCTGTTAAAAAGGCTGGAACGCTGGCGGAGGCAGCATTATCGCTTAACGGTGTATTTCAAGCAGCAGATGCGGCCGCCAAGGAATATTTGGAAAACATTCAACAACTAAACAGTCAGCAGGAGACGCTTTGCCGGGAGCTGCAAGCTAATGCAGAAAAGGAAGCTGCTGCAATTGTACAGGAGGCACAGGCGTACAGCCAAAAAGTACATTCAGACGCTGACGATTATTGGCAGCAGCTAACAGACAAAGCAAGAACACTGCTGGAAGACTATGATACCCTGCGTGAATTTGCCCTCTCTGCCAGAAGAAGTGAATCAAAATGAGATACAAAGAAAACGTACTTGGTCGGTTGCCGAATGTGGAACAGTTGAAAGCGGAGCTTCAGCGTGAAAACTATAAAACGAGATATCTAAGTGTCCTACGCAGTACAGTTTATACTCTGGTCGTTGTTGCCGCAGTAGCTGTTTTGGTGGCCACAATCTGGATGCCAGTCTTGCAGATCTACGGATCCTCCATGTCACCAACGCTGGATGAGGGGGACATTGTTGTATCTGTCAAGGGATCAGATTTGGAGCCGGGAGACTTGGTAGCATTCTATCTTGGAAATAAGATTTTAGTGAAACGCTGCATAGCAGGTCCTGGTCATTGGGTTGATATTGACGTAGATGGAAATGTGTATGTAGACGGCAAACTGCTGGACGAGCCTTATCTGACTGAGAAGGCATTTGGTGACTGCAATATTGACCTACCCTACCAGGTACCTGACAACCGCTATTTCTGCGTTGGAGATCACAGGTCCACATCTGTAGACTCCAGAAACACCACTGTTGGCTGTGTATCTGAAGAACAAATCGTCGGAAAAATTGTTTTTCGGGTTTGGCCCTTGAAAAACTTTGGGTTTTTGAAATAGCGAGAGTGGCAATGGGTATGCTGCAGCAGGTAGACGTATATACAAAAGCGCACCAGTGCAAAAGACGATAGTCTCAGGTTCCTGACTGTCTAGCCTATGCAGTAGTATTCTGCGCATCCTACGCACTAATCCTCCCCGCTCTCACGATAGAGGATTTGTTTGCATGTTGCTTGGTGGTACAGACGCTTCAAAAAGTACACGAATTGGGGCTTCCTCGGTATTGAAATTTCCGGAAAAATCGGATTTTGCATTTGAATTTTTGCCTTTCTTGTTCTTTGTTTCAGGTTTTTCATCATTTTTAGGTGAATCTTGTTTTTTTAAATTTTTGAGCTGTTCCAGGACGAAAATCCATTTGTGAGGCAGCAAATTCAGGCGAACTTCAATCCTTTTGTCCTGAAAAACCACCATGTGGTCCAGGACGTTTTTCAAGAAGACCTCGCTGCCCTGGTCGCCGCTGATGATGGAAGTCACCTGCTTGCGGACGTCGTCCCGGAGGGTGGAGGTCTCATATACGATCCGCTGTCTGGCCTTTACCACATCCATGCGGCTGTTCAGCTCGGCCAGTTCTTTGTCGTACCGCTCGTTCATCATTCGCATCTCATCCTTTGTAATACTCCTGGAGAAGAAGG
>JBJDXT010000167.1:0-20481 GCA_051866795.1 Candidatus Onthomonas sp. | reverse complement strand
CTATACGGGACCGCGGGCTTGATCTCGAACAGGTCAGCGCCCGCAGCCTTTGCCAGACGTTCCGCGACCTTTTTCGTCGTGCCGCTGGCAGAAAAAAGGCTACTAATTTCTTACTCATTTCAATCATCCTTTCCCATGCTCATGCACTTGCCCAACACTTCGCCCGTTTTCAAATACTGATAAGTGGGCATCTCAAACAGCACCGGCTCGAGGACGCTGTAATCCAGTCTGCCGCTGTCATCCAGCACGGATTCCTCCGCATAGGTAGCCGCGATCTTGCAGATGAAGCTCTCAAAGCCTTCCGTCTTGTAGACATCCTCAACCGTGCAGGCCATGGAAACAGGGGCAGCGTCAATGATCGGTACGCCGCCATCTGCGATGTGATGGGCAAACAGCTTGGATTTATCCTCGTTTGCTCCGCTGACGCACCCAGCGTAGTCGGCCTTTTTGAGCATCGCTGGTTTTATTGCCCATGTACTCGACGATGCACCGCAGTACCAGCACAATGACTGACATGACCACCAGCAGAGAGGACACGGCAAATGCTCCGGTGAAGTCGTAGCCCTGGTAGAGCAGCTCGATATAGAGCGGCATAGTGTTGGTCTTGCCTCTCAGGTGACCGGAAAGGACAGAGACAGCACCGAATTCGCCCATTGCCCGGGCAGTACAGAGGACGACGCCGTACAGCAGCGCCCACTTGATATGGGGGAAGGTAACTCTGCGGAAGATGGTCCAGGTTTTGGCTCCCATCAGAGCGGCAGCCTCCTCCTCGTCGGTTCCCTGGGCATTCAGCACCGGAATCAGCTCGCGGGAGACAAAGGGGAAGGTGACAAAGATGGTCGCCAGCACAATACCGGGTACGGCGAAGATAATGTCAATATCATGTTCATGGAGGAAGGGATACAGGGCGCTCTGGCGGCCATAGAGCAGCACATAGATCAGACCGGCAATGATGGGAGAAACTGTCACCGGAAGGTCGATCATGGTGGAGATCACTTTTTTGCCCCGAAAGCTGAATTTGGTCAGACACCACGTTGCACAGAGGCCGAACAGCGTGTTCACGCCCACTGCCCACGCCGTGGCTTGCAGCGTCAGAGTGACCGCTTTCAAAGCATATTCGTCCGTAATAGCGGCAAGGTAGGGGCCGATCCCCTCACGAAAGGCTGTGACAAGAACATAGATCAACGGCAGGATCAGGAAAATGCCCAGAAAGATCACACACACGGCGATCAGAAGCCACTGAAAGGCTTTGCTTGGTTTTTGTTCCATATTGGCGCCTCCTTAGCTGATACCACTGACACGGTGGGACACGATACTCTGCAAAACTGCGTTGACAAACAGAATGATGAAGGCAATCAGCAGCATGACCAGTGCGATGGAGGTTGCGCTGACATAGTCGTACTCCTGGAGCTCAGACATGATGAGCAGCGGCGTGATCTCGGTCCCATAGGGGGTATTGCCCGCGATAAAAACCACGCTGCCATACTCTCCGATGCTCCGGGCAAAGGCCAGCGTGAAACCGGAGAGCAGGGCGGGAAAGATCTCCGGGAAGATCACGTGCCAGAAGGTATAGATCCGGGAGGCTCCCATAATATGGGCGGCCTCCTCATATTGGTGGTCAAACTTCTCCAGGACAGGCTGCACATTGCGCACCACAAAGGGAATGCCGATAAAGATGAGGGCAACCGTAATGCCGATCCGGGTATAGGCGATTTTCACGCCAAAACTATCATAAAAAAAGCTGCCAACCCAACCGTTGGTGGTGGTCAGATGGGTCAGGGCAATACCTGCCACCGCTGTAGGCAGCGCGAAGGGCAGCTCGATGATACCGTCCACAAATCGCTTACCGGGAAACTCGTAGCGGACCAGCACCCAGGCGAGGATCAGACCAACGACCGCATTGATAGCCGCTGCCACAAAGGAGGTGGAGATACTGACCCAATAGCTGGACAGCACTCGGCTGCGGGTGACAGTGGCTAGAAACTCCGCCGGCGTGATCTGGGCGGTATAGATTACCAGTCCCGCCAGGGGAATCAGCACGACGACAGACAGAATAGTAATCATAATGCCAAAGGACAATCCGAACCCCGGAATGACACGTTTGGCCCTTTTTCGTCTCATAATTCGACCTCTTTTCTGAATAGACAAAAACGCCGACAGCCAACCCGGAGGACAGAGAGGAAACACTCTTGTCTCCGGGTTGGCTCTGCGTTGGGTTTTCGATTACTCCTCGTAGATGCTGTCAAACAGGCCGCCGTCTGCGAAGTGGGTTGCCTGCGCTTCCGTCCAGCCGCCAAAGTGGTTGATGTCGGTCAGCTCTACACTGTCCAGAATCCACTTGCCGTCCTCAGGAATTGCGTTGATGGTGGTGCTGTCAGCGTCCAGAACAAACTCGCTGTAAATCGCCTCATTGGAGGGACGGTAGTAGTTCTGGGCCTCAATGCGCTGTGCGTCATCGGAATACAGATACTGCAGATAGGCCGTTGCCACATCACGGGTGCCGCGGTCATCCACCACCTCGTCAACAACGGCGACGGTAGGCTGGCACAGGATGGAGACGGAGGGAACGACAATCTCATATTCGCCGGGATACTCGGCCAGAGACAGGAACGCCTCGTTCTCCCAGGCCAGCAGTACATCGCCCTGACCGTTCTCCACGAAGGAGGTGGTCGAGCCCCGGGCGCCGGAGTCCAGAACCACTACGTTCTGATACAGTTTGGTCATGCTGGCCAAAATCTCATCCTCGCTCTGGCCTGCCTGCTCGAAGTAGTACCAGGCAGCCAGATAGTTCCAGCGGGCGCCGCCGGAGGTCTTGGGATTGGGGGTAATCACGCCGACATCGTCTCTCAGCAGGTCGTTCCAGTCCTGAATGTTCTTCGGATTGCCAGAGCGAACCAGGAACACGATAGTAGAGGTATAGGGCGAAGAATCCAGATCAAACTCGGAGGTGTAGCCCTCCTCAATCAGGCCGGCATCCTTGACGGCATCCACGTCGGCTTCCAGGGCCAGCGTCACCACGTCGGCCTCCAGACCGTTGGCAACCTCAAGGGCCTGCTTACCGGAGCCGCCGTGGGATTGGGTGATGGTGACCTCCTGACCGGTGGCCTCCAGCCAGTAGGATGCAAACAGCTCGTTATAAGCAGCGTACAGCTCACGGGTGGGATCATAGGAGACGTTGGTAATCTCCACCGGATCCAGGGAAGGGGCGGGTTCCTCAGTATCAGCAGTCTCTTCAGGCTCAGCCGTTTCTCCCGTATCGGCGGTATCGGCAGGCTCTTCTGTGGCAGCAGGAGTTTCCTCCTGGGCGGAAGAATCAGCGCTTCCGCTGGAGCCGCAGGCTGTCAGCAGAGATAGGCTCAAGGTAAGCGTCAGCAGAATTGCAATCAGTTTTTTCATGAAAATGTGCCTTCTTTCTCAATATTTATATGGTTTTTCTGTGACCCCATTGTCACAAAAGCTATTGTCAACAACACCGGAGCATACAGCGGCACATTCGTCTGGTGTGATTGTAGCTTGTAGACATACGATATCGCTCCTTTGACTTATACCTACTTAACAAGTAGGTTTGACGGGATAATAGCAGACTATTTCCCCGCCGTCAATCCGGTTTGGCCGTTTTCAATTTCAGTCCTGCAAATGCGAATTGATTCGCAAACTATTTCGTCGAAACGAGAGATAATTCCAAAACAGAGAAACCATTTCAGACAAATGAAAAATTCTTCTGCGATCTCCCCTTTTGAACTGGCATTGAGAATTATTTCAAATATTTCAGGCTCATTTCGCATTTTCGGAAATGCTATTGCCGGAGAAATGGGGCTTTGCTATTCTTTAGAGAAATGCTGGATCAATGTTTATCACAATTGGTGAAAGGTCGCATGGAGAATGCCGAAACTGAACACATCTATTTTGCATCTGCAAAAAGTGACCGATCCATTTGGAAGTCCAACCCTCCCTCCGGTCAATCAGGTCTCCGCATTTGCTCACTCCAGCGCGGAACAAATGGAAAAAGTATTCCGGAATCAGGCCCCCGGATTTGCCTACACCCGGCTGCAGAATCCTTCGATTCTCGCCTTTGAGCAGCGCATGGCTGCGTTGGAAAAGGGTGTAAGCGCGATTGCCTGCTCCTCCGGTATGTGTGCTGTGTCCATGGCATTGCTGAATGTACTGCAGACCGGTGACGAGCTGATTGCTACCAGCCGACTCTATGGCGGCACCCTAAGCCTGTTTCATGATCTGGAAAAGCTGGGCATCACCACTCTTTTTTCTGAGGGCTGCACCCCAGAGGCCATTGGCCCGCTGATTACGCCGAAGACGAAGCTGATCTTTACCGAGGTCATCAGCAATCCAGGTCTGGATGTGATCGACATCGCCGCCTTGGCGGAGCTTGCCCACACAAACAACCTGCCCTTGATCGTGGACAGCACAACGGTGACCCCCGTTTTGCTCAGTCCGATCTCGCTGGGTGCAGATATTGTGGTGCATTCCTCCTCGAAATACATCAACGGCAGCGGAAACGCCATCAGTGGCGTCATCATTGACGGAGGAAGATTTCCCTGGAATCCAGAGCGCTGGCCTGCGCTGAACGGCTTCTGCAGGGTGCCGAAGCTGGCCTACACCGCCCGCCTGCGCAATGATATCTGGCAGAACTTTGGCCCCTGTCTGGCTCCGCAGAACGCTTTCCTTAATACAATCGGCCTGGAAACGATTGGACTTCGGGTGGAGCGGGAGTGTCAAAATGCGTTGGCACTGGCCAAGGCGCTGGAGCAGCTGGAAGGCATCTATGCCGTCAACTATCCGGGACTGGACAGCAGTCCTTATCAGCCGCTGACCGCCCAGTTTGAAGGCCGAATGGCCGGTGCGCTGCTCACCTTCCGTGCTGGAAGCAAAGAGAGAGCTTTTGCTCTCATCAATCATTTAAAATATGCCTGCATCGTCAGCAATATCGGCGATGTACGCACCCTGGTGGTTCATCCGGCTTCCAGCATCTATATCCATTCAGATGCCTCTGAAATGGAACGAGCCGGTGTTTACGATGACCTGATTCGGGTCAGCGTTGGCATAGAATTCATTGACGATCTGGTTGCGGATTTTACAGCCGCCGTCAATGCAATTCAAAGTTTACGTTAGTCAGGAGGAATTTCATATGGCAGTCAATTATTCCGCATTAAAAGCGGGTGGCTTTATGCGCCAGATTCAGAAAGATCACTTCTCCCTGCGCCTGCGCTGTGTGGGCGGAACTGTTACGGCAGAGCAGCTGGCAACCATCACGGAAGTGGCGAACAAATTCGGTCATGGTTATGTACATCTGACCTCTCGGCAGGGCATTGAGATTCCCTTTATCCAACTGAAGGATATTGATGAGGTCAAAGAGGCGTTGGCACAGGGCGGCGTGCAGACCGGCGTGTGCGGTCCCCGAGTCCGCACCGTCACTGCCTGTCAGGGCGGCGTGTGCTGCCCCAGCGGTTGTATCAACGCCCTGGAAATTGCAGAGGCCCTGGATCAGCGTTACTTCGGCCGGGAGCTGCCCCATAAGTTCAAGTTCGGCGTGACTGGATGCCAGAACAACTGCCTGAAAGCGGAGGAAAACGACTTCGGCGTCAAGGGCGGTTTGATCCCCCTGTACAATGAAGACGCCTGCATCAGCTGCGGCCTGTGCGCCAAGGTCTGCCGCAGCAATGCCATTACCGTTCAGGATGGTAAGATCCAACTGGATCGCAGCAAGTGCAATTATTGCGGCCGCTGCATCAAGTCCTGCCCCACGGAGGCATGGCAGGGAGAGAGCGGCTATCTGGTCAGCTTTGCCGGAACCTTTGGCAACAGCGTGCAGAAGGGCGTGGAGCTGCTGCCCATCATCAAGGATAAGGAAACTTTGTTCCGGGTCGCTGACGCTGCCATCGACTTCTTTGCCGAGTACGCCAACAAGGGCGAACGCTTTGCCAAGACGCTGGACCGTGTGGGCTGGGACGAATTGAAAAAGAAAGTCGAGGCGGCATATCATGGCTGAGTTTCAGATTACCGATACAGTGGACATTACCGATGTGGTCTGTCCAGTTACCTTTGTGAAAGCCAAGGTTGCACTGGAGGAATTGGAAGACGGGGATATTCTCGCCGTCCATATGAACGACGGAGAACCGGTTCACAACGTTCCCCGCAGCATCAAGGAGGAGGGCCATAAAATCCTCAAGCTCATTGACAACGGGGATGGCACCTATGACCTGATCGTCCGGAAGGTGGGCGACTGACATGGCAGAGCATCTGAATGAAGACAGCTTCCAGGCTTACCTGGAGGCGAGTGCTCTGCCGGTGCTGGTTGATTTTTACAAGGACGGTTGTGTCCCCTGCCGCCGGGTTGCGCCACTGGTCAGCAAGGCAGAGGCAGAGTATGAGGGTCAGCTGGCAATTGCCAGGGTAAATATTTCCACAAATCCAGCGCTTGCCGCCAGGGAGCAGATCGGAGCCGCGCCCACGCTGGTTCTCTACTGGAATGGCAGAGAAAAAGCCCGTCACCGGGGTGTGATCAACCGGGACGGGCTGAAGACGCTGATTGAGGAAAATTTATAACCGGTCTCTCCGAGGGGAGACAGGAAAGGAGCAGAGAAGCATGAAGCTCAATATTGCCGGAACGGTAAAGGATTATCCAGAAGGAACCACAGTGGAGCAGCTGATTCAGGCAGAAAAGGTAGAGATGCCCGAGTATGTGACTGTCACGGTCAATGACGACTTCGTCCAGACAGAGGATCGGGCATCCCGTCAACTGAAGGATGGCGACCCCGTTGAGTTCCTCTATTTTATGGGAGGCGGACAGTAATGGCTTTTTCCAACGAACAGCTGGAGCGCTATTCCCGCCATATCATCCTGAAAGAGATCGGTGTCAAGGGCCAGAAAAAGCTGCTGAACGCCAAGGTACTCATCATCGGCGCCGGCGGTCTGGGCGCACCGGCTGCCCTGTATCTGGCTGCCGCCGGGGTGGGAACCATCGGAATTGCGGACGCCGACGAGGTGGATCTGTCCAACCTCCAGCGCCAGGTCATCCACACCACTAACGATTTGGGCAAGCCCAAGGTGGAGTCTGCTAAGGAAACCATGCAGGCCATCAACCCAGATGTTAATGTTATCACCTACCATGATTTCATTGCCGCGGACAATATCATGGATATTATTAAAGATTATGACTTCATCCTTGACGGCACTGACAACTTCCCTGCCAAATTTCTCATCAACGATGCCTGCGTCATGGCGAAAAAGGCCTTCTGTCACGCCGGTATCATCCGTTTCCGGGGCCAGCTGATGACCTATGTGCCAGGGGAAGGCCCCTGCTATCGCTGTGTGTTCAAAAATACGCCTCCCAAGGATGCCGTCCCCACCTGCAAGCAGGCTGGCGTGATCGGCGCCATGGCGGGTGTGATCGGCTGCCTGCAGGCTATGGAGGCGGTCAAATATATCACCGGGGCAGGCGAGCTGCTGACAGGTAAGCTGCTGACCTATGATGCCCTGACCAACAACTTCCACACGGTTAAGCTGCCGAAGCGTGTCCCCTCCTGTGCTGTCTGCGGTGATCACCCGACTATTACGGAGCTGATTGATTACGAGCAGGCAGAGTGTCCTGACCACATTTAACCCAAAACGCACCGCACGAGGAAAGCATCTTTGTGCGGTGCTGCTTTCAAAGGAGGCCATCTGATGAGCAATCGAAAAACCATTCGCCTGTCTGGCAGCGATTTTGGAAAAATTGTGGCCCATGCAAAGGCAGGGCTTCCCAATGAGGCCTGTGGTCTGCTGGGTGGAAGTATTTCCGGCGACCTCGTGGAAGTAAAACAGGTCTATCTGCTGCGCAATGCAGATAAATCCAAGGAGCATTTCTCCATGGATCCAAGGGAACAGCTGGCTGCGGTCAAGGATATGCGTTCAAAGGGGCTGGTTCCCCTGGGCAACTGGCACTCCCATCCGGAGACCCCCTCCCGTCCCTCGGCGGAGGATATCCGGATGGCCTATGACCCCAATGCCATCTATATGATCCTCTCATTGGAGTCGCAGCAAGCCCCCAATCTGAATGCATTTCACATTCAGAACGGTGGCTACGAATGGGAGATTTTAGCGCTTTATGATTGATCTGGCCATTATCGGTGCCGGTCCTGCCGGGTTGGCAGCTGCCATTTACGCTGCCCGTGCCGGATTGAACTTTGCCGTTCTGGAACAGGACGGTGTGGGCGGCGGTCAGATCACTGCAACCCACGAGATTGAAAACTATCCAGGCGTGGGCGCACTGTCCGGGGAGGCATTGGGCGACGCCTTTCGGGCGCAGGCAGAGCAACTGGGTGCAGAGATCCGGTTTGCTGTCATAGAGGGAATTGAGATTCTGCAAAATGGATTTCGGCTGCTACTGGAGGACGATGCGCCGGTGGAAAGCCGGACTGTCATCGCCGCTACCGGCGCAGTTCCAAAGGAATTAGGGATTCCCGGGGAGGCCGAGTTTGCCTCCTACTGTGCTGTCTGCGATGGAGCCTTTTCCGCTGGTAAGGATGTTCTGGTCGTAGGCGGCGGAGATACCGCTGTAGAGGATGCCCTGTATCTTTCTTCCCTCTGCCGGAAGGTCACTGTCGCCCTTCGGCGGGATTTGTTTCGGGCAGCGCCAAGCCGGGTTGCGCTTCTGGCGGAAAAGCCCAATGTCGAGGTTAGGTACCATACCAATCTGAAGGAGATTTGGGGCGACACCGGAATACAGAGTATTCTATTGGAGCAAAACGGCGTTACCCAGGAAGTACCCATGCAGGGGGTATTTATCGCAGTCGGTGTCCAGCCTGTCTCTGGCTGGCTGAACAGCCTTCCGCTGACTTTTTCGGAGGGCTATGTTGTGGCAGATGAAACCTGCAAGACGGACGTTCCTGGCCTGTTTGCCGCAGGTGATCTTCGAAAAAAGCCCCTTCGTCAGGTTGTCACAGCGGTTGCAGACGGAGCAAACGCTGTGGCAAGCGCAGTTGATTATTTGCAATATATTTCGTCAGTACGGAAAGGCTTCCTATAAAAGAAATCCGATTGCTTTTCTAATATATGGTAGAGGCAAATCTGGACATTTAAAATAAACTGCCCAAAAGAGTTAGCAATATTTTAAAATAAAAATTGTTCAAGCAGCCGAAAGGGCTTGTTGTCTGTGAATTGCAGGCGGCAAGCCTTTTAGCTTTGCAGAAGCTGAGGGCGTCACCCGTCAAAGTGTCTCCGAATCTATTCTGGCAGCAAAACGTAGACTCAAAAGGCTTTTTGAACATTTCGTAAAAGAAGTGTGAAAACACCCTGACAAACCGGAATTGGTGGACGTTTAGTGAAGGCCATTTTTCTGAGCCTTACAGACAACTTCATACACGATACCACAAGCACGCAACCCGCATCCGAGCGAGCAGCGCACGCCGCCGAGACGGATGACTTCCAAGAGGTGAACATGAAGCCATCCCAGTAATTTTTGAAACAGGGCCCGGGCGTCAGAGCGGCAGCAATTTGCTCAGCCCTCCGGCGGGATATACAGGCGGTTGCCGGACTTGATGAGGCGGGTATCCTCCGCCTCAAAATCGCTGGACTGGTGTTGTGTCCAGACGAGACCAGCGTACTTGGCAACAGAGGCTTGGGAGTTGAAACGGCGAATATCGCCAATTTCAGCGATGATACCAGCGGAGTAAACCTTGCCAATACCAGAGATTGCAAATTTGTTTCTACTGGTGATGGCCGTGTTGGAACTGCTGGCCATACTGGTGGCAGTACCCGTTATTTTCTTTGGATGGAGGGAGCGGTGATGAAAATGTTACTTGTGTTTGTAGCCGGCCTGATGGTCGGCGGACTGTTCGGCGTTGGCATTATGTGCCTGATGATCTCTGCCGGACGGGCGGATGATGCCTGGGAGAACAGACCTCCCAACTACACCACAACGGAATCGTAAGCAAACTGCGGCCGGAGCCTTTTGGGGCTCCGGTCTTTTCTGCGCTGGAGGGGAAAATGGATGACGTCTATCAATACGAATTTGCCAATGGAGATGTGGTTTCCGTGCCGCTTTCGGAGGAGTGGGCTACGCTCCTGCGGAAACTGGACCGGCAGGAGGAGAACAACAACCAGATGGAACGGCGGCGGCACTGCTCTCTGGAATGGTATAACCGGTATGACAACCGGCTCCCCCAGCATCACGACGCCTTTGAGGAGGTGGAAGAACGGGATACCTGGGATCAGATGTGCAGATATCTGACCAGGCAGGAAACACTGATCGGCGACCTGTATTTCCGTAAAGGCTTTCTCCAGCAGGAGATCGCCGACTGTCTTGACCTCTCTCAAGGCAGGGTTGCCCAGACAATCCAGAGAATTAGAAAAATTTTTCAACAAATCTTTGACAGCAGCTAATATTTTGGCCTCTCCCGTGAGCTACCTATAGAGGGACAATTTCTCACCTCTGTGAATCTTGACAATTTCATACCAGCAGTACGGGAACGCCATAATGAGACACCATGCGAGACCTGCGCATCAAAACAAGGTGGCGCTGACCCTGGGTTGGAAGCAGTAAAGACCCTGGGAAAATGCCCGTGAAGATTCCGCCCTTTTGCGGAGCTCTACCCGTACTGTTCTCAATCTCACCAGGGGGCGAGGACGAATGTGGTGAGACGCAGCAAATCATTTCATAATAGGAGTTCAAAAAATGCTTACGATAGAAAATCAGAACAACGCCCATGCAGAAATCGACTACATCTTCACAAAGCTGTTCCCCCAGCGGGGCATGCCGGAACGCCCGGCCCAGATTGAACTGAGCCACCGTATGCTGGACGCCATGCTGAGCGGCAAAACAGCGCTGTGCGAGGCCGGAACCGGTATCGGCAAAACCTACGCCTATCTGGTTGCCGCCTGTGTCCAGCACCGGTATCGCACTCTGGAAGGAATGAAGCATCAGCCCATCCTGATCTCCACCTCCAGCATCGCCCTGCAAAAGGCCATCATCTCAGAATATCTCCCCCTTCTCTCCCGGCTTCTTCTGGGGGACGGCATAATCCAAGCGCCGATTCAGGTCGTCGTGCGGAAGGGAAAGCGACACTACGTCTGTGATGAGCGGCTGGATCAGCGGCTTCGCCGGGCAAACATGCAGAAGAAAAACAAAAAGAACGCCGATGCCCTGAGGGGCATGCGATACCGGCTGGATTTGGACGAGGAGCCCTTTTTGAGCGCTTATGACGCAAAAAAGATCGCTGTTCCGGAGGTCTGCGACTGTGACCGCACAACCTGCCGGTACCGCCAGTTCCTGAAGGAATGCCGAAGTGGCCGGTACCTGTTTCAGATCTGCAACCATAACCTGCTGATGGCAGATGTGATTCACCGGCAGGACGGGCTTCGTCCCATTTTGCCGGACACCCACGTCCTGATTGTAGACGAGGCGCATAAGCTGCCGGAGACCGCCCGGCAGATGTTTGGGGCGGCACTGGCCTACGAGGACTTTCGGGAGCTCATCGACGATCTGAAGCAGGAGCAGTATCTGCTAGCCTCTCAGAACCTCGCTGAGGCTTCCAAACTGCTGCTGCGCCTGCTGTCGGAGCCCCCAGCGGAGGAACTGGCAGCGTTGGATTATCTGAAGCGTCTGCTCCAGGCGCAAGAGATGCTGGAACGAATCCAGCACCAGCTAAACGGGCTGCTGACCCTCCAGACCGGCAAAAAGCTGGATCGGCTGTGCAGAACGGTTTCAAAATTCTTCGATGATCAGAGCGGTCTTCTCTACTATGTGGCGGAGAATGAAAAGAACGGAAGTCTGCTCTGCGCCACGGCCAACGACCTGGCGGAGCAGATGAAGCAGTCCATGTGGAGTATGGCACGGTCTGTTATCCTGACCTCCGGCACTCTGGCCGTGGGCGGCAGCTTTCGCCATTTCGAGCAGGAAACCGGACTGACAGGGCGTGACCGGTTGGTGGAGTCCATTACCCGCTCTCCTTATCACTATGCGGAAAACTGTCTGCTCTACCTGCCGTTTTATCCGCCCCGGTATCAGGAGGCGGATCGGGAGACCTACTTTCATGTCCTGACCGATCAGATTGCCGAACTGCTCAACGCCTCCTATGGGCACGGTCTTGTCCTGTTTACCTCCTACGCCGCTCTGTCTGCGGCGAAGGAGTTGCTCTCCCACAAGAAGCTGGCCTTCCCAGTGTTTGCTGTAGGACGCAAGGGGTATCGAGCGCTGGAGCAGTTCCGATCCACACCTGGCAGCGTTCTGCTGGCCACCGGAGCCTTCTGGGAGGGCATGGATTTCCCGGGGGACTGCGTGTCCATGCTTATCATCCCCCGTCTCCCGTTCTCCTTCCCGGATGCACGGGAACAGCGGATGAAGGAAAACTACCCGTCTCTCAAAGCGTACATCCAGTCTGTCTCGGTGCCTCAAATGCAGATTAAGCTGCGCCAGGGCTTTGGCCGGGCGATTCGCAGAGAGACTGACACCTGCGTCATTGCCATTCTGGATGAGAGGGCAGCCCGGGGCGGCAGATACCATCAGGCAGTCATGGAAGCGCTTCCTGAAATTCCGGTGACGGGTGATATCCATAAGGTAGAGCGATTTATTCGGAGGGTAAAGCCAAAGGAGTACTTTGAGGAAACCCATAAACTCAAATGCGATGACACGCGCAGAAAGGAATTTTAAATGGAAGAAGAGAAAATCATGGTTACCATCCAAGAGGCCTCTGAACGAACCGGGCTGGCCTATCACTGCATTCGCAGGCTGTGTATGACCGGTCAGATCACTTATATTCGAAGCGGGAAAAAGTATTATGTCAATCTCCCTTATCTGCTTTCTTTTTTGGAGCAGGGGCAAGGAGATCGTCAATAGTATTTGGCAGCCCGTCTGAATATATCAGTTTATTTTGTCAGTTTCTTACAAAAACTGCGTTCTATTTTCATTGCGTTTTACGGCTGGATATGTTGGAAAAAACAAGGTATCTTTGGATTTAGGAAGGTGATTCTATGGCCAATATTACGAAACGGGGTAATTCCTACCTCATACGGGTCGGGGCTGGGTACGATCTTGCCGGGAAGCAGATCAGCAAACAGATGACCTGGAGACCTCCCGCAGGGATGACGCCCAGAAAGGCAGACAAGGAGGCCAGACATCAGGCAGAGCTCTTTGAAGAACAGGTGAGAACCGGCCAGGTAGTAGACGGCAACATTAAATTTGCCGACTTCGCTCAGCGGTGGTTTAAAGACTATGCTGAGGTTCAGCTGCGTCCCCGGACAGTAGCCCGCTATCGGGAGCTCATGGAGCGAATTAATCCGGCCATCGGGCATCTCAATATGGACGCCATTACTCCGGTTCACTTGATGGAATTCTACCGCCAGCTGGGTGAGATACATAAGACCGGAAAATATCACTGTAAGCTGGATCTGAAGGCCCATCTCAAGCGGCAGCACATGACAAAAGAGGCTCTGTCCAAAAAGGCAGGAGTATCCCTATCTACGCTCTCCAGCATCTATCAGGGGAAAAACATCGATCCCTCCAGTGCCGAAAAAATTGCCGATGCCCTCGGAATGTCAATGAATCTGCTCTTCGAACCCGCCCTCAACGGGAAACCGCTGGCCCCCAAGACGATTCTGCACTACCACCGACTCATCTCCTCCATCCTCCATACCGCCGTCCAGTGGCAGGTGATCCTCTCAAATCCCTGCGATCGGGTGGCGCCGCCCAAAGCGGGCCGAGTGGAGATCGACTATCTGGACGCAGAGCAGGCCGTCCACCTCCTGGAACTGCTGGACGGTGCGCCCATACAGTACCGCACCGCCATCACCGTCCTGCTGTTTACGGGAATGCGCCGAGGCGAACTGCTGGGTCTGGAGTGGCGGGACATCGACTTTAACAAAGGAACTATCAGCATCACACGCTCCACCCTCTACCTTCCGGAGAGAGGTACCTTCGAGGACGAGACCAAGAACAGCTCCTCCAACCGGGTCATTAAGGCGCCCAAGGCGGTCATGCGTATCCTGAAAGACTATCAGCGCTGGCAGCTGGAGCAGCGTTTGGCTGCAATCGACTTCTGGCAGGACAGTGGAAAGCTGTTTACCGCCGCGGATGGATCTCCCATGCACCCGGATGTGCTCTCCGGCTGGTTCCACGACTTCATCCGGACAACAGACCTGCCTCAGATCCACCTGCACAGTCTCCGGCACACAAACGCGACCCTGGCCATTGCCAACGGCGTAGCAGTGACCACCGTGGCTGGGCAGCTGGGGCACGCCAGTCCCACCACCACTATGAAGGTCTACGCCCACTCCATTCAGGCCGCTCAGGCCGCCGCAGCCGACCTAATGGACGAGCTGCTGGCCCCCAAACCGCGCCGCGGGCGTGGGAGAAAACCGGCAGCAGTGTAAAGACAGCCCAACAAAACACCCTTGCCGCTCCGCTGATCGGGGCGGCAAGGGTGCCTTTGTGACTCCCGTGCAGATCTAATACTATTTTCTGATTAAAATGTGTCATTTTAATCAGAAAGACATCGCCCAACGGCGCTGTCCCTTTTGCGCCACAGGCGCAAAAGACGTCTCATGCGATCTCTGACGCGCTTTTAGCGCTATAAAAAGGTATCGCACCTTTTTATCAGAGATCAGCATAAACCACAACTTATTTGCTCAGAAATGAAAAAATCGGGGAGAGATGCACATTTTGCTGTGCCGCTGCCTCCCCGTTTCGGTGGGATTTGAGATTTTGCTCCCGTGATGATCAAATAATGATCAATCGGTTCCCAAGAAATTTCATTTTGGCTTAAAAGTGAAGAAAAGGTTCCGAAATCAATTGATTTCGGAACCTTTTGAGTTGCGGGGGAAGGATTTGAACCAACGACCTCCGGGTTATGAGCCCGACGAGCTACCGAACTGCTCTACCCCGCGATATTGATGCCGGAGACCGGGCTCGAACCGGTACGGGATCACTCCCACGGGATTTTAAGTCCCGGGTGTCTGCCAATTCCACCACTCCGGCGTGCCTGTCTCTCGACTGCTTGAATAGTATAGCACCCCATCCGCCCGTTGTCAAGCACTTTTTTCATCGACGCTTCAATTTTCTCCGGACCGCCTTTTCCGGTAAAAGGCGGTCCGGAACAGTCTGAACATCAGCGGAACGCCGCCAACTCCGCCCGGAAGGCATCCTTGACCTCCTCTGGCGCGAAGGAGATGTCACAGGCGTTTTCCAGCAGAGTGAGGATCTCCGCCCGGCTACACTCGCCCTCCTCCATGGCCCGGAGATACTCCCGGTTCAGGTCGGTGCAGCTCACCGTCCGGTTGTCCGTATTCAGGCAGGCCTTCAGGCCCATGCGCAGATAGCGCCGTAGGGGATAGTCCTCCCAGTTCTGAGCCGCCTTGGTCTGAAAATTGCTGGTAGGGCACATCTCAATTCCTACGCCGGCCTGCGCGCAGCGCTGCTCAAGCGCCTCATCCTCTACCATGGCGATGCCGTGGCCCAGACGACAGGCCCCCAACTCCAGAGCGGTGCGGATATTCTCCCGGTTTCCCGTCTCTCCGGAATGGATGGTAAAGGGGATGCCCAGCTCTGCTGCCCGGCGGAAAAAGTCCATGTGGCAGGTGGTGGGAAACGCATTTTCGTCTCCCGCTAGGTCGGCGGCGCAGACCAGATAAGGGAAAAAGCCGTTGGCCGCCTCAAGCATTGCCATGTTCTGCTCCTTGCTATGGTGGCGCATGGCGCAGACGATAAACCGGCAGCAAACGTCCGTCTCTGCCTCGCCCCGTTTCTTGCCTCGGGCCAGGGCCTGAAACACCTGCTCATAGCTCAAGCCACCGTCCAGGTGAAGGGTGGGGGCAAAGCGGATCTCCAGATACCGGGTGTTCTCTGTCTTCGCGTCCCACAGCAAATCCACCACCGCCTGCTCCAGTCCTGTCTCGGTCTGCAGCCAACGCAGGGGCAGGTCAAAGCATCTCAGATACTCGGTCAGGCTGGGGCAGTCCTCCGACACCGAAATCCACCGGTCAAAATCCGCCGGAATCTCCTGGCCGCTGGCGGTCAGATAGTCACGAATCCGCTGGGGATGGATACTGCCGTCCAAGTGGCAGTGCAGATCCATTTTCGGAAGAGTTTCAATCCATTTTCTGTCCATGCTGTAACCTCCCGATCACATCTGCTGTAATGTGGATGGAAGTCTCCGCTGTCTGGGCGGCAAAGGCAGGGAAATTCTCCGGCGCGTTGCCGTCGGCGTCATCCGAGATGGCTCGGATGATGACAAAGGGAACTTTGTTGACATAACATACCGTTCCAATACTGGCGCCCTCCATCTCTCCGGCAATCGCCCCGAAGGTCTGGTGAATCCATTCCTTCCGGCTGCTGTCGCAGAGGAACTGGTCGCCGGTGGCGATGGTGCCCACCCTGCAGCGGTGGCCCTGGGCCAGCACCGCCTGCTCCACCAAGGCGCTCAGCGTCTTGCTGGCCGGGATATGGATGAGGCCCAGGGCGTCAATGAGGCCATAGGGCTCTCCCAGGCCGGTGACGTCCATGTCGTGCTGCACCACATCGCTGGAAATTGCCACGTCTCCGATGCCCAGCTCCCGGCAGAGGGTTCCGGCCACGCCGGTATTGATCACCGCCTCCACCCCGAAGCGGAGGATCATGGTCTGGGCACAGAGGGCGGCAAACACCTTGCCCACTCCGCAGACCGCCAGCACCACAGGGGTCTCTCCCAGCGTACCGGTGACAAATTCAATGCCGCTGATGGTGGTGCTCTCGGGGCCGGTCAGCATCGCCTTCAGCCCCTGGATCTCCACCTGCATGGCGCCGATAATTCCGATCATGGTCAGCCCTCCCGATATTTGAAGTCAATATGGGGATTGCCCTCCAGCACAGCCAGGTAATTCCGGCACTCCAACTGGGCGGCCTCCAGGTTCAGGCACCGGTAGTTGCCGCACTCCTTGCGGCTGGCGCCGAAAACCGGGCCCTCATAGGCCAGAATGTCCCGGAGCACCTGCTTCACCGTCTCCAGCACCCGGCTGTGGTCGGCGTTTCGCACCAGCAGATAAAAGCCGGTCTGGCAGCCCATGGGGCCGAAGTAGAGCACGTCCTCCTTGAGGTCCGAGTTGCGGATAAAGGTGGCAAACATGTGCTCCACCGAGTGCATGGTCAAATCGTCCATATAGCAGCCGCTGTTGGGCTTGCGGGTGCGCAGGTCGTAGGTGGTCACATCTCCGTCCACCCGGGAGATATAGATTCCCGGCTCCAGCAGGTCGTGATCCACGGTAAAACTGGTAATACGCTGCATCGCAGTCTCTCCTTCCAAGGGGCATTTTCGGCATGCTTGTCCTGTTTGTCCCAATTATAGCCCTGGCAGCTGGAAAATGCAATCGGAACGCGATTTTGCTCAAAAGCCGGCAAGGAGCCACATCTTCCCTTGCAGACCGGGAAAAACTGTTATATAATAACGGTACTGTGCAGTTTTCCCATTCACCCACCGAAAGGATTTGAGAATAGATGAACAGAAAGATCTTGATTGGCGGCGCCTGGCCCTACGCCAACTACTCCCTGCATGTGGGCCATCTGGCCGCCCTGCTGCCCGGCGACGTGCTGGCCCGTTACTTCCGTCAGGCGGGAGATCAGGTGATCTACGTCTCCGGCACCGACTCCCACGGCACCCCCATCACCCAGCGGGCCAAAAAGGAGGGCACCACCCCCTCTGAGATCGCCCACAAGTACCACGAGGAGTTCGTGGAGGCCTTCAACGCGGTTGGCTTCACCTATGACCTGTATACCGCCACCTTCACCGAGTATCACGAGGACCACGTCCGTCAGATGCTGGTGGAGATGCAGAAGAACGGCTTCCTCTATGAGAAGGAAAAGCTCCAGGACTACTGCGAGACCTGCGGCAAGTTCCTGGCTGACCGGGAGATCACCGGTCTCTGCCCCGTCTGCGGCGCCCCCGCCAAGGGCGACCAGTGCGACGCCTGCCTCACCTCCTTCGACCCCGCCGACCTGAAGGACAAGCACTGCATCACCTGCGGCCATGCCACCGTCCAGCGGCCCAACCATGAGATCGTCTTTGCCCTGTCCAAGTTCCAGAGCAAGCTGGAGGACTACTATCAGAAGAACAGCCCCGCCTGGCGCACCAACGCCATCAACGAGACGAAAAAGTATCTGGAGCAGGGCCTGCCCGACCGGGACGCCACCCGCAGCCTGGACTGGGGCATTGAGGTCCCCTTCCCCGGCTATGAGGACAAGCGGATCTACGTCTGGATTGAGGCGGTGATGGGCTATCTGACCGCCGGCATGAAGGTGGCTGAGGACCGGGGCATCGACTTTAACCAGTTCATGCAGGACTCCGACGACCTGATCACCTACTATGTCCACGGCAAGGACAACATCCCCTTCCACACCGTCATCTTCCCCGCCCTGATCATGGCCCTGGAGAAGGGCTGGCAGTGCCCCAAGCGGATCGTCTCCAGCGAATATGTCAAGTTGGGCGAGGACAAGATGTCCAAGAGCAAGGGCAACCTGGTCACCATCAAGGAGCTGGCCGACCAGTTCGACATGGACTCCATCCGCTTCTTCTTCGTGGTCAACAACCCGGAGCGCCGGGACATCAGCTACTCCGAGGAGGATCTGATCGCCGCCCACAACAAGTTCCTCTGCGGCGCCTTCGGCAACTTTGTCAACCGGAATGTCTCCTTCCTCAAGAAGAAATTCAAGGGCGTAGTGCCCGCCGGCGTGGTGGATCCCCAGATCGCCGCTCAGACCCAGAAGATGTACGACGACATCGGCGCCAAGATCGAGGCGGGCGAGCTCCGGGCCGCCGCCGAGCTGATGCTCCAGTATATCCAGGACGCCAACAAGTACTACGACACCCAGGCCCCCTGGACCCAGGTCAAGGCGGAGGATCAGACCGATTTCAACAACACCACCGCCACCTGTATGTATATCATCGCCAACATGTCCAACCTGCTCGCTCCCATCCTGGTTCAGGGCTGTGCCAAGATCCGCACCATGCTCCAGCTGCCGGAGACTCCCACCTGGGCTCCCATCAATATCAAGGACGGCCTGGTGCTGGGCGACTGCCCCATCCTGTATACCCGCATTCAGTAAGCTCTATAACCGCTTCAACGCCCCTACATCGGAAGAATGCAGGGGCGTTTTGCCGTCTCAACATCGCCCGTCATCGGCCTTTCTGTTCTCCTTCCATCGCCCAAACAGCAATAAATGAGATAAAATATCTTTTCTGAAAAGTGTAAAAAATAAATATTGATCACATATATTTCTATTATTATTGTGTATTTACAAGAAATTGAGAAGATTTGCATTCCAGTTTTTGGTCACTCATCCATTGTATTCGTAGTCAAAAAGGAATATAATACACCTGCTCCTGAGGAGCAGACATTTTCTCATAAAGAGGTGAACCACTATGCTGAAATGGTTTCGTACACTGACCTATCGGATGCGCTACATCAACAATGGTGGTGTCGTGAATCGATAAGTCCCCTGCACAGAGCAAAAGAGCAGGATTCGTTTGACACGAAAAATCCCCTGCGCCTGCGGTTTTCTCCGCAAGCGCAGGGGACAATTGTCTTTTCAAAGCTTCCCTATTCCTGTCCTGCCTCCAGCGCGCTCCGCCGCCACAGGCCGATCAGAACGCCCGGCAGGAGAAAGACGCCGTACCAAATCGTGAGAAAGTTGAAGATACCGGAAATCCCAGCCCACCAGAGCAGGAAGGAGACGGGATAGAGAATTAGCAGCGCCACGCCCAGTCCAAAGCAGAGCTTGGCACTCTTGCCCGACAGCCGGGGCCTGCAGAAAAAGGCGGCAATCCCTCCCACGGAGAAGCAGACGAGCTGGGGGCCGAACACAGAGCCCAGCAGGTAGGGGATGCCCGGGGGATAATGCAGCACCTCCAAACGCTGGTTGTCCACCTGACGCCAGACCAGGAGCAGCACGCCAACTAGCATGAGAATTGCCATGATCAGGAAATAGATGGTCCTTTTGCGCTTCATCCAGAGCACCCCCTGTTTCAAATCTGCAAGGAATGGAAGATACCCCCGGCTCTTACGAGTCGGGGGCACTTGTTTCTGTTCGGAGAACCGCTTACCGCTGGATCCGGCCGGAGCCGTCGCCGCCGGCCAGCTTCTCCACCTCGGAGACGGTCATCATGTTGTAGTCGCCCTCGATGGAGTGCTTCAGAGCGGAGGCAGCCACAGCGAACTCCACAGCCTCCTGAGTGCTCTTGCCGGTCAGCAGGGCATAGATCAGGCCGCCGCCGAAAGAGTCACCGCCGCCCACGCGGTCGATGATGTGCAGGTCATACTTCTTGGAGAAGCAGTACTCATCGGAAGCCACATCGTACAGCATGGCGCTCCAGCCGTTGTCGAAGGCGGAGTGGGACTCACGCAGGGTGATGGCCACCTTCTCGAAGCCGAACTTGTCAGCCAGCTGCTTGGCCACGGACTTGTAGCCCTCATGGTTCAGGGAGCCGCCGTAGATATCGGTGGCCTCGGCCTCGATGCCGAACACGT
>JBJDXT010000166.1:0-21016 GCA_051866795.1 Candidatus Onthomonas sp. | reverse complement strand
CCTAGAAAAATATTCTTTTTGTTTTTTCACTGTCTACTTGACTGGGGGCACATCACACCTAGTTTCTTGCGGTTTTCGCTGTATTTTTCGTTGCCAATTGGCCTCATCCGCGTCTCTCTACCGCACGCGACTGGTGCTGGTGCAAGAGCTCCTGAGTAGCAGGCCCAAGGTAAATTAAAAGGTATACCAAAATTAAAAAGTGCGGCACAATTATAAGGTTCTGTTATGCGCGGAAGATTTTCGCGAGGGCCTTAAAAATCAATCAGATTGTTGAGTAAAAGGAGGAACCGCTATGGACAGCATTGATCTCATGCTCCGGGAGCATGACAACATTCTGACCTTTTGGAGGTCATTCGCAGCGCCTGCTGCCGCGTACTGGAGGGAGCGAAGATTGACCAGGGCGACTTTCAGGACATGATTTGGTTTGCCCGCACCTATGCTGACCGTCATCACCACGGAAAAGAGGAGAAAATCCTGTTCCGGGAGATGGAGCAGCGGCTGGGCCCGGCGGCCACTCACCTGATCCGGCATGGAATGCTGGTGGAGCATGACTTGGGCCGGATGCACATGACAGAGCTGGAGCGCGCGCTGGATCGCTATGGGGCGTCCCCCAATACCAGAGACAAGCTGGCCATTCTCACCCAGGCTGCCGGCTGGGCGGAGCTGCTCCAGCGTCATATTGAGAAGGAAAACAACGTGGCATACACATTTGCCAGGCGGAGCCTTCCGGCTGAAGTGCTGCGGGAGATGGACGCTGAGGTCGGGCGCTTTGAACAGGCTGCCCAGGCTGAAAAAACACAGGAGGTTGCCCTGGCGCTGTTGGGGCGGTTGGCAGAAAAGTACGGTGTCTGATACGATTGTCTGATCAGAAGCTAGGCTTTTGATTGGACAGGTGCCGAAAACGCGTTGAAACGAGGGATGGGAGGTTCAGCCCATCCCTCGTTATTGCCTGAATGATCATATTGTGGGAAAAATCCGGTTCCGGGTATACTATCGGCATACGTAGGAAAGAAACTGACGCCCAACGAGCTTGGCCTGTGAAAACGGTTCTGAAACGGCAAGGCAGTCGGCTCCGCTGTAACTTCCGACTACAGAAAAGCGATCGACGCCTTTGTCTGAGAGAGAACCGAAAAGTAAGGAGAAAGTTGTTGTGAAAGATTCCCATGTTTACGATATGGTTATCATCGGCGGCGGCCCGGGCGGCTATACTGCGGCACTGTACGCTGCCAGAGCCGGACTGGATACCGTGGTTTTGGAGAAGCTGTCCGCCGGCGGGCAGATGGCTCTGACCCATCAGATTGACAATTATCCTGGCTTTGAAAACGGAATTGACGGCTTTACCCTGGCGGATCAGATGCGGCGGCAGGCGGAACACTTTGGCGCAAAGACCGAACATGCCGAAGCGACCGGCGTCCATCTGAAAGAGGAACCCAAGGTGATTGAGACAAGTGAAGGGATTTTTTTCGGCAGAACTGTTGTGCTGTCCACTGGAGCCGATCCTAGAGCGTTGGGTGTTCCCGATGAAAAGAAGCTGGTCGGCCGGGGTGTCTCTTATTGCGCCGCCTGTGACGGTATGTTCTACCGGGGAAAGACGGTTGCGGTCGTGGGAGGCGGCAATTCCGCCGCTGCGGATGCGCTGCTTTTGAGCCGTGTCGCTGAGAAGGTCATCCTCGTTCACCGCAGAGACACTCTTCAGGCGACGAAAATCTATCATGAGACATTGATGAGAGCGGAGAACGTGGAATTTCGCTGGAGCAGTGTTGTGCTTGAACTGCTCCATGAGGATAAGCTCACCGGTATTCGTCTGAAGGATGTGAACACCGGAGAAGAGACGGAGCTTCGCTGTGACGGCGTCTTTGTCAGTGTGGGAAGAACGCCCAACACGGAACTGGTCAGCGGACAGCTGGCGCTGGACGAGGGCAGCTATGTGATCGCCGGTGAAAGCACACAGACGAATCTCCCCGGTGTCTATGCTGTAGGGGATGTGAGGACAAAGAAATTGCGCCAGATTGTGACAGCCGTAGCGGATGGCGCTGTGGCAGTTCAAATGGCAGAAGAATATTTGTCAGGGGCCTGAACTGACCCTAAATATCATATGGCATATAAGCCACTGGGGCTGCAGTGAAAGCATTCCCGGTTCAGCAGAGTTCAGCAGATTGGATAGGCGGTATTGACTTTGCAGCAGCCGAACAGGGAAACAGCTTTTTACAAAAAGGGGCGCCTTCCGCCGATAAAAGCGGAAGGCGCTGTTTTTGACTCTCAAAGGCACTTAGGAAAGCTTGCGAGGAGTCGGGTTAGGTGTTTTGGAGACAAGACGGTTATCGGGTGCCCTTGCCCAGATCGGTCTCGGAACCCAGGTTGTAGGAGAGATCTACTGTGCCGTCACCGTTTTCGTACCAGCGGCCCTCAATGGTGCTGGCGTTGTGCCACTGCTCCGCGTTGGAGATCAGGTCGGTGCAGATGTAGATGGCGTCCAGCTCCACCTTAAAGGTGTTGTCGGAATACAGGTGCAGGGTGCCGGTGAAGCTGTTCATGGTGCCGAAGCCGCCGGTATAGACGTCGCTGCCGTCGTCGTTGGCGGCCAGCACCGAGTAGGTGTAGGCGTCTCCGTCTGCGGTATCGGTGGGCGTGGCGGTGTAGATCAGGTACTCGGCGGTCTCGCTGGCGTTGCTCATCCAGGCGTTGGCGCTCTTGGTGATCTTCCAGCGGCCGATCTCGCCGCCGGCGGCCAGGTCGAAGTGCTCACCGGCGATGGGGAAGTCGGCGTAGCTGTACAGGCCACTGTTGTAGGAATAGCCCTCCGGGGCGAAGTTGGCCTGCTCATCACAGGTGACAGAGCCCAGATCCAGCTCAAAGCTGCTGTTGGAGACATAGTTGCTGTCGAAGGTGATAGTGACGTCCACCTCGTAGGTCTGGCCCACTTCGGCGCCGGCGACGGTGTAGGCGGTGGTGGAGGAGTCCATCTCCAGGGTGTCGGTGACGCCGCCCACGTTGATCTCCATGGTCTGGGGATAGTCGGTGGTGGAGTAGTCACCGGAGTTCAGCCAGATGACCTGGAGCTCCTGGGTGAAGCAGTCCCAGAAGAAGGTCAGGCTGGGCTCGGCAACCTCGCCTTCCACCTTCATGGTGGTGCTGGCGGGTTCGGAGGAGCGGTAGGTCTCACTGGTGTAGTCCGGGTAGGCCACACAGGTCACCTCGTAGTCGCCGTAGGCGTACTGCAGCTCAGCGATGCTGCCGGTGATGGTGCCGTCGCCGGTGATGTTGTCGGAGACGTAGTCATAGGCAGAGCTACCGTTTTTGTAGAGGTAGATCACATAGTAGTCGGCGTTCTCCACACCGTCGAAGCTGTAGTCGCCGGCGGCGGTGCAGGGGAAGTTGGCGGGTGTCTCCAGCTGCTTGCGGCTGTCGGTGGAGGCTGCGCCGGACTGTCCGCCGGAGACCAGCGTGGAGAGCTGCGCGCCGTAGACGGAGAAGAACATGCTCGCGTTGTCCGCTGCGGTGGTGGCGGCGCAGCCGGTCAGGCTCAGTGCCAGCAGTAATACCAGCAGCAGGGCGGATACTCTCTTTTTCATGCCGCTTTCCCTCCTTTGTCCTGGAAGCAGGAGATAATACCCAGCAGAATGGCGGCAAACAGCAGGATCATCTGGATGATCACCGGAGTGATGCCGCCCCGGGAGCCGTACATATCGAAGTTGCCGTACCAGTCGGCCCAGACGGTGTAGCTGTTGAGGAAGAACAGACCCAGGCTGTAGCTCAGCAGCGCCACGCCGGCAAGCCCCATGTAATCGGACCACCTGGCCTCTTTGGCTCCGTAAAGCCAGAAGAGCACGGCGGCGGCCAGATCAGCCAGCAGGATGACAAGGTCAAAGTAGGCGTTGACGAGACCGTAGATCAGGAAGAACACCGCAATGACCGCTGACAGAGCTGCGGCACACAGAGACAGCTTTGCGCTCATACGCTTATTTTTCATCGCTTTTGACCTCCTCTACCGAAACGTTGGTTTTCTGTCTGCGCCGGCTGACCACGGACAGCACCGTAAATGTCACAAACAGGACGCCGGAGACTGCGGTGGTCGCCATCAGGGCAAGCTGCCAGCCGGGGACGATGGTCTTGATGATAGTGTCGCCGCTCTGGCCGTTGATGCGGGCGGTGGAGAGCATGGCGTTCAGATTGCGCTTGGCGGCCAGACGGATGCACTGGAGCAGATAGCCATCCTTGTTGGTCTCGATGGCCTTGTAGACCAGAGAGCCGGTGACGCCGTTGGAGTCGATGCAGGAGTAGTCCATGCCAGCGGTCAGCTCTTCGCAGGCGTTCTGGAAATAGTTGGTGGTCACATAGCCGTCGGAGGTGACATGGCCCTCAAAGCCCCACTCATCCCGGAGCACCGTGGTGATCAGCGCATAGTGGTTCTTAGCCAGCTTGGTACCGATCCGGTTCAGAGCGGTCATGGTGCCCATGGCGCCGCCGGCAAAGCTGCCCTCAAAGGCCCGGGCGTAGATCTCACGCAGGGGCTGCTCGGTGACGAAGGTGGTCAGGCCCTGACGCTCGGTCTCCTGGTCGTTGGTGCAGAAATGCTTGACGCAGATGTTGGCGCCGGTGGCCTGCATGGCGGCCGCTTCCGCGTAGCCCACCACATAGTCAAAGTTGGCGTCCTCGGAGTAGTACTGGTTGTGACGGCCGCCGAAGGGGGTGCGGTGCATGTTGCCTGCGCCCCACCAGATCTCGTCCTCACCGTTGAGCTGGGCGGTGATGCCCTCCAGGGTGCCACGGTCGGCCACCAGATCAATGTTCCAGGTGCGGGAGGTGGTGGGATGGCTGTTCCACTGGATGGAGCCGCCGGCCTTGTTGTCGTCGTCGCAGCGCTCGCCGCCGACCACGCCCAGGCGGGTGACCACCTGCTGGGAGATGTTGTCAGACATCAGATTGCACAGCTCTTCCACGGTGAACTGATCCAGGAACTTGTTCCAGGTCTCGTCGTCGTCAAAGTCCACGCCCACCAGGTCGGTGAGCACCATGCCGTTGTCCACGCCCTGGGTGAAGGAGTCATAGGCGGGGGCGTCCTCCGGGGTCTCGTAGTAGTAGTTGGACAGGGTGTCGATGATGGCGTCGGTGGCGGTGATGGCCAGACGCTCGGTGGGATAGGTGCCCTCCCAGTCCTGACGGGTGAGATAGGTGAACTCCACGCCGTAGTAGTTCAGATCGCCGTCATCGAACTGATTGGTGACCTCATAGCCGGTGTAGGGGGAGAGGCGATAGCTCTCGGTGTCCAGGGCGTCCTGAGCCCAGGTGTAGATCTTGGAGGCGTCGCCCTCAGCGGTCATGCCGTCGGCAGTGGTGTAGCCCTTGGCGGCCAGAATGTTGTTGAGGGCATCGTGGCAGTCGCTGCCGATGGCCAGATAGTAGTCGCCCGCGCTGAGGATGTAGCCTGCCGCGCCGTAGGTATCATAGCTGGCCAGGAAGTAACGGGGGACAGAGACGGTCACCGTCTCGCTGGCGCCCGGATTCAGGGTGCCGGTCTTGGCAAAGCCCATCAGGTTGACGGAGGCCTTTTCCACCAGGTTCTCCTTCTCGTAGTCGCCGTAAGGAGTCTGGGCGTAGACCTGGACCACTTCCTTGCCGGCCACATCGCCGGTGTTGGTGACGGTGACGGAGACGGTGTAGCTGTCATCCGCCGCGCTGTACTCCACGGAGTCCAGCTTCTGCTCGAAGGTGGTGTAGCTCAGACCGTAGCCGAAGGGATAGCACATCTCGTCAGCATAGTTCCAGGCGCTGCCGGTGGAGGAGCCTACCGTGCTATCTGCGCCGTAGTTGCCCATGACGGTGTCCTCATAGCGGGTCTCATAGTATTTGTAGCCCACATAGATGCCCTCGGCGTAGATGTTGTACCAGTTGATGGTGTCGCCGTTGGAGTCGTTGACCAGCGGGTTGGCAGCGTCCACTTCCTCGTAGTTGGTCCATCTCTGGGTGCCCTCGTGGCCGGCATAGAGGGTGGCCGGGGCGGAGACGGAGTTGGCGGCCAGGGTGTCCACCAGGCGGCCGGAGGGGGAGATCTCGCCGGAGAGCACCTTTACCAGGCCCTCCACGCCGTAGGCGCCCAGGTTGCCGGCATAGACGCAGCCGTCCACACCGTACTCCTCCAGAAAGCCCATCTCCACGTCATAGTCGCCGGCGATGATGGCCACGATGCTCTTGAACACACCGGCGGCCTTCTGCTCGGACAGGTAGGAGATCAGCGCCTCCTCCTGGGTGGAGAGATCCAGCATCCGGCGGGGAGAGCCGTCCTCGTAGGTGTCGGTCTCGGCGTACTGCCAGACGTCGTTACCCTCACTGCCGGTCCGGCCAAAGACCACCACGGCCACGTCGTTGTTGGCGCTGGCCCAGGTATCCGCATACTGCTTGACCTCGTTGATGTCGCCCTCGGTGATGCTCTTCACACCGCCGCCGGACATCATCATAAAGCCGCCGCCACCGCCGGCGCCCTCCATGTTGGGGTAGTAGTCGGTGAGCAGCACATCGTTGACATTCTCCGCGCCGAACTCGTCCTGCATGGCCTGGTCAAAGGTCTTGGTGGACATATAGCTGGCGGTGCTGCTGTCCTGAATCTTGGAGCTGTAGGCGGCATAGCCGAACAGGGTGATGCCGGAGCCCTCCGCAATGGGAAGGGCGCTGTTCTCGTTTTTCAGAAGTACGGCGCCCTCCTGGCCGATCTCCACGTTCTTGGCTGCCGCGTCCCGATAGACGTCCACCAGAGCGTCGGCGTCATAGCCGTAGTCGTTGGGCCAGTAGATGGTGTTTTCCGCTTCCGTTCCGTCGGGGTTCAGTGTCTTGGTCGTGGTGACGCCCAGCGCCCGGTTGATCAGGGCGGCGTACTGGAAGGTCAGCGTAATTGCCGATGCGCTGGCCATCAGGACAAAGGCCATGACAGCCGCCAGCCCGCGAAACACGATTGTTTTCTTTTTCATAGCTACCTCCTGTAATTGAATGATCTCTTTTCGCTCTGCCGGAAATCCTTCATCTCCTCTCTCCGCTTCCCCGCGCGGCAGACATGACGTGGGGCTGTCGGATTAACTGCTTCGGTTATAACGCGATTTCCAATGCGAAACAACCGAATGGAAACAAGTGACCCTTTTGGAGGTATCACTGACCCGGAGGGCGGAACGAGCGGTGCGTCGGAGGGAACAAACGGCAGAAAATAACAGCGTCCATGAACCGGTCTGACAGTTCATGGACGCTGCTATACGCTGAATTTATGGGAAATGCCTAAAAAATGAGGGAGGAGCTGCTCTGCATCAGCTCCAGATAGGCCTCCTTGACCTCCTGGAGCTTCCGACGGGAGAGGGGAAGGGACTCCCCGTTGGTGAGCAGCACCTCGGTCTGCTCGATCTGGCTGATAAACTGGTAGTTGACCAGATAGCCCTTGTGGATGCGGAGAAAACCGTGGGGCCACAGCTTTTCCTCCAGCTCCTGCATGGAGCTGTGCAGCGTCAGCGGCTGGAGTTCTCCCACAGCGTGGACCAGCTGCACCTTCCGCAGTCCCTCCACATAGATGATCTGCCTGAGAGGGAGGTTGCGCATACAGGTCCGGTCCTGAATGACCAGACTGGCGATATCGGCGTCCCCGCGGGCTGCGCGCTTGCTCAGGTAGCGGCTGATGACGTCGTTCATATCCTCCAGAAAGCGGCTCTTGCGGATAAAGCCGCAGGGCTCGGTGCGCAGGGACTGGAACACCTTGTCTTCCCGGTTGGAGATATAGATGATATCCACCGCCGCGTTTTCCTGCCGCAGTCCCTCGGCAAAGGTGATTCCGTCCAGATCCGGCATGTCGATGTCCAGCAGCAGCAGGTCAAAGGAGTGGACGCTCAAATCTGCCGCCAGAATCTGGGCAGAGGCATAGCTATGCACCTCAATCTCCTGGCCGGCAAAGGCGCCCCGGAGGGAGGAGGTGATAATATTGCGGGCTGCGCTGTCATCGTCGCAGATGGCGACCCGCAGTTTCTTCTGCATTGCCTATTCCGCCTGCCTTTCCCGGAGCAGCAGCATGACGTCAACCAGAAACAGATTTTCCTCCTGGCTGAATTTCACCGCTCCGTTGTACTTTTCCGCGATGGACTGGATGATCCTGGTGCCGTAGCCGTGGAGACTTCTGTCCGCCTTGGTGGTTTTCAGGGTCAGACGCCGCTCCGGGCTGATTTTGCCGGGGGCCACGGGATTCTCCGTGCGCAGGAAGAGGTAATTGCCAGACTGACGGATTTGAAACCGAAGGGTCTTATCCCCCTCCTCCGGGCCGATTTCGGCACAGGCCTCGATGCCGTTGTCCAGCAGGTTGGAGATCAGGCTGCAGAGATCCTTCTCCACAAAGGGCAGCTCCTCCGGCACGGCCAGAACTGTCTCCACCTGGACGCCCAGCAGATTTGCCCGGGTGATCCGGTTGTTGACAATGGCGTCTACCTGCCGGTTGCCGGAATGGATAAAGCGGATGATCTCGGCGTTCTCTGCCTGATACTGGTCAAAATACCGCTTCAGACCCTCATAATCACCACTCTCCAGCAGGCACTTCATGTAGTCGTCGTGGTTGCGGATTTCATGGCGGACGGTATTCAGCGCCTCGTAGGTCTGTTTTGCGGTGGCCAGGATATCCTGATCCAACTCTTCCCGGTGCTGCAGGGCCAGCAGCTCCTGACGGGCGGCAAATTCCCGGCCGATCACATAGTACATATAATACGCCATGAGCTGCACCAGCAGGAAAATGCTGTTCACCAGCAGCATAATGTGGTTTTCATCGCTCATCTCATATTGGATCGAGAGGTTATAGAGCTGCAGCAGGGCAGACAGGACGGAAATGGTCACCATCAGGACGACATAGCCGGTGGGCGGAGTCTCTACCGACCCGATATGCCAGCGCTTCAGAAACAGAATGACGGCGATGATGGCCGGACTGACCAGAAAACCGGTGATTGTGACATTGGGATCTGTAAACAGACTGACAATCTGCATCCGAAGGCCGCCGAGAATGATGTAGGTGGAGAGATAGGTCATGCTGCAGATCAGCCGCACCGGCCTGGAATAGCTGCGAAAGAAAATGGCGCAAAACAACACCGCAATGGCGTTGGAGCAGGTACCCACCAGGGCGGAGTCAGAAAAGAGGCGCAGTACTGCCCAGCACGAAAACCACACAGCGAAGATGCCCAGCAGCTCCAGTGTCTGAACGCCCCAATCCCGCCGGGTTTTCGGCGGATGGTTCAGCAGCAGAATCATTCCGGCCAGAAAGACAAAATTGGCAAAAAAGAAGGAGGGGTCAGTCATCACACTTTGCAGATAATCCAATACGAAATTCAGCATCTTCCGATTCTCCCTGTTCCGCCGATTTTGTTTAGTATAGCACAGCTTTTGGAAAAGGGAAAGGAAAATATGCATTTGGCACAAAAGGGAAGGGAAAGACAGGGAATTGTTTTGTGTTTCTTGACGCTGCCGCCGACAAAGAACATTTTTGCACTGGTCGGATTTAATAGAACGGATGAGACGAAAGCAGCTTATTAGACAGGGAGACTTTTCATTGAGCCTATCGGGGCCCTCTTTATTTCCAGTTCATCCGGCCGTAGCGCAGGGTAGTCTGAAGAATTTCCTGCTGCAGTGTCTGGGTCAGCTGCTTCTCTGTCACGCGCCATCTCCAGTTTTTGCCCACGGTGGAGGGCTGGTTCATCCGGCAGCTGTTGTCGCAGCCCAGATAGTCCTGCATGGGAATGATGCAGGTTGCGGCCTTGCTCCGCATGGCAAGGCTGATGAAGGACTTGTACAGCAGCTCCTTGGGCGTGTAGTGGTCGCACAGGTAATTGCGGGCCAGCGCCTGCTCCTCTGGCGTGATGCTGTCAAACCAGCCCACCAAGGTTTCGTTGTCATGGGTGCCGGTGTAGGCGACGCAGTTTTCGCCGTAGTTGTGGGGCAGATAATCGTTGGCAGAGCCGGTGTCCCGGGCGTCAAAGGCAAATTCCAGCACCTTCATGTTGGGGAAACCGCTCTCCCGCACCAGCTGGCGGACGGAGTCGGTCATAAAGCCCAGATCCTCCGCGATAACCCGGTGCCAGCCCAGGCACTGCTCCACCCGGCGGAACAGCCCGATGCCCGGCCCCTTTTCCCAGTGGCCGTCCATGGCGGACTGGGCCCCGCAGGGGATGGAGTAGTATTCGTCAAAGCCCCGGAAGTGATCAATCCGAACCACGTCGTACAGGCGGAAGCTGTACCACAGCCGGGAAACCCACCACTCGTAGCCGGTGTTCCGGTGATAATCCCAGCGGTACAGCGGATTGCCCCAGACCTGGCCGGTGGGGGAGAAGCCGTCTGGGGGACAGCCTGCCACCGCGGTGGGACGGTTCTGACTGTCCAGCTGGAACAGCTCCGGATGGGCCCAAACGTCGGCGCTGTCCAGAGAGACGTAGATGGGGATATCCCCGATGATCTGGATGCCCTTGCTGTTGGCATAGGACTTCAGCGCCCACCACTGCTTGAAGAACTGGTACTGCAGATACTGCTGGAATTCCACCTCAAAGTACAGCTCCCGGCGGTAATAGTCCAGGGCGAAGCCCCAGTGCAGGCGGATATCCTCCGGCCACTCCGTCCAGGGAGCTTCGTGGAAAAAGCCCTTTACCGCCATGAACAGGGCATAGTCCGAAAGCCACCATTGATTTTCCCGGACGAACTGCTGGTAGCCGGGATTGTGGCTGATATCGCTGCGCTCATAGGCCTTGCGTAGCAGCGCATAGCGATTGCTATGCTGCTTTTCATAGTCAACCTTGTCTGCGCTCCCCTCCAGACCAGCTCCGTCGCACTCCTCTTTGGAGAGTACGCCTTCCCCGATCAAAGTCTCCAGGCTGATAAAGTAGGGATTGCCCGCAAAGGCAGAGAAGGACTGATAGGGGGAATCATCGGAGGCTCCGAACCCGGTGGGGCCTAAGGGCAAGATCTGCCAATAGGTCTGCCCGGCCTCCTTCAGCCAGTCCACAAAGTCATATGCGCTTTTCGAGAAGCACCCGATGCCATATCTGGAAGGCAGGCTGGTGATCGACAGCAGGATTCCTGCGGCTCTGTTCATATGCTGACATCTCCTTTGTTCTGAAAGCGGGTTCACTTTCCGCGGCGTTCCCACTGTGGAAAGTAACAGGCGTTCGAAACTCATCGAAACAAATATAGTATGTTTTGGAGGAGGAAGCAAGATGAATTTTCCGCTTGTTTGGATTTTTGGTTAAAAACACAAGCAGGCAGACATATATTTAGACAAAATCACAAAGCAAGTTTTCCGGCATGCTTTGGAGATGCGAAGACTGCCCGGGGGACAGAGCAAAAGCCCGCCGTGGAGACAATGTCCGGGCGGGCTTTTGCGTTGACTCATTTTTTCGGTGCCGGGCCAATGGATTCCCGTTGAATCAGCTCGGCGTGCAACAGCAGCGTGCTGATGGGAATCTGATTGAGCTGGCTGGACAGGGCATAAAAGGCGCTTTTTCCCAGCTCTGTCCGGTTTTGCCGGATGGTGGACAGCGGAGGAACGGTGTAACGGCACAGCGGGAGATCGTCAAAGCCGATAATGCTCAGCTCGTCAGGAATTTTCACACCCAGCTCGGTGCTGTGGATCATGACGGCGTGGGCCAGTAGATCGTGGCTGCAAATAATCGCGGTGCACCCCTTTTCCAGAAGCCGGGGCAGGTGTCGCTCCAGGCACTCGGAGGAGTAGTAGGATTTGCCTGCCAAAGAGGGGGAGGAATCCATCCCGTTCTGGCGCAGAGCGTGGAAAAAGGCCATGTAGCGGGCCTGATAGATATAGGAGCCCAGGGCGGAGCTCAGATAGCCGATTTTCTGATGGCCCAGCTCCTTCAGCCTGGCCACCGCCAGGTCCATCCCCTCGTCGTTGTCAATGCCTACGTGGGTGACAAAGGGATTCGCCCTGACATGGTTATCATAGAGAATTGTGGGCGTATGGCAGCTTTTAAACTCCTGCATCCAGGGGTCTGCAAAGGTCAAGCCCAGGAAAAAGCCTCCCAGATAACCGTTGAAAAGCATATATTCGTCATAATGCATGGCCTTCTGGATCTGGACGTCCAAGGAGACGATCTCCACAGAAAAACCGGCAGGCTCCGCCATCTTCCGGAAGCCAATGACCATATCCCAGCCGAAATCGTCCGGCTTCTCCCAGGCCATGTTTTCGATAAAGATGCACAGCCGCTTGCCGGTGCTGTTGCGGGCGGTGCGGGAATAGCCCAGCTCCACGGCAGTCTCCAGAACAGATTTTCGCATCGTTTCGCTCACGTCTGAAGCGCCGTTCAATGCCTTGGAAACGGTGCCCTTTGAGATGCCAAGCTGTCGGGCAATATCGTCCATTGTCGCCACGGGCAACCCTCCTTGTCTTTGTCACAGCCAAAATCAGCGTGGGTTTGCGCCTGTTTTCAGCGCAATACGCTGCCGCAGACGCTCTGTGAGTTATCATTATACTGGAAAACAGGAGAAAAAGCAATTGTCAGGCAAAAATCATAGCGAAACATTGTTTTGAGATGTTTCGGAGTACCGGCTCTGTCAAATAGACCAAAAACAGAAAATAGATATTGTATAATTTGGAGAAAAATGCATTTATAGCCGTTATTTTTCTTGACCAGGAAAACCCAAAAGTATATACTCCAAATTAGCGAAACTTTGCGAAACACGCAAAGCGATGGAGGGATGAAATATGCAAAAAAAGAGGAACCGATTGCTTGCCGGATTTCTGGCAGTCCTGCTCCTGTTGGGACTGGCCGGATGCGGCTCTGCCGGAGACGGCTCCGGCGGGACGGAAAAGGTGCGCCTGATGGTCTGGTCGCCGTCGGAGGACCAGTCCAAGAGCAGCGGCGAATGGCTGCAGACCTGCTGTGAAAACTTTGCAGCGATGCATCCGGAATGGGACATCACCTTTGTCTACGGCGTGGCAGACGAGGCAACCGCCGCCTCTGCGGTGGCCCAGGATCCGGAAGCCAGCGCGGACGTGTTCATGTACGCCAACGACAACCTGACCGTGATGACCGACGCCCAGGCCCTGGCCAAATTCGGCGGCAAGTACGCCGAGGAGATACGGGCCACTAACAGCCAGGCGCTGCTGGATTCGGTGACGCTGGACGGGGAGCTGTACGGAATCCCCTACACCACCAACACCTGGTACATGTACTATGACAAGCGGGTGTTCAGCGAGGAGGACGTCAAGAGCCTGGAGGCCATGCTGGAAAAGGGCGTCGTCTCCTTCCCGTTCACCAACTCCTGGTATCTGCCCTCCTTCTATGTGGGCAACGGCTGCACCCTCTTCGGCGACGGCACCCAGGAGGAGCTGGGTGTGGACTTCGGCGGCGAGAACGCCGTGGAGGTCACCAACTACCTGATTGACCTGTTCAGCAACCCCAACTTTGTGGTGGACGCCGACGGCTCCGGCATGGCCGGACTCCGGGACGGCAGCATCAGCGCCATCTTTACCGGCTCCTGGGATTCCAACAGCATCCGGGAGATTCTGGGGGAGAACATGGGCGCAGCCGCTCTGCCCACCTATAACCTCAACGGCGAGACCAAGCAGATGTACGCCTATGCAGGCTCCAAGGCCATCGGCGTCAACGCCCACTCCGAGTACATGGTGCCCGCCGTGGAGCTGGCTATCTATCTGGGCTCCGCTGAGGCCCAGAAGCTGCACTATGATCTGCGCAGTGTCATCCCCTGCAACACTGAGCTGCTGGAGGATGCGGAAATTGCCGCCGATCCCGTGGTCATTGCCCAGAACAACACCTTTAATGACACTTCGATCCTTCAGCCCTTTGTCTCCAAGATGAGCAACTGCTGGACGCCGGTGGAGAATATGGGCAAGGCCATCCGCAACGGCACTACCACCCATGACAACGCTACTGAGCAGACGGTGGCCATGAACGACGCCATGAACAGCGACGGCATCAGCTGAAGGAGGGAGATTCGAAATGACTTCACTGCGCAAACGTTCCGCAACCTTGCAGAGAGAGGGAACCAGCTACTGCAGCGTGACGCAGGCCCTCCGGGACGGAGGACCTGAGACCAAGGCTTCCGCTCTGGTCATGGGCCTTGGCAACATGATGCACAAGCAGGTGGCCAAGGGCCTGGTTTTCCTGGCCGTTGAGATTGCCTACATCGCCTTTATGATTTTCTCCGGCTTCCACAACCTGGCTATGCTGCCCTCTCTGGGCTCCGTCCCCCAGGAGGAGGTCTGGAATGAGGAGCTGCAGGTCTATCTGTACACCCAGGGCGACCAGTCCATTCTGATTCTGCTCTACGGTGTGGCCACCCTGCTCGTGACGCTGGTCATGTTCTGGATCTGGCGGGGCACCACCAAGAGCGCCTATCACGCCGAACAGTTGGACAAGCAGGGCAAGCATGTCAAGACCTTCCGGGAGGATCTGGCCAGCCTGCTGGACGAGAACCTGTACCGCCTGATGATGACGCCGCCCATGTTCTTTATCGGCGTGCTCACCATCCTGCCGCTGATCTTTATGATCTGCATGGCCTTTACCAACTACAGCAAGATCGGAAACCATCTGGTGCTCTTTGACTGGGTGGGTCTGGAGAACTTTGCTACCCTGTTTGACGGCAGCTCCGTGCTGGGCAGCACCTTCTGGTCTGTCCTGGTCTGGACGCTGGTGTGGGCCTTCTTTGCCACTTTTACCAACTACTTCTTTGGCATGATCCTGGCCATTCTGATCAACCGGAAGGAGACGAAAGCCAAGGGCTTCTGGCGGTTCTGCTTTGTCATTTCCTGCGCCATCCCCATGTTCGTCTCCCTGCTGATTATGCGCACCATGCTCCAGCCGGAGGGCGCTGTCAACGTGCTGCTGCGCAATCTGGGACTCATCGCCCAGGACGCCAGCCTGCCCTTCTTCACCGACACCACCTGGGCCCGGGTGACCGTCATTGTCATCAATATCTGGGTGGGCGTGCCCTACACCCTGTTGCAGCTCACCGGCGTGCTCCAGAATATCCCCGCCGACCTCTATGAGGCTGCCGATGTGGACGGCGCCAACAAGGTACAGCAGTTCTTCAAGATCACCCTGCCCTACATGTTCTATGTGACCACCCCCTACCTGATCGCCACCTTCACCGGCAACGTGAACAACTTCAACGTGATCTATCTGCTCTCCGGCGGCGACCCGGTGACCAACCTGGCCTCCACTGCCGGCGACACCGACCTGCTGGTCACCTGGCTGTACAAGCTGACCATCGACAAGCAGTATTACAACATCGGCGCCGTGGTCGGCATCCTGACCTTCATCATTCTGGCGGTGGGCGCGCTTCTGACCTATCGCAACAGCAAGTCCTATAAAGAGGAAGGAGGCTTCTGAGCATGAAAGAGACCAAAAGTGCCAAGGCGGCCCGCCTGCGCAGCAATATCATTGTCCATATCATCCTCGCCATCCTCGCCGTCATCTGGGTATTCCCGGTGTTTTGGGTGGTCATGACCAGCTTCCGTGCCGAGAAGGGCTCCTATGTCTCCAGCTTCTTCCCCAAGGCCTTTACGCTGGATAACTACATCAAGCTCTTTACCGACACCAGCATTCTGAACTTCCCCAAGATGTTTATGAATACGCTGATCATCGCCATCTTCTCCTGCCTGCTCTCTGCCTTCTTCGTGCTCTCTGCCGCCTACTGCCTGTCCCGGCTGCGCTTCCGCATGAGAAAGCCCTATATGAACATGGCCATGATTCTGGGCCTGTTCCCCGGCTTTATGTCCATGATCGCCGTCTACTTCATTCTGAAGGCGGTGGGCCTGACTGAGGGCTCCCTGATCCGGCTGGCGCTGATCCTCTGTTATTCCGGCGGTGCGGCGTTGGGCTTCCAGATCGCCAAAGGCTTTTTCGACACCACCCCCTTCGCCATCGACGAGGCGGCATTGCTGGACGGCTGCACCCGGTGGCAGATCTTCACCAAGATCACCCTGCCCCTGTCCAAGCCCATTATCATCTATACCATTTTGACCTCTTTCATCAGCCCCTGGTGTGACTTCATCTTTGCAAAGGTCATCTGCCGGGCAAATGCCGACCAATATACTGTGGCAATAGGCTTGTGGAAGATGCTGGAGAAGGAGTATATTGATAACTGGTACACCTGCTTTGCAGCCGGCGCCGTGCTGATCTCCATCCCCATCGCCCTCCTGTTCCTGAAACTGCAGAAGTTCTACGTGAACGGCACTGCGGGCGCAGTGAAGGGCTGAGCGTTCCCTCCTCTCGATGCGGCTCCGAATTGCAGAGATCACTTCAAAGCAGGCTGGAGCCGCATCATCTTTTTTGAACAGGAATATGATTTATGGACCAGACGAACTACAAAGCAACCTTTGATTCCCCGGCATTCGAACGGGACTATCACGAGAGCGGCCCCCTGGGAGCGCTCTATACCCCTGAGGCGACTACCTTCCGTCTGTGGGCGCCTACAGCTCAGGCGGTGCGGCTCAACCTCTACGCCGAGGGCGAAGGCGGAGCGCCTCTGGAGCAGGTACCTTTGACACCGGAGGGCCGGGGCGTCTGGCGATTTCAGGCGGCAGGCGACCTTCACGAGTTGTATTATGACTATGAGGTGACAGTGGACGGCGTCTGCCGCTCCACTGCCGACCCTTATGCCCGGGCCTGCGGGGTCAACGGCCGGCGCAGCATGGTGGTAGATCTGAGCCGCACCAACCCGGAGGGCTGGGAGGCAGACCGGGCGCCGGAACCCAAACCGGAGACTGTTATCTATGAGATTCACGTCAAGGATTTCTCCTGGGCGGCCTCTTCCGGCGTGGCTCCGGAATACCGGGGAAAATTCAAGGCGCTGTGCCAGCGGGGGACCACGCTGAACGGAGACGGCGTCCATCCCACCTGCCTGGACTATCTGAAAGAACTGGGGGTGACCCACGTCCAGCTGATGCCCGCCTTCGACTATGGCTCGGTGGACGAGGCCGGTTCCCCGGAGCAGTTTAACTGGGGCTATGACCCGGTAAACTACAACATCCCAGAGGGCTCCTATTCTACCGATCCCTACCACGGCGAGGAGCGCATCCGAGAGATGAAGGAGATGATTCAGGCGCTCCATCAAAACGGCCTCCGGGTGATTCTGGATGTGGTCTATAATCACACCTATCACCTGGACTCCTGGCTGTGGCGGACGGTGCCCTGGTATTATGACCGCCAGCGGTCGGATGGCACCCCCTCCAATGGCTCCGGCTGCGGCTGCGACCTGGCCTCCGAGCGGAGTATGTGCGCCCGGTATATCCTGGACTCCGTCCTCTACTGGGCGGAGGAATATCACATCGACGGATTCCGCTTTGATCTGATGGGACTGCTGGACGTAGAGCTGATGAACCGTATCCGATCAGAGCTGGACCGCCGCTATGGACGGGGAGAAAAGCTGCTCTTCGGGGAGCCCTGGGCCGCCGGGGAGAGCGACGTCCGTCCGGGGACGCTGCTGGCGGACAAAGGGAACATGACCCGGCTGGATGAACAGATTGGCGCCTTCTGCGACGCTACCCGGGACGCGGTGAAGGGCAGTCTGCTGCGGGAGGGCGCGATAGGCTTTGTCAACGGCGGCGGACTGCGGGCAGAGCATCTGGCCTGCTGCGTCAGAGGCTGGGCCGGGTGCAAGGGGGAGTTCTCGGTAAAAGCTCCCTCCCAGACGGTCACCTATCTCTCCTCCCACGACGACTGGACGCTGTGGGACCGGCTGGTCTATACCATGGATAAAGAGCGGCGCTTTCAGCAGCTGTCGCCGGAGCTGCTGCAGGCCAACCGGCTGGCGGCGTCCATCAATTTCTGTTGTCAGGGGCATCTGTTCCTGCTCTCCGGCGAGGAGTTCGCCCGGACCAAGCAGGGGATCAAAAACTCCTACGCCTCTCCCCTGGAGATCAACCATATGGACTGGGAACGGGCTTGGGAAAACCGGGGACTGGTGGAGTACTATCAGGGCCTGATCGCCCTGCGCATGCAGCTGCCCGGTTTGCAGGACAAATCCAGCCGGGCGGGAGAGCGGCTGCTGGAGGTGTCGGAGCCGGCGAAGGACTGCGCCGTCATCCTGCTGGACAACAGTGGATCGGACAGCCGGTGGAGCCGTCTGCTGCTGGCCTTCAGCGTCCGGCAGGAGGGAACGGCGCTCTCACTCCCGGCCGGGGACTGGGAGGTGCTGGCGGACGGGGACTCCAGCTTCCGCTGGCGGGAGCCTCAGAAGGTAAAGGAAACCGTTTTGCTGGCCCCCATGTCCGCTCTGATTCTGGGACAGCGCTGATCGGGAGGAACCGGTATGAAATTCGTCTACGGAAAACAGGACATGCTCAATCAGGACCGGGGGGAGGAAACCTGCTGGCTGCTGACCAACGGCCTGGGGGGCTATGCGTCCGCCACGGCGGCCTTTTCCGTCAACCGCTGCGACCAGGGCCTGCTGATGGCCGCTGACCCCGCGCCCAACCATCGGTTTACCCTGGTGCACCGGCTGTCAGAGCAGCTCCGGCTGGGGGACCGGACCGAATTTCTCTCCACCCAGTCCTTTGCAGACGGCCGGGCGCCGGAGCAGGGCTATCGCCATCTGTCCTCCTTTGTCTGGGATTGCGGCCCAAAATGGATTTACCATGTGGGCGGCGTCCAGATCCGGCGGCGTTGTGCCATGGAGCACGGGACAAACACGGCGGCAATTCTCTACGATATGGAAAACCGTTCTGACACGGCCTGTACGCTGAAGGTGACGCCCTCCCTGCTCTTTTCCCCCAAGGGGGAGCCGCTCTGGGAGAAGCGGCCCTTCCGATGGGACGGCGGGACGGTGCGGGCCAATGGGCATACCTTGTATGTGGACACCGATGGGACGCTGACTCAGGTCCCGTTGACCTATGAGCGGCTCAGCTATCCCCGGGACGGGCAGGATGGCCGGGCAGCTTCCGGCCTGGCGGCAGCATGCTTCCAGGTGGAGCAGACGGTCCTGCCCGGGGAGACCGTTCGGCTGGAGCTGGTGTTCTCAGACCGGCCCATCCGGAAGTTCGGCGCGGCCATTTCCCAGGAAATGGAGCAGCGTTACAGGGTGCTGGAGCAGCAATCCGGCTTCTCCGATCCTGTTGCCCGGCAGCTCGCCCTGAGCGCGGACGCTTTTCTCGCTCGGCGGGACTCCACTGGGGGAGACACGATCGTAGCCGGCTATCCCTTTTTCGGGGACTGGGGCCGTGACACCATGATTGCCCTGCCCGGCTGCGCTCTGGCCACCGGACGGTATGACACGGCAAAGAGCATTCTGAATACCTTCCTGGCCTGTGAGCGGGACGGCCTGGTGCCCAATCTGTTTCCGGAGGGCACCTCCGCCCCCCAGTACAACACGGTGGACGCCGCCCTGCTGCTCATCAACTGCATCTGGCTCTATTATCAAAGGACCGGAGACGCGGCCTTTGTCCGCGCCGCCTGGCCGGTGCTGGTGCGCATTGTGGAGGCCTATCAACGGGGCACCCATTACGGGATTGCCATGGAGGAGGACGGTCTGATCCGGGCAGGGGAGGGCCTGGATCAGGTGACCTGGATGGACGTGTGTGTGGACGGCATCCTGCCTACCCCCCGCCACGGCAAGCCGGTGGAGGTCAACGCCTACTGGTATAACGCCCTGTGCGTGCTCCGGGAGCTGGCGCCGATCTCAGGGGCGGACGGCAGGCCCTATGCAGCATTTGCGGAGCGGGTTAAGGCCTCTTTCGTGGAGCAGTTCTGGATGGAGGACCGGGGCTGGCTGAAGGACGTGCTCTCCGGCACAAAGGCGGACACCCAGCTGCGCTGCAATCAGATCTGGGCGGTGACCATGCCCTTTACCATGCTCTCCCCGGAGCAGGAGCGGCGGGTGGTGGACGCCGTCTGGCGGCAGCTCTACACCCCCTGCGGCCTGCGGACCCTGTCGCCGGAGGACGGGGAGTTTCACCCCACCTATGGGGGTCCCCAGCGGGAGCGGGATATGGCCTATCATCAGGGAACGGTGTGGGTCTTTCCGCTAGGCGCCTATTATCTGGCTTACCTGAAAACCAGAGGCAATACGCCGGAGGCGGCCCGGCAGGTGCGGGAGCTGCTGGAGCCGCTGGAGTCCATGCTCCGGGAGGGCTGCGTGGGACAGCTCCCGGAGATCTACAACGGCGGTTGTCCCGGCTCCTCTCAGGGCTGCTATGCCCAGGCTTGGAGCGTGGGGGAGCTGCTGCGGGTCTATGAGGTGCTGGAGTCCATCGAAAAAGGAGCGGATCACAATGCTGGATAAGACAAAACGGGGCTGGTGGAAGTCGGCCGTCTTTTATGAGATCTATATCAAAAGCTTTCAGGACACCAACGGCGATGGAATTGGAGATCTCCGGGGCGTCCTGCAGCGGCTGGACTATCTTGCCGGGCTGGGGATTGACGGTATCTGGCTCTCGCCGGTCTGCGCTTCGCCCCAGGTGGACAACGGCTATGATATCTCGGATTACCGGGCCATCTGGCCTGTTCTGGGTACCATGGCTGACATGGAAGAACTGATTGAACAGGCAGGTAAGCGGGGCATCTCCATCATCCTGGATCTGGTGCTCAATCACACCTCCGACCAACATTTCTGGTTCCAGGAGGCGCTAAAGGGGCGGGACAATCCCTATCACGACTACTACGTCTGGCGGGACGGTTCGCCGGACTGCCCGCCCAATGATATGCGGGCCTGCTTTGGCGGACCGGCCTGGACCTATGTGCCGGAGTTGGGGCAGTACTACTTCCACCAGTTTGCCGTCCAGCAGCCGGATCTGAACTGGGACAATCCTGCGGTTCGCCGGGCCCTCTATGACATGATCCGCTTCTGGGTGGACAAGGGCATTGGCGGATTCCGGCTGGACGTCATCGACCAGATCGCCAAGGAGCCGGATCAGAAGATCACCGCCAATGGCCCCCGGCTCCACGAATTTCTTCAGGAGCTGTCCCGGGAGGCCTTCTGGGAGGAGGGACTGGTCACGGTGGGCGAGGCCTGGGGGGCTGACGTGGCGCGGGCGAAACGGTACAGTGCC
>JBJDXT010000165.1:0-3456 GCA_051866795.1 Candidatus Onthomonas sp. | reverse complement strand
AGGTAACGGGGATGGGCGGGGTCAATCTCGATCTTCTCCCGCAGGTGGCGGATATGTACCGCGACGGTATTCTCGCTGCCCAGCACCGGGTCGTTCCACACCTGCTCATAGATCTGGCCGGTGGAGAACACCTGGCCGGGATTTTTCATCAGCAGCCGGAGAATGCTGTACTCCAGCGGGGTCAGGTTCACCGGCTCCCCGTCCACTGTCACCCGCTTGGCCCCGTCGTCCAGACAGATGGGGCCCACGGTGAGCAGATTGCTCTGATCCTTCACCTGTCCCCCCAGCTGGGTGTAGCGGCGCAGGTGGGATTTCACCCGGGCCAGTACCTCCATGGGCTTGAAGGGCTTTGTGATGTAGTCGTCCGCACCCACATTGAGACCGTTGATCATGTCCACGTCCTCGCTCTTGGCGGTGAGAAACAGAATGGGGACGTTGCTGGTCTCCCGGATCTTTTTGGTAGCTGTAATTCCATCCATCTGAGGCATCATCACGTCCATCAGCACCAGATCCACCGGATTGTCCCGGAGCACCTCCAGCGCCTCCCGGCCGTTGTACGCCTTATCCACCCGATAGCCGGAGGTGGTGAGATAGATCTCCAGCGCGGCTACAATGTCACGGTCATCGTCGACCACCAGAATACGGTTCATATGCCCTTCCTCTCTTTCTCTGGGAAATATCATAACGGCGGCAGATTAAATCCGGCCGTCTGATTTTGTTAAGAATTCTTTAAGCCCCGGATTTTTACCCATAAAACAGGTTCAGCGCCCGCAAGCGGGCGCTGAAATACGGATCATTTGAGGAGCGCAGCCCTGCCTCCCTCTTTGAGGGAGGTGGCACGGCGTAAGCCGTGACGGAGGGAGTGCGCCCCTACGCCTGCCTCCACAGATTGCCATTCTTCGTCAATCAAAGGATTTTCCCGGTAATCGATGCAATCTCTGCAGTCCAAACGTCTGCGCCAGGGGCGGCTCCCTCAGTCAGCTTTGCTGACAGCTCCCTCAGAGAGGGAGCCAAAGAAACGCCGCGGGCTCGGCACATGCAGCCTCACTTCGCCTCGTGGCCTTTGGCCTTGATGACGTTGACCACGTGGTAGACGTACTCTTGGCAGAGCTCCGGCGTCTCCGCCTCCACCATGACCCGCACCAGCGGCTCGGTGCCGGACTCCCGGACCAGAATGCGGCCGGAATCGCCCAGGACCTGAGCCACATGCTCCACAGCGGCCTTGACATCCGGATCCTCCTGGGCGGCAGTCTTGTCCTTGACCCGGACATTGACCAGCAGCTGAGGATAGACAGTCATAGGCTCGCAGAGCTGGCTCAGGGTCAGCCGGCGGGCCTGCATGACCTCCATGACCTTGATGGAGGTCAGGATGCCGTCGCCGGTGGTGGCGTACTTGCTGAAGATGATATGGCCGGACTGCTCGCCGCCCAGGCGGTTGCCGTGGTTGACCATATACTCATAGACGTACTTGTCGCCCACGGCGGTCTTGACATAGTTGATACCCACCGCGTCCAGCGCCTTGTACAGACCAAAGTTGGACATGACAGTAGTGACCACGGTATTGGTGACCAACTTATCCCGGTCCTTCATATACCGGGCATAGAGATACATGATCTCGTCGCCGCTGACCGCCTTGCCGTTCTCATCCACCGCCAGGCACCGGTCGGCATCGCCGTCATAGGCAAAGCCCACGTCCAAATGGTTTTCCACCACAAAGCGCTGCAAATTCTCCAGATGGGTGGAGCCGCAGTTCAGATTGATGTTGGTGCCGTCCGGCGTGTTGCCGATCACATAGACCTTGGCGCCCAGGGCCTCAAAGACCACCTTGGCGATGGACCAGGCGGAGCCGTTGGCGCAGTCCAGGCCCACCTTCTTGCCCCGGAAGGAGTGGACCGCCAGAGAGATCAGGTAGGCAATATAGCGGTGCCGGCCGGAGTCATAGTCGAAGGCGGCGCCGATGTGATCCCGGGCAGCCAGAGGAATCTCGGAACCCTTGCCGTCCAGATACGCCTCCACCTTGTCGATGGTCTCCTGATCCATCTTCTCACCGTTCTGATTGATCAGCTTGATCCCGTTGTCATAGAACGGATTGTGGCTGGCAGAAATCATAATACCGCAGTCAAAGCTGTCCACCTTGGCAATATAGGCCACGCTGGGGGTGGTAGTTACCCGCATGAGATAGACATCGGCGCCGGAAGCTGTAATCCCGGCCGCCAGTGCAAACTCCAACATATAGCTGGAGCGCCGGGTGTCCTTTCCGATGACAATACGTGCCCGCTGACCATCCACCGGGTTCTGGTTATAATACCAGCCAAGGAAAAAGCCCACTTTATAGGCATGATCAGAAGTCAGTGTGACATTGGCCTCACCGCGGAAGCCGTCCGTTCCAAAATACTTACCCATCTGTTTACCGTCCCTTTCCATTTCTATATCTTGAAACCAAATTGGGAAAAAAAATCATTTTTCACCGCATACCTCTGTTCTGGGAACAAGGGGATGTCAGTCGGCACTCTCTCTGCCCTGTTCCAGGGTATCCGCAATTCCCAGGGCCACCCGTCCGTCGTTGTAAAGGCCCAGATCAAGCTGTATTTTACCACAGCTCAAGACAATTTCCAACAGGGAGGCGAAAATTTTCTCCAGGGTTTCCGGCTCCCGCCCCATCAGATGCTGCAGTCCTCTGGCAATTCTCTTTGCCGCACCGTGGTAGATCGCATCATCATCTTGTCCAGTCCAAGCAGGTTATGTGCTTTCTCTTTCATCAGTCCGGTTTTGTACTCTTCGCAACCATTTTCCCCTTTTTCTGCCGTTTTCTTTCCTCATATAATACAATTATTTCTATATTAAAAATATCAGCAATTGCAACTTTTCCCTTCTCTGACGGGATTATTCTGTAGTTTCTTCAGAAGAATTGACAGTCCTCCACGGCTTTGCTATAATGTTGTCATCTCTTGAATCAAGCACGCCGGCCCTTCTGGGTCAGTGGAAAGGAACATACACAATGAGCTTTCATATTCTGGGCACCGGCAGCTATGTGCCACCCACCGTTGTGACCAATGACGATCTGTCCAAGTTGGTAGAGACCAATGACGAGTGGATTACCACCCGAACCGGCATCAAGCGTCGCCATATTGCCACAGACGAAACTGCCTCCCAAATGGCAGTCAAGGCTGCCTTTTCCGCCCTGGAAAACAGCGGTGTCAAAGCAGAGGATCTGGATCTGATTCTCTGCGCCACCGTCAGCGGAGATTACATCGTACCCAGCATGGCCTGCATGGTGGCAAAGGCTCTGGGGGTCTCCTGCGCCGCCTTTGACATCAACGCCGCCTGCTCCGCTTTCCTCTTTATGCTGGAAACCGCCGCCGCCTATCTCTCTACCGGCCGGTATCAGAAGGTGCTGGTGGTCGGCGCTGAGCAGATGTCCCGGATTCTGGACTGGACCGATCGCTCTACCTGCAT
>JBJDXT010000164.1:0-21964 GCA_051866795.1 Candidatus Onthomonas sp. | reverse complement strand
AATAGATGCAGTAGCTAAGGAACTTAGTGCGCTCAGCCATGGCGCCGGAGACGATAGTGGCGGTGGTGGCGCAGAAGACCAGGTTGAATACGAAGTTGGACCAGTCGAAGCTCTCGTAAGCGGTAAAGATATCAAAGCCGGGCTTGCCGATCAGGCCGAGCACATCCTCGCCCAGCAGCAGGCTGAAGCCGATGAGGATAAACACCACAGTGCCGATGCAGAAGTCCATCAGGTTCTTCATCAGAATGTTGCCGGCGTTCTTGGCCCGGGTGAAGCCGGTCTCCACCATGGCAAAGCCCGCCTGCATCCAGAAGACGAGTGCGGCGCCGATCAGGAACCATACGCCGAAGGTTTGGCCGGAAACCAATTCCAGAATGGCAGTTTCGTCCATAAATCTTTCCTCCCAAAAAATGCGGCGTGTTTCCCATTCTCTCCTGGAAAACACGCCATTGTGTCGATTCTTCTTATGTTCTGTTTCTTCTTCCGCTGCAGCAGTCAAAAAACAGAAGGGGCCGGAAATCGCTTTGATTTCTGGCCCCTTTGCCTTGACAAAATGAAGTTTACCACATTTTTGCAGGAAGTCAAGTCCCTTGATTCACTTTCAGAGGATATGACGAAATTAAACCCGGCTTAATGGAATTTTTATGCACAATAGTTTTATCAAGCTGTCATTTTAAAGTTCCACCGGAATTTCATAGGAGATCTCCGCCAGCCCCGGCTCCACACGGCAGCCCAGGGCCAGGATCGAGACCCCCGCCGCCTTGGCTGCCCGGAGGGCCTGGCCAAACTGGGGGTGCGTCTCATCGTTGGGCCGCAGGGCGGTAATCCCCTCCATCTGCACCACAAAGCAGATCATACTCCAGAAGTCCTCCTCCTGGGCGCGGATCAGGCCCTGAATGTGCTTGACCCCCCGTTCGGTGGGGGCGTCCGGGAATTTTGCAATATTGTCCTGCTCCAGGGTCACCCCCTTCACCTCGATCAGGTGGCGCACCCCGCCGCTCTCCACCAGAAAGTCAAACCGGGAGTCCCCGTGGGTATACTCCGGGCGGATGACGGGAGCCGGCCCGAAGAGGCCGGATTGTGGCAGATATTCCGCCAGAATGTGGTTGGGAGCCTGGGAGTCCATATTGACCAGCCGCTCCCCCTTCCACACCGCCACCAGGTCATAGGCGGTCTTGCGGGCGGGATTGTCCGACTTCACCAGGCAGACCCGGGCGCCGGGCACCAGCAGCTCCTTACAGCGGCCGGTATTTTTCACATGGACCGTCTCCAGCCGGCCCTCCAGCTCCACCTGGGCGATAAACCGGTTGGGCCGCCGGACAAAGACCGCCTCAGTCAGGTTGGGATAGCGCATCACTCACTCCTCCGGCAGCAGGTCCAGCTGGCTCTCCCCCAGGACCCGGATGCCGTTTTCCGCCAGCAGCCGGGCGGTCACCCCGTCTCCGGGAACCGTAGTGCGGGAGAAGCTGCCGTCATAGATGGTCCCCGCGCCGCAGGAGGGGCTGCGTTCTTTGAGAATCGCCCACTGGCAGCCGTAAAGCTGGGCCAGCCGGAGGGCCTCCCTGGCCCCCTTCTCGTACTGCACCGTCACATCCAGGCCGTTTTGGGTGATCACCCGCTCCCCTCTCCGCTCCGCAGGGGGCCGCGGGGTGGGCAGGCCGCCGTAGCACTCCGGGCAGACGGGAATCAGGGTGTGGCGCGCCATCAGCGCCTCCAGGCCGGGACAGGGCTTGCTCCGCCCGTCATAGCGGCAGGCTGCGCCCAGCAAACAGGCGCTGACCAGAATGTTCATGGGATCTCCTCCATCACTCAAGTTCTGCCATCATAGCGCAAATTCCAATCTCGGTCAACCATCTGTCTCCAATTTCTTTCCAATTCGATGCATGAAAAATTCTCAACCCGCCCACAGCTTTTTCATCCCTTCGACCCCGGCCTCTGGTATACTTTCCCTTGTAAAAAAGGACGGAGTCCACCGCCGTCTCATATCCCCTGCAAAACACTGTGCCCGGCAATCGCAATCGCGTCTGCCGGGCACAGACAAAATTCCGCCGTTCACAAAACGTTCTCAAACCCCTCACAATTTCTTCATCCATTTGGCCGGGCGGTCTGGTATACTTCTCATTGTCAGGAACGAAGCAATCATATAAAACCTCCCTCTCTTTTCTTTCTCTTTTTTCTTTTCTCTCTCAAACAGGAACCCCGGCGCCAATAAGGCGTCGGGGTTTTCTGTGCTGTATGAAATGATGTCACCGCTCGGCCAGCAGCTTGTTCAGCTCCTCCATAAAGGAGTCAATGTCCTTGAACTGCCGGTAAACCGAGGCGAAGCGGACATAGGAAACCTCGTCCACCGCTTTGAGCTTATCCATCACCAGCTCGCCGATCCGGGTGGCGCTGATCTCCCGGTTCATGGAGTTTTGCAGCTCCTGCTCCACCTCGTCGGCAATACGGATCATGGTCTCCATGGGCACCGGCCGCTGGGCACAGGCATGGATGATCCCCTTGAGCACCTTGTCCTTTTCAAAGCTCTGGCGGCTGCCGTCCTTTTTAATGACAATCAGGGGGAGGGTCTCCACTGTCTCATAAGTAGTAAACCGCTTGCCGCAGGCCAGGCACTCCCGCCGCCGGCGGATGCTCTCCCCGTCGTCTGCCGGGCGGGAATCCACCACCTTGCTCTCTACCTGACCGCAATAGGGGCATTTCATGGGGCCACAACTCCTCTCATAGCCTTCTAATTGTGAATATTATATCACATTTTTTCGTTTTGAAAAGGGGCTTTCCCCATTTTATTCCAGCAAATTGGCTCCCCCGGAAAGCAATGCTTCCGGGGGAGTGCCGTCTCAGCCCATGTTGGAATATTTCTGATATGCCTGATTGATCTGGGCTCCGTCGGCGGGTTGCGTCTGGTACCAGCCCCGGCTCTGGGCGGCCTGAAACAGCTTCTCCTGGATGCTGTGGTCCTGATTCAGCAAATCCAGGAACCGGCTGCGCAGCTGGGGATTGGTACACTCGCTGGCGAACTCGTTGTAATTGGAGCTCATCTTCTTCTCCATCAGAATCAGATCTGTGATCCGCTCCTGGTCGTTCATAGGGGTTCCTCCTTACTTCAGAAAGGTCAGCAGGGTGTTGAAGTTCTGCTGGTGCTGGCCTGCGTGCTGGTTGTAGCAGTCCCGCAGGGCGGTCTCCTGAGTCTCCGCAGCCGCCGCCTGGTACTTGCAGACGCAGACGTGCTCGAAGTCCAGCTGATCCTCCAGTGCGGACAGCTCTTTGCTGGTCAGATTGGCCATGGAATCTTCATCTCCTTTTGGAAAGCTGACCCTAGCTTGCCCCTGTACAGAAAATTTATTCCTTCAAAAAACAGGATAGCCCTGCTCCCCCAGCAGGAAGCTGACCTCTCCCCGGCCTACCCGGGCAAAGCAGAATAGGGGAACCAATGGAAAGGGCTGTCCCACCTGCCAGGGCAGGGTCAGCCGCCAGGCCGACCCCTCCCGCTGCCAGCGGCCCCGGCTCTCCCCCGCGAGGGCAGCGGCGATCACCGGGTCCTGCGGCGTGATGGGCATCCGGTCCCGGAGCTCCAGCGGCTCCGGCGGTTGAGCGGTCTGCGGGACACGCTCTCCCGGGAGAACCTCTCCCCACACGGAGCCAGTCAGTCCCTGGCGCTCCAGACTGGAACGGGCCACCCGCCTTGTCAGCCGCCAGCGTCCGTTTTCCGGAGTCAGGGTACCCAACAGCAGGCTGGCGCCCCCCTCTCCCCGGAGCCACACCTTGCGCACCCCTGCCCCGCCAGGACAATCTGCCGCAAACACCGTGTGCAGCCCATCCTCCCGGCGCAGCAGAATCCCAGTCTGCCCTCCGTTCTGATACAGCGGCAGCCGCTCTTCCATGCCCATCACGCTCCCCTTGCAGGAGGGTATGCAGGATGTCCGGAGGAAAGAACCGGAGGCAAATTGGAATGTTTTTCCTCCCGCTGGATCCGCCAATGGTTTTCAGAATGCAAAAATCTCCCGCTTGCCTGGTACAAGCGGGAGACCTCTTCTGGCACTTATTTATTCGTCCTTGACGTTTTTCAGCACATAATAGCTGGTGATAGACGCCACGCCCTCCATCATCGCAATGCGGTGGTGCAGGTTCTGCAGATGCTCGTGGGACTGGGCGGTGACCCGGAGGAGATAATCCATACTGCCGGTGAGATACTCACAGCTGGTGACGTCCGGCTCCTCTTTGATGCTGCGCTCAAAGGACTCGTAGTACTGGGGACTCTCCATAGAGACGCCCATCAGCATCATCAGCGGCCGGCCCAGCTTGGACTGATCTACCACAGCGGTATACCGGAGAATGACCCCCTGCTCCTCCATGCGGTGAATCCGCTCCAGGACGGAAGAGACGGACAGATTCACCTTCCGGCTGATCTTTGAGGCGGAAAGCCGGGCATTCTCCCGCAGGCAATTCAAAATTTCCAGATCCAGCTGATCCATGACACACTTCATCCTTATCCGTTTTAGTAGCATCATTGTACCCGATTTCGCCGGGATTGTCAAAGCGTGGGGATAGAATTTTCGGCCTTTCAAGGAAATTTTTTCGGTACTCTTTGTCGTTTTCTCCGTTTTTTCCGGCAGAAGCCCATTCTCATCCAAAAATTCACGTCTCCAACTGCTCCTCCTGTGTCTCTTCTTCCTCCGGCTGGAACCAGATGTTCCGGTCCGCCTTGCCCTGGATGCCGTCCACCGTACCCGACTCAGTATACTGCCAGATTGTCACCTCATAGGCATAACTGGGATAATCCCCATATTCGGCATACCACAGGGGATAGTCCTCCAGTTGGGTCAAGTCATAGCTGAGGTAGCCCAACATGCCGTTGCAGTAGATCATGGGAGCGTAGCCTCCTGCCTCAATTTCCTGGCAAAAAGCCCGGGCGCAGGCAGTCACCGTCTCTCCGTCCACCCCATCCGTACGGGCAGTATCCTCCGTGATATGCTCCCAGTCATAGACGACGGTGCACTGGATTTCCCTGCCGTCCAGCCAGTCCAGCACCTGCCGGGCCTCCTCCCGGGCCTCCTCCTCATTGACCGCCTGAGAGAAGAAATAGACGCCCACGTCGATGCCCTGCTCCCGGGCCCCGGCGTAATTGGCCTCAAACTGCCCGTCCAGATTCAGCGCTCCGGCGGAGTAGCCCCGGTAGCCGATGCGGAGGAAGGCAAACTCCACCCCGTCCCCGGCCACCGCCGCCCAGTCGATCTCCCCCTGGTGGGAGGAGACGTCGATGCCGTACCGGGCCGCACCGGAATAGGTGATGGTTCCGTCCTCGTTTTTCGTGAAATGGCCCTGTTCCAACTCACTCTGGGGGAGGTTTGGGTCAATCTCCACCTCCTGGCCGCCGATGGTCACTGTCTCCGGCGCCGGTTCCTGCTCCGGCTCTGTCCGCCGCGCCCGGGCAGGCAGCAAAATCACCGCCGCGCCCAGAATCAGGACAATCACAATCAGCAGGATCATTACCCCCACCAGAGGAGACCGTCTTGCCCTCGTCCCTCTTCTCGCTCTTCGTCCGCCCGCCATGGCAGTCCCTCCTTTTCGTCATAATTGCTTCCGTTTCGACCCTTCCACAAAAGGAAAGACCGTCCAGAGCCTTCCCCCGGACGGTCTGTGTTGTGCGGTTGTTATCTGCGCTTATTGAAGATGGCGAAGATATCGTCAAAGGGATCCTCTTCCTTGGAAGAAGGAGCAGCCTCCGCCTTGGGCGCTTCGGCAGCGGGAGCCTCAGAGGCGGGAGCAGCAGCCTTGTCCCCGGCGGGGGCGTCAGCAGCTACCTTCTGGGCTGCCTGGGAGAAGGGCTTCTCCACCTTCTCATCCTCACCCTTGTCGAAGCCGGTGGCAATGACGGTGACCCGGATCTCGTCCTCCAGGCTCTCGTCGAAGGTGGCGCCGAAGATGATGTTGGCATCGGGATTGGCAGCCTGCTGCACCAGATTGGCGGCAGTCTCCACCTCTTCCAGACCGATGTCCACAGAGCCGGTGACGTTGACCAGAACGCCCTTGGCGCCGTTGATGGAGGTCTCCAGCAGCGGAGAGGAGACAGCCAGCCGGGCAGCCTCTTCCGCCTTGCCCTTGCCGGCGGCGCGGCCCACACCCATATGGGCCAGACCCGCGTCCTTCATGACGGCGGTGACATCGGCAAAGTCCAGGTTGATAAAGCCCACGTTCTTGATCAGGTCGGAGATGGACTCCACTGCCTGGCGGAGGACGTCGTCCGCAATCTCGAAGGCGTTGGCGAAGGTGATCTTCTGATCGGTGGCGTGCTTGAGGCGGTCGTTGGGGATGATGACCAGAGAGTCCACTCGCCCCTTCAGCTCCTCAATGCCCCGCTCTGCCTGCTGCATGCGGCGGCGGCCCTCAAAGCCGAAGGGCTTGGTGACCACGCCCACGGTGAGGATGCCCTGCTCCCGAGCCACCTCGGAGACAATGGGCGCGCCGCCAGTACCGGTGCCGCCGCCCATGCCGCAGGTGACAAAGACCATATCGGTGCCCTCCAGGGCCTTGGCGATCTGGCTCCGGTTCTCCTCGGCGGCCTTCTTGCCCACCTCGGGGTCAGCGCCGGCGCCCTTGCCCTTGGTCAGCTTCTCACCCACCTGAATCTTGGTGGTGGCGTTGGAGGCGTCCAGCGCCTGCTTATCGGTGTTGACAGCAATAAATTCAACGCCCTGGGTGCCGGAGAGCACCATGCGGTTGACCACGTTGTTGCCGGCGCCGCCGACACCGACCACTTTGATATTGACAACAGTTTCAGGGGTAGGTTCTAATCCAAAGGACATATCGTTTTCCTCCTATGTAATCCCGGCCAAGGCCGACAATGCCTGATTCATACTAAATATTATTGTAAACGGATTCTTCCGGCAGGTCAATACCTGGTTTTCGTTTTCAGTCTATTTTTTGCTGGAATCTCCTGGGGTCGCAGAGATCTTCTGGCAGGGGTCAATCTCTGGACAGAACAGCCTCTCCGTCCCGCTTGGTCATATCCAGCGTGCCGGTATCCGAGTCGGACCAGTTGTCCTGAATGTATTTTTCCTCGGCGGCCTGGAGCATTTTCAGATCATAGTCAAAGTCATCGTTGAGGCCCATTTTGACGGTGAGGCGGTTCTCATAGCGCATGGAGACGCTGCTGCCCGAGGTGAGGTCGATGGACTGCACCTGCTCCAGCAGGCCCCGCTCCTCCAGAGCGGCCAGCAGGCCCCGCAGACCCTTGGCCTTCAACTCCTCCTCTTCGTTCACCGCCAGTTGGGTGCCCTCTGAGGGGGCCAGCAGGGTAAGTCCGGCAACCGAGGGATAACCTCCGTTTTCCTCCACCCGCTCCAGCAGCTTGCCGCTGCTGTCAATGTACCAGAGTACTCCCTCGCTCTCCAGCGCAGCGGCAGGGGAAGTCTCCTCCACTGTGATCACCACCCGCTCCGGGGGCCACAGGTGAATGGTCACCCGTTTCAGATAGGGGAGCTCCGCCTCCATCCGCTTGGCAATCTCCCGCCGGGGGATGGTGAGCAAATTCTCTCCGTCCTGAATGCCGGTAGCCTCCAGCAGCTCCTCCTGGCTGTAACGCTGGTTCCCCTCCACCTCAAAGGTGTGGGCCTTGAAAAAGACCATAGAGCCGGCCACCACCGCCCCTACGATGAGCAGCGCGGAGAGAATGATATACAGGTGGAACAGCCGGCCGTTCTGCCGCCGCTCCTTCCGCTTGTGTTTTCGCTGGGTTGCCATACTGTCGACCCTTCTCCTTTGTTGTCGAATACCTTAAGTCTCCTCCCGGCGGATCTGAGCCCCCAGGGCGCTGAAATGCTCGGTGAGACCGGCATAGCCCCGGTCCAGATGGTGCAGTCCGGTGATCCGGCTCTCCCCCTCCGCCCCCAGAGCGGCCACCACCAGAGAGGCCCCGCCCCGGAGATCCGCTGCCTCCAGGCTGGCTCCGTGGAGCTTTGGAACACCGCAGACCACCGCCACCCGGCCCTCTACCCGGATATCCGCCCCCATGCGGGCCAGCTCTTGGGTATGCCGGTACCGGTTTTCAAAAATGGTCTCCACAAAGACGGTGGTTCCCCTGGCCCGGGTCAACGCCGCCATCACCGGCGGCTGGGCATCGGTGGGAAAGCCGGGATAGGGGGCAGTGCGCACCGGCGGGACACTTTTCAGCCGTCCGTTGCTGGTCAGCCAGATCCGCTCCTCCTCCTCCCGCACCTGACAGCCTGCCAGAGAGAAGAGGTCGGTGATCAGCACCAGCTGCCGCCGGGGCACCCCATCTACCTCAATTTCTCCCCCCGTCAGGGCGGCGGCAGAGAGGTAGGTGGCGGCGCAGATCCGGTCGGAGATCACCCGGTGCTCCGCCATGTGGAGTGGGATCTGTCCCTCAATGGTGATCACCGAGCTGCCTGCCCCCTGAATATGGGCTCCGCAGGCGTTGAGAAACTGCTGCAGATCCCAGATCTCCGGCTCCCGGGCAGCGTTATAGAGGACGGTGCGCCCCTTGGCCCCGCAGGCGGCCAGCATGGCGTTTTCTGTGGCCCCCACGCTGGGAATGGTAAAACTGATCTCCGCCCCCCGAAGGCCCCGGGTGCGGCATTTGAGGGCACCCCCCGCCTCGTCAATCTCCGCCCCCAGCCTGCGCAGGGCAGAGAGATGCAGGTCGATGGGCCTGGGGCCCAACTCACAACCTCCGGGCATGGAGAGCCTTGCCTCCCCCGTCCGGGCCAGCACTGCCCCCAGAAAGATCACAGAGGAGCGCATTTCCCGCATGAGATACTCTGGAATATCACACCGGTCCAGGGGGCCGGAGTCCACCGTGATCGTATCCCCCTCCCGGGTGACCCGGCAGCCCAGGTGCTCCAGAATGGACACCGAGGCGGCCACATCGGACAGGGGCGGACAGTTATGTATCACGCTGACGCTGCCGGAGAGAATGGTCGCCGCCAGAATGGGCAATACACTGTTTTTTGCTCCGTGGATATGGACGGCCCCCTCCAGGCGCCGTCCACCGGAGATCAGAATGGCACTCATGTAGCTTCCTCCCCACAGTTTTGTGTCATTCTATGAGAAGAAAGGCAAAAAGGTGCCTTTGTTACTTCATCAGGCCCTTGAGCACCTGATAGATGCGCTCATTGGCATCGGTGACCGACAGCCGGGCCAGGTTTTTGCTCATCTCACTCAGCTGGGTGGGGTGAGCGAGCATGGAGCAGACCTGCTCATAGAGCTTGTCCCCAGTGCACTCCGGCTCCAACATCAGCACGGCGCCTCCCTGATCGGAGAGGACCCGGGCGTTTTTCTCCTGGTGGTTGGCAGTCACATTGGGGCTGGGCACCAGAATGCTGGGCTTGGCGATGGCGGAGATCTCCGAAATGGTGGACGCGCCCGCCCGGCTGAGCACCACGTCCGCCGCATCCATGCAGGCGGGCATGTCATAGATATACTCCCGGACGTCCACCCGGGGATAGTCCTTCAGGTCAATGCCCTTTTCCGCCAGCCTGTCCAGCACCCGCTGGTAGTACCGCTGGCCCACGCCGTAGATGTGGTGGAAGGGCTGTCCCTCCCGGCACTCCCGGGCCACAAAGTCCACCATATGGTCGTTCATCACCTGGGCGCCCAGGCTGCCCCAGGTGGTCAGCACCACGGGCAGGTCGTCGGTATAGCCCAGCGCTTTCCGGGCCTCCTGACGGGTCATCTGGAAAAAGTCCCCCCGCACCGGAGTGCCGGTGACCTCCACCCGCTCCGGATGGGAGTAATGCTTCCGGCTCTCCTCGAAGCCCACCATCACCTTGTCCACCACCTTGGACAGCGCCTTGGTGGTGAGGCCCGGCTCGGCGTTGGACTCATGAACGGCGGTGGGGATCCCCCGCTTGGCCGCCGCCCGGACCACCGGGTAGGAGGCGTAGCCGCCGGTGCCCACCACCAGGTCGGGCTGGAAATCCTTGAGAATCCGGGCGGCCTGACTGCGGGAGGTGACCAGGTTTTTCACCGTGATCAGGTTATGCTTGATGCCCCCCAGGCTGAGGGAGCGGTAAAAGCTGGTAATGGTGACGGTGCGGATGGGAAAGCCCTCTCTCGGCACCAGCTCCTGCTCCATGCCGCCGTCGGCGCCCACAAAGAGGATCTCCGCCCCGTCCCGCTGCTGAAACATCCGGGCCAAGGCCAGACCGGGATTGATATGTCCGGCGGTACCGCCGCAGGTAAAGAGCACTTTCATATGGCTGCTTCCTTTCTGTCACCCCTGTTTGGGGGCTGGAATCTGCCGGGAGACCGACAGGATAATGCCCATCTCAGCCAGCTGGATAACCAGCGCAGTGCCGCCATAGCTAAAGAAGGGCAGAGAGATACCGGTAGCGGGGATGAGATTGGTGACCACGGCGATGTTCAGAAATACCTGCACCGCCAGCAGGGTGGTGATACCCACCACCAGCAGGGAGCCAAACCGGTCCCGGGCGTGGAGGGCCAGCCAGTAGCCCCGGAGCACCAGCAGGGCAAAGAGCAGAATGATCAGGGTGGCCCCGATAAAGCCCAGCTCCTCGCAGACCACAGCGAAGATAAAGTCGTTCTGTTCCTCAGGCAGATACAGATACTTCTGCCGGCTCAGGCCAAAGCCCTGACCGGAGATACCTCCGGAAGCCACAGCATAGAGAGACTGGATGATCTGATACCCCTTATTCGTCGGGTCAGACCAGGGATCCTGCCAGATGGTGATCCGGCTGGAGTTGTATCCGGTGACCTGGATGAACAACACCAGGGCCGCCACCACAAGGCTGCCTCCCGCTACGAACCAACCCCAGTGGATACCGGCGGCAAACAGAATGGCAGCGGCAGCGGCGAAGACCAGGATGGTGCCCGACATATGGGGCTCCAGCATCAGCAGGATGGCAATAATGCCCAGCACCAGCACATAGGGCACCAGCTCCCACATTCCGGTACGGTCGCCGAAGTCCTGGATGGCGTAGAGTGCCTTTTCCAGACCTTTGGCATTTTTTCTCCGGGCGGAAGGCTTTTTTGCCTGAGCCTGGAGCTGGGTCAGGGGCCGTTTCGATAGTCGGGAAGCAAAGTACATGACCACGCCGATTTTCGCAATCTCTGAGGGCTGGAAGGTAGTGAAACCCAGGCTCAGCCAGCGACGGGCATTGTTTGCTGAGATGCTGACATGGGGAATGGGGATCAGCACCAGCACCAGCAGAAAGATCGCGATAGTTAGCGCGATGGCACCCAGCCAACGCAGCTGCTGGTAGTTGATCTTGGAGACCACATACATGACGATAATTCCCAGCACGGCAAAAATTGCCTGGCGCTTAAAATAGTAGAGGGCGTCATATTTGGACTGGGACTCCATGCTGGCAGAATAGGAGGAGGCGGAAAGCAGCATGACCAGTCCGATCCCCAGCAGCAGCAGGGTCAGCATCAGAAAGGGCATATCGATAGGCCCCAATGCCCACTGCTCCTCCCGGGTCAGATCCCGTTTTGTTCTCCAAGCCATAGTGTCGCTCCTTTTCTGCCGGTTCCCGTAACGTTGCGATTTACAGGGCGGGGAACCGGTCCATCACGCCCCAGAAGGCCAGAATGCAGGCGGCGGCGGTGATGCCGCTGAAAACAAAGAACAGCTTCTCCTCGCTCCAGCCGCCCATCTCAAAGTGGTGGTGGAGGGGAGCCATCCGGAAAATCCGCTTGCCATGGGTGGCTTTGAAATAGGCCACCTGGATGATGTCGCTGAGGGTCTCAGCGATATAGATGATGCCCACCAGAATGAGAATCAGGGGGATATCCAGGCAGAAGGCCAGGCCGGCCACAGCGCCGCCCAGGAAGAGGGAGCCGGTGTCACCCATGAACACCTTGGCCGGATGGAAGTTATAGATCAAAAAGGCGCACAGGCCGCCAAAGAGGGCAGCTGCAAAGACGCCCAGCTCGGTGTAGCCCCAATAGGCAGCCACAGCCACATAGAAGATGGCGACCGGCATGGTCACGCCGGTGGCCAGACCGTCCACGCCGTCGGTCAGATTCACCGAGTTGACAGTGCCCACGATGACAAAGGCAGCGAAGGCCATATAGACCACCCATGGGATCTGGAAAGTCACATTGAAGAAGGGGATATACAGATCCGCCGTCAGATAGCCCAGAGAGCGCAGCAGCACGATAAACAGAATCGCCGCAGCCAGCTGAAGCAGAAACTTCTGGGCAGCAGTCAGGCCCTCATTCTTCTTATACTTCACCTTCATATAGTCGTCGAAAAAGCCAATGGCGCCGAATACCAGGGCGAAGAGGAATACCATCAGCCCTCCAAACCGGCCGGCAAGCAGATCGGGCAGCCCTGCCGTCAGCACGGCGATCAGAATGCCCGCGATAAACATAAGGCCGCCCATAGTGGGAGTCCCCTGTTTGGACATGTGCCACTTGGGACCGATCTCCTTGATGGTCTGGCCGGCCTTCAGGGCAACCAGCCAGGGGATCAGCACCTTGCCCAGAGCATAGCTGACCACAAAGGCAACAATAAAGCCGACAATCACTCTCATCTCTTTTGAACCTCCTACACGGCAGTAACTGTTATCGTCTTAGGATACCACACTTTTCCGCCGCTTTCTACCTCTCTTGTGTACGATTGCGCCTGGCCGCCCTGTCCCTCTTTTTTGGCACAAAGCACAGGATCTTTAATCCCGGGCGGCAATATCAGCATCGCCGCTGCCGCCGCCGCTGTCGCCAAACTCCACTGTAACCACATATCCCCGTGAGGTCATGGTACCCGGAGCCACGCTCTGATCCACACAGACAATATTGCTGCTGTAACTGCTGGACGCTCCGCTGGCCTTCATAAACAGGCCCCGGCTGTTGAGCGTCTCCATGGCCTCCTTCGGAGACAGACCCTTCAAGTTGGGCATCTCCACCGCATCAGTGGGGGCCTCCTCTCCCATATAGAGGATGACTGTACTGTTCTGAGGGATATAGTTGCCGGCAGACGGGATCTGGCCGGTGACTGTTTCACCGCTGCCCACTGTCCGATAGTCCAGTTGTTTTTCCTTAAGGGCCTGCTCCGCCTGGTTTTCAGTCATACCGGAGAGATTGGGAACTTCGGTAGGCGCACCAGTGAGATCGTCCGAGCTATAGGACCGCTCGTAGCCACGGTAATCCAGAATATCCGCCAGCAGCTTGCCGGCCACCGGTGCAGCCATATTGCCGCCGGAGATATATTCTCCGTTGGCGGTGTAACCACCGCCCACATTCTTGGGCCGGTCAAAGATGACCAGGGCGATGACGTCCGGGTCGTCTGCGGGGGCAAAGCCCATGAAGGAGACGATATAGTTCTTTTTACCTTCCTCAGTCTTATCCAACGTTTCAGAAGTACCGGTCTTACCGCCGATCCGATAGCCGGCCTGATAGGCCTGCTTGCCGGTGTACTTGCTGACCACGCCCTCCAGAATCTCAGCGCACCGCTGGCTGGTGCTCTCGCTGATCACCTGACGCACCGGAGTGGTGTCCGCCTCGTAGGTAATGCTGCCGTTCTGGTCGGTGACGGAGTCCACCACATAAGGGGTGTAGAGGTAGCCTCCGTTGATGACGGCATTAAAGGCGGTGATCATCTGGATGGGCGTCACGGTGAAGCGCTGGCCAAAGGAGGCGGTGGCCAGCTGGGTGATGCCAAACTCCTCCTGGGGCCAGATATTACTGCTGTTTTCATAGGGCAGGTCGATGCCAGTGGGATCCATCAGGCCAAAATTGTAGAAATACTCATAGAAGGTCTCCTTGCCCAGCTTCTGTCCGATGGAGATCAGGGCAGGGTTGCAGGAGTGGCCAATAGCCTCGGCCAGGGTCTGGTGTCCGTGGCCGTTCCGGTTGGAGCAGCGGATGGTCCAGGTGTCCACCTGCACTGAGCCGCCGCACTCAAAGGTGGAGTTCTCGTCGATGACGCCCTCTTCCAGGCCAGCGGCCAGCACCAATGCCTTAAAGGTGGAGCCGGGCTCGTAGTTATCGGTGATCGCCTTGTTGGTCCACTGGGAGGACAACGCCTCGGAGTAGGCAATCTTATAGGCCTCTTCGTAGGTAAGAGGGGTCTTTTCCTCGGGTGTCAGCTCAGTGTCCTCTTCCTCCGCCTTTGCGATGGCCTCCTTCACCTCCGCCTCAGACTGCTTCACCTTTTCCTGGGCGTTCTCCTCCACCTGGGCCAGCAGGGTCTCGTCAATCACCTCACTGTAGTTATTCAGGTCAAAGGTGGGGGACATGGCCATGCCCAGGATAGCGCCGGTGTCGCACTCCATGACGATAATCAGGCCGCCGTTCTGGGTGTCGTACTGTTTGCAGTACTTTTCCAGATAGTTTTCACAGTAGGACTGGATGGTGGCGTCCAGGGTCAGATGCAGGTTAGAGCCGTCCTCCGCGTCGTAATAGTCCTGAAAGAAATTCATCAGGTCGGTGCCCGCAGCGTTTTTGGCGGTCACCACCAGACCGGCCTCGCCGGCCAACTGGGTCTCATAGCCGGCCTCCAGGCCATAGGCGCCGCCATTGTCATTTGTAAAACCGATAATCTGGGCCGCCAGATTGGCATAAGGATAATACCGTTTGGTGTTGGGCTGGAGGTAGATGCAGCCGGAGAGGCTGTAGGACTCCATCAGCTCCCGAACCTGGTCCTCCGTATCCCGGTCCACCTTGATGGCCAGGCGCTGGTACTGGCTGGTGGTCTTCTGGCACTTGGTCCGCAGCTCGCTCTCGTCCAGATCCAGAATCTCCGCCAGATTGGTGCAGACCACATCCTCCACATTCCAGTCATAGGGGGTGATCGCCTCCGCCACCGCCTTGTCCCGCTCCGTCTGGGAGGCGTCCTTGTTTTTCTCCTCAGCCTTTTCTCTGGCGCTCTCCTTCTTTTTGTCCAGATCGGCCTGTTTGTCCACGATCGCCTTGGGGGAGATGATGACGTCATAGGCAGTGGAGCTGATGGCCAGCACATTGCCGTTGGCGTCATAGATGGTACCACGGGAGGCAGAGACAGACAGCTCCGAGGTCTGCTGGTTAATGGCCTTTTCCTCCAGCTCGTCGTGATGGACAATCTGAATCTGATACAGCTGCCAGATCAGCGGAAGAAAGATGACCAGACCGAAGACCACCATCAACTTGACCGTCCGGCTGAACACCAGACGGTTGGCTGCCTTGCCTGCCTCCCGAATTTTACGCTCTTTATTCACGAAATCACTGCCTTTCCAGTGGCCGGTTCCACCTTGGGATAAAAAAGGCGCAAGAAAAAATTATTTTTCTTACGCCTCGCTGGTTCATTCTCTTTTGGCTGCGCCCTTCACTCTATGTATTCCGCTCCGGGGTTATTCCGTCAGGCTCTTCCAGAGATCCTTCAGGTTCTGCAGCAGGCCGTTCTCCCCCGACTGGCTGTAAACCACGGCGTTGTCCGGTTCAGAGAGATCCACATAGATCTTTTGGTCGCTGCGGGCCTCAGACAGAGCTCCCCCGGCACTGGCCACCGCCGCCTGGAGGGTATTCTGGTCAAAGACCTCCTCATACTGGGCACGAAGACGGGTCTCCTCCGCCTCCAGGGCCACGAGCTGATCCCGGGTCTCCACCGTCTGGGCGTAGATGGCGTTGAGCTGGCTATAGCCCACAATGATCATCACTGCCATCAGGGCCGCCACCAGGAATCCCACCGCGGGCAGCAGGCTGTACTCCTCCTTAGGCCGGAGGGCAACCTTGACCCGGGTCTGGACCTGCTCCTGAGACCGCTTGCGGGGGCGGACCAGCGGCAGCTCCTGCAGCTGAGGGCCCCGGCGGCTGGGAGCGGTGTTGAAGCGGCCGGTGTCATAGGCCACATTGCCATAGGTGTGATTGCGTTTGACAGCAGAAGCCATGCTTACGCCTCGTTTCTGAATAGTATAACTTCCCTCAGCACTTCTCACAGATGCGCAGCTTGGCGCTGCGGGCTCTGGGGTTCTCCTCCAGCTCTGCCGGGGAAGGAAGAATGGGTTTTCTCGGTGTCAGCCGGACCTGAGGGCTGTTCCCGCAGACGCACACCGGAAACTCCGGCGGGCAGGTGCAGCCCCGGGCGGCCTGGGCCATGGCGGTCTTGACGATGCGGTCCTCCAGCGAGTGGAAGGAGATGACGCACAGCCGTCCGCCGGGATTCAATCGGGGGATGACCGCCTCCATGGTGTCCGCAATGGCGCCCAGCTCGTCGTTGACGGCGATGCGCAGCGCCTGAAAGCTGCGCTTGGCCGGGTGCTGCTTTTCCCGAAGGGCCTGGGCGGGCATGGCGGAACGGATGATCTCCACCAGCTCCAATGTGGTGCGGATGGGAGCCTGTTCCCGCCGGCGGCAGATGGCCGATGCAATGCGGGGAGAATACCGTTCCTCGCCGTACCGGCTGAGAATCTGCCGCAGCTCCTCCTCCGGCCAGGTGTTGACCACCTCCGCCGCCGTCAGAGCCTGGGTCTGATCCATGCGCATGTCCAGCGGGGCGTCCTGCAGATAGGAAAAGCCCCGGCTGCCGTCGTCCAGCTGCGGAGAGGAGACGCCCAGATCCAGCAGAATGCCGTCCACGCCGGCAATCCCCAGCTCGTCCAGCACCTGGGGGATGTCCCGGAAATTCCGGTGCACCAGGGTCACCCGGTCCAGCAGGGGGCCAAACCGGCCTGGCGCTGCATCCAGCGCCGCCTGATCCTGATCGATGCCGATCAGCCGGCCGGTGGTCAGCCTGGCCGCCACCTCTCTGGCGTGGCCCGCCCGGCCCAAGGTGCCGTCCACATAGACGCCTTCCGGCTGAATACACAGCCCCTGCAGACATTCCGTCAGCAGCACCGGACGATGGGTCAACTCTGCCATAGCGCAGCCAACCAGCCTTTCCGTCTCCTCATTTTGTGCCTCCGGTCCCCCGGAAGTACCATTAGTGGTAGTATAATTCTTTTGTTCCAAAATTGCAACCCCTTGTTACCAATTTTTCTAAGGAATTTCCCCCGTTTTTTGCTTCCAAAAGTGCAATTTTCATTAGTAATTTTCATTTTTGAAAGAATCAAGTTGCAAAATCGGCCGGTTTTTACCCCTTTTTCCGGGCAACAGGTCGGAATTATGTTAATTACGGAAGCCGGACGAAAAAAGTCTCTTCTCCGGGAAAAAGGGAGAAAACAGGAAAACAGAGACAGCCGTGAGAACTGCCTCTGTTTTGTTGGATTTGGATTGTCAGGGGAGGCCTTACTCCTCGTCTTTTTCTGCGTCATAGGGCGCATTTGCGGCGTTGTTGGAATACCGGGGAGTGCCCATACCGGCCACGGCCCGGAACTTGGACCGGGACTGGCGGATCTCGTTGAGCGCCACATTGACGGCGTCCTCGGTACGGCGCATAGCGTCCTCACAGTAGTCGTTGGCGGCCCGCTTCAGGTCCTCAGAGCGCTTCTCCGCCTGGGCGGTCACTCTGGCAGCCTCAGCCCGGGCCTGACGGACGATCTCGTGCTCGTCCACCATCTGCTTGGCCTTGTCAATGGCCTGCTGGCGGATGTGCTCAGCGTCGGTCTTGGCGCCGTCCAGATACTCGTTGCGGGTGGTCATCAGCTTTTTCGCCTCACTGAGCTCAGCGGGGAATTTGTTGCGGATCTCGTCCAGGATATCCAGCGCGTCGTCCCGGTTGATGCGGCAGGTTCCGCCCAGGCCGCCCTTTGCATCGTCGATCATGCGGTAGAGCATGTCCAGCAGTTCAGTCACTCCATTTGCCATAGGGTTCAACCATCCTTTTCTTCAGCGATCGGCCGGGCTGTCCGGCACAACTGTCCTTCTATTTTCGCCTGCACCTCGCCTGCAATCTCCTCCGGGACAAAGTCCTGAAGAGGCACCCGGTACATGGCCAGCTCCTTGGTGATGCTGGAGCTGAGGTAGGTATAATTCTGACGGGCGGAGAGGAACATGGTCTCCAGGCCCGGATTCAGCTTGCGGTTAATCATGGCCATCTGGAACTCCTTTTCGAAGTCCGACATGGCCCGCAGGCCCTTGACCACGCAGCTGGCCTGGCGCTGTCTGGCATAGTCCGCCAGCAGGGCGTCAGAGGCGTCGATCTCCACATTGTCCAGCTCTCGGGTCACCCTGCGCAACAGCGCCACCCGCTCCTGGGGGGTGAACAATCCGGTCTTTTCCGAATTGACCATGACACAGACGATCAGATGGTCAAACTGGGCGGCCGCCCGCTTGATAATGTCCAGGTGGCCCCGGGTCACCGGGTCAAAGCTGCCGGGATAGATCGCGGTCCTCATTGGGCAGATCCGTCCTTTCGGTAAATGGTAAGTTTGATCTTTCCGTACCGGTAGGACTTGTCCTTGCGATAGGGAGCGGAAAGGGCGGGCAGTTCCTTTTCTGCCCGGCTTTCACAGATGATTATACCATTTTCGGAAAGGATGTCAATTGCGGCGATGGTATTTAATGCGTTTTCCAGCAGATCCGTGTCATAGGGAGGGTCCAAAAAGACCAAATGGAAGGGCTCCCGCTGCTTTTTCAGACAATTCAGGGAATCTTCCTGAAATACCTTTGCATTTTTTTCCAGTCCGGTGGCCCGCAGGTTGCTGCGGATCAGCGCCGCCGCGTCCCGCCGCCGGTCCACAAAAACGCACTGGGCCGCTCCCCGGCTGAGGCACTCGATGCCCAGCTGTCCGGTGCCGGCAAACAGGTCCAGCACCCGCCGGCCCTCGATGTCAAACTGGATAATATTGAACAGCGCCTCCTTCACCCGGTCGGTGGTGGGGCGGGTCTCCATGCCGGAGAGCTCGCCCAGCCGCTTGCCCCGGGCGGCGCCTGTAATCACTCGCATTGGGATTCTCCTTTCTCCTGCTGGGGGTGGAAGTGGAGCCACACCGCCCGGGCGGTATTTTTCGGCACCGCCTGGGCCAGCTGCTCCTCGGTGGCGCCGGCAATCGCCTTCACCGTCTTGAACTGGCTGAGCAGCGCCTTGCGCCGGGCCTCTCCCACCCCGGGGATCTGCTCCAGACCGGAGGCCACCGTCTGCTTGGCGTGGCTCTCCCGGTGGAAGGTGATGGCAAACCGGTGGGTCTCCTCCTGGATCCGGCCGATCAGGCTAAACAGCGCCTGACTCTGCTGGATGCCGATCTCCTCGCCGCTCTCCGCCACCAGGGCACGGGTACGGTGGCGGCTGTCCTTGACCATGCCGAACACCGGCACCTCCAGTCCCAGCTCCTCCAGCACCCGGAGGGCCACCCCCACCTGGCCCTGGCCGCCGTCCATGAGGATCAGGTCAGGGAGGGTGTCAAACTTCTCGTCCCCCTCCAGATACCGGCGAAACCGCCGGGTGAGCACCTGCTCCATGGAGGCGTAGTCGTCGGGATGCTCCATGTCCCGGAGCTTGAAGCGGCGGTAGTCCTTTTTCAGCGGCTTGCCGTCCTGAAACACCGTCATGGAGGCCACGATATTGCTGGCGCCGGTGTTGGAGATGTCGTAGGCCTCGATGCGCTCCGGGGCCTTGTCCAGCCCCAGGGTGCGGCCCAGCAGCTCCAGCAGCTTGTTCTGCCGCTCCTGGGCGGTAGTGGCCCGATCCGCCTCGTCCTGGGCGGTGCGCTCGGCCAGCTGGATCAGGTTGACCCGGTCCCCCCGTTTGGGCACGGTCAGTGTCACCTTGTGCCCGGCGGTCCGGGTGAGCAGTTCCTGCAGCTCCTCCGCGTCCTCAAAGCTCCGGGGCAGCAGCACCTCTTTCGGCAGGACGTTCCGGTTCAGGTAGTACTGCTTGACCAGGGTGGAGACGATCTCCCCGGTGTCCTCCTCCATGGGGGTGGGCAGCACCTGGGTGTCCCGGTCGGTGAGGGAGCCGGAGAGAAAGTGGAGCACCACAAAGCAGCTCTTGGCGGTGCCCCGGTAAAAGCCCACCACGTCGGTATCCGCCCGGGAGGCGGCCACCACCCGCTGCCGGGTACCCAACAGCTCAATGGCCTGGAGCCGGTCCCGGTACTCCGCCGCCGCCTCAAAGCGCAGCTCCTCCGAGGCCCTGAGCATCTCGCTTTTCAGCTCCTGCTCCACCTGGGAGAATTTGCCCTCCAGCAGCCGCACCGCCTGATAGATCCGCTCCCGGTAGTCCGACTGGGTCAGCTTGCCCTGGCACCAGCCGTCGCAGATGCCCAGATGATGGTTCAGGCAGGGCCGCTCCTTGCCGATATCCCGGGGAAACTGCCGCCGGCAGGTGGGCAGGCGCAGGGCGTTGCAGATGGCCTTGATGCACTCCGCCGTGGCGTTGCGCCCCCCGTAGGGGCCGAAATACCGGGCGTTGTCCTTGCCCGGCTTGGACACCATGGAAAACCGTGGATAGTCCTCGTTGGACAGGCGGATATAGGGGTAGCCCTTGTCGTCCTTCAAGAGGATATTATACCGGGGCTTGTGCCGTTTGATGAGGGAGTTTTCCAGCACCAACGCCTCGAACTCGCTGGAGGCCAGCAGGTAGTCGAAGTGGTCAATCTGGGCCACCATGGCTCGGGTCTTGGCGTTGTGGCTTGCCAGGTCGGCAAAATACTGGCTCACCCGGTTTTTCAGCGCCCGGGATTTGCCCACATAGATCACTTGACCGGTCTCGTCCATCATAATATAGACTCCCGGCCCCAGGGGCAGAGAGTGGGCCTTTTGCTTCAGCTCTTCTTTCGTCATGGCAGTATAGCAGTTGCGAAAAGAGCACCCCACGGTGTTGGCCATGGCGGTGCTCTCTCTGATGTCTTATCGTTTTGGCAGCTTACTGATTCAGGCCGTCGGCCAGCAGCGCCACCAGGCTGTCGATGGCCTCCGCCTCGTCCACACCGTCGGCGATGAGGGTGATCTCAGTTCCCTGAACCACACCCAGAGACAGGACGCCCAGCAGGCTCTTGGCGTTGACACGGCGCTCGTCCTTCTCCATCCAAATAGAGCTCTTGAACTCGTTGGCCTTCTGAATGAAGAAGGTAGCGGGCCGGGCGTACAGGCCCACCTGGTTATTGACAACAGCTTGTTTCACAGTCATAAGTGATACCCCCAAGGCACTGTCTGTAATGATACCTTATCATAGCAGATTTCATCTGTTCCCGTCAACGTCAATTTAACCAAATTTCCCTGTTTTTCCACCCGTCCTAAAACATTTTACCGCATAAACCTGCTGAAACAATCTGTCTTTGCCCATCGTTTTCCGAAAAACGGGTGGTATTTTCTGTCAAACGCCCTGCGGCCTTCCTTTTCTCACCGCAGCTCCACCACGGTGACGCCGTTCTCGCCCTCGCCGAAGCGGCCGGGGCGGAAGCTCTTGACATATTTGCAGGTGCGCAGATGCTGCTGCACCGCCTGACGCAGGGCGCCGGTGCCCTTGCCGTGGATGATGGTCACCGTCTGCAGCCGGGCCATGACCGCGTCATCCAAAAACCGGTCGATGACTCCCTGGCACTCGTCGCACATCAAGCCCCGGATGTCCAGCTCCGGCCGGGCGCCGGAGGCGCGGATGGTATGCTCCACCCGGCTGGCCATCTTTTTGGCCTGGGCCTGGGCGTTGGTCTTTTGTCCCTCCAGCACCCGGACCTCCTCCTGCCTGGCGGTGACCGTCATAATGCCCGCCTGAAGCCGGAGGGTGCCGTCCTTGTTCACCGAGATCACTTGCGCCCTGGTGCCCACCTTGAGCAGCTCCACCGTATCTCCCGCCTGAGCGGGCCGGGTGGGGGGCAGCACTTCCTTCTGGGTGGGGGCCAGCCTGTCCGCCGTCTGGTTGATGCTCCGGCGCAGCTCCGCCCGGCGCTGGTTCTCCTCCTGGGCGGAGAGCTCCTTCCGGTCCCGCTTTTTCATCTCGTCCAGCTGGTGGAACACCTGGTTGGAGACGGTGCGGGCCTCGTTGAGGATGGACTCCGCCTCCCGGCGGGCGGCCTCGGTGACCTTGGCCCGCTCGGTCTCCAGCTGACGGCGGTACTCCGCTGCCTTCTCCGCGTCCGACTCCATGGAGGCCCGGAGGCGCTGGGCCTCCTCTTTCGCCTGCTCCATGGCCTGA
>JBJDXT010000163.1:0-22063 GCA_051866795.1 Candidatus Onthomonas sp. | reverse complement strand
CAAGCTGCGCCAGGAGAATCCGGCCATTTCCCCGGAAATCCTTCCCGGCAACTGCAAGCTGGCCTTTTATGACGAGAACATGGTGCAGACCCCCGGCGTGGCCGCCAAGGTCTTTACCCTGCTCAGCCAGGCAGGCATCCAGGTCATGCTGATTACCACCTCTGAGGTGGATATCTCCATCCTGGTCAGTGGGCACAACCTGTCTGACGCCCTCACCGTCATGTGCGAGAACTACAACGTGGAGCCGGTGGAGACCAGCTTCTGAGTTTTCTGAATGGATTTGAAAGGCCGTCCCGGGTGGGGCGGCCTTTTTTACGTTTGTATGGATCGTTGAAAAGGATTTTCTTTCTGTCCGCAGAGGGCAAAGCCTCCCTCTCTGAGGGAGGTGGCTGCCCGAAGGGCAGACAGAAGGAGTGCGTCCCACTTTTCCTTTAGTCCTCCGTTACGATTTCCTCGTTCTGCCGGTACTCCTCCATCCACTGATACCACTTAATGTCCTGATCATCCATTCTCTCCCAAATGCTACCACACAGTCCATACAATTGGTCTACGGTATGTTTAATCTCATACAGTTGCGCAATTGTTATTAATTGAAGAACTATAACAATCGCAACAAAAATATACCTGATACTATGTCTCATACACATTATCTACCTCATTTATCCATCCTTTATTTTGGCACTACTCTTCCTTTAGCTTCATCTGCTATAGAGACCCCTAAAGAAAAAGTAATCGATGCATCCGCTCCGCCTTTTGACACAGAGAAGCCAACGTTAACTGCAACTTGTGAATGGCCGTATGCAACATAATAAATATAATGGTTACACCTACTTTCTTTAGTTCACTATCACCTCATTCCTAACTAAATTCTATTTTCTTTGCATATCTGCATTATAGCTCGCGCTCATTAATTTGTCAATGAAAAAAATTGTTTTAGATATGTTGTTTAAGATATTTTTACATATTAAATCTTAGATAAATAATCCTGTTTCCTAAATGATTGCTTACTATTTATCCTTAATGCAGTTTCTTCTGGATAAAACAGCAGCTGTCCCTCTTGAGCGGAACAGCTGCTGTCACTCAGTATTGGTTTTTGCTTACAGATGCACCCGATGGTAGACCTTCTTGCCCTTTTTCAGCACCAGGCCCTCGCCGGAGAGCTGGTCTGCGGTAAAGGAGACAGTGGCATCGGTCACCTTCTCCTCCCCTACGCTGATGCACTTGTCCTTGGTGATGGCCCGGCGGGCGTCGCCGTTGGAGGAGGCCAGGCCGGAGAGCACCAGCAGCTTGAGAATGCCGATGCTGCCGTCAGTCAGGTCGTCGGCGCTGATCACCGTCTCCGGCATGTCAGCGGGGGCGCCGGAGCCGCCGAAGAGGCTGCGGGCAGTCTGCTGGGCCTTGTTGGCTTCCTCCTCGCCGTGGACCAGCTTGGTCAGCTCATAGGCCAGAATCTCCTTGGCGTGGTTGAGCTGGCTGCCCTCCCAGGACTCCATCTTCTGAATCTCCTCCAGAGGCAGGAAGGTGAGCATCTTGATGCACTTGATCACGTCGGCGTCGTCCACGTTGCGCCAGTACTGGTAGAAGTCGTAAGGAGAGGTCTTCTCCGGATCCAGCCAGACGGCACCTTTCTCCGTCTTGCCCATCTTCTTGCCCTCGGAGTTGAGCAGCAGGGTGATGGTCATGGCGTGGGCATCCTTGCCCAGCTTCTTGCGGATCAGCTCGGTGCCGCCCAGCATATTGCTCCACTGGTCGTTGCCGCCAAACTGCATGTTGCAGCCGTACTTCTGGAACAGGGTGTAGAAGTCGTAGGACTGCATGATCATGTAGTTAAACTCCAGGAAGCTGAGGCCCTTCTCCATCCGCTGCTTGTAGCACTCGGCCCGGAGCATATTGTTCACGGAGAAGCAGGCGCCCACCTCCCGGAGGACGTCCACATAGTTCAGATCCAGCAGCCAGTCGGCGTTATTCACCATGAGGGCCTTGCCCTCGGAGAAGTCGATGAACCGGCTCATCTGCTTTTTGAAGCAGTCGCAGTTGTGCTGGATGGTCTCGCGGGTCATCATTTTACGCATATCGCTCTTGCCGGAGGGGTCGCCGATCATGGCGGTGCCGCCGCCGATGAGGGCGATGGGCTTATTGCCCGCCATCTGCAGCCGCTTCATCAGGCACAGGGCCATAAAGTGGCCCACATGGAGAGAGTCCGCCGTGGGGTCAAAGCCGATGTAGAACACAGCCTTGCCATTGTTGATCATCTCGCTGATCTCTTTTTCGTTGGTCACCTGGGCGATGAGGCCACGGGCCACCAGCTCTTCGTACAGTGTCATTTCGTTTGTCTCCTTTGCTCGTTTTTCTCGGGGACGGGCAAAATAAAAAGCCCTCTGTCCCCAGTTTCGGGACAGAGGGCGCAAAAAGCGCGGTACCACCTCTGGTTCGCCCCCTCCTCACAGAGAGAGCCTCAGGGAGTTCCAACAAACTCCGGCGCGGTAACGGGCGCATCCGGCCTGCCCTACTTGGAAAACCGTTCAGGGGGCTGCTCAGAGGGGTATTCTCACAGATCTCTCTCCCCCTTTCACCGGCCGGGGGCTCTCTGCGCAGAGGGGACTGTGATACTTTTCCTCGTCGTCGCAATTCTGCCGATTATGATACCATCCCTCCGGCGGCTTGTCAACCCCTCACCGGGCCACGAGCAGGATCAGAGAGAGCAAAATCAAAATTCCGGACAGCTCCATCAAGCTCCGCCTCCTTTGTCTGCCCACAGGATAACAGGCAAAGGTTGGATTCTTCTGAAGATCTGCTTTCGTTTTCCTTAAAAATCGGCGGGGCTCAGCCGGTAAAGCCGTCCCAGGGCCGGCGGGAGGTCCTGACCCGCTTCATCAGCTCCTCATAGTACAGCTCGCTGTCAAAGGGAATTTGTACCGGGCGGCCCAGCCAGGAGGACAGGTGCATGGCGTTGGAGAGGGTCAGGCCATAGATACCCTCTTCCCCTGCCGCCACCAGCGGCTCGCCCCGGAGGATGGCCCCGGCAAAGGCGTTGAGGACGCCGGAGTGCTCGGTGTTCTGTCCGTCTGTCTCCACCTCGGTCATGGTCACCCTGGGATAGCGGAAAGGCTCGGTGTTGGTTCTCGACCACTCCGCCTCCGGCATCTCCATGTCCCAGCGGAAGAGCTTTCCGTTTTCCGTGACCAGCTTGCCGTTGTCAAAGTCGATCTCAAACCGGTTGCTGCCCGGGCAGTCGCCGGTGCTGGTGATAAAGGTGCCGGTGGCCCCGTTGGGGTACTCCACATAGGCGGTGACGTCGTCCTCTACCTCGATATCGTGCCACTTGCCGTAGTGGACCTTGGCGTCCACCAGCACCGGCATGCCGCAGATCCACTGCCACAGATCCAGGTTGTGGGGACACTGGTTGAGCAGCACGCCGCCGCCCTCGCCGCTCCAGGTAGCCCGCCAGGGGCTGCACTCGTAGTAGACTCGGGAGCGGTACCAGTCGGTAATCAGCCAGGAGGTGCGGCGGATGCTGCCCAGCTCGCCGGACTGGACAATCTCCCGCATTTTGCGGTAGATGGGATTGGTGCGCTGGTTAAACATCATGCCAAAGACCACGCCGGCGTCCTTGGCCAACCCGTTCATCTCCTCCACCTGGCGGGTGTAGACTCCCGCAGGCTTTTCCACCATGACGTGGATATGCCGCCGGAAGCACTCTTTAGCAAAGTGGGGGTGATAGAAATGGGGCACCGCCACCAGGGCGGCGTCAATTTTACCGCAGTCCAGCAGGTCATAGGCGTTGTCAAATTTGAGGACAGGGGCGGGCAGGTTCTCCTCCGCCCAGCGGATCCGGGCCGGGTCGATGTCGGCCACGGCGGTCAGCTCGATCTCCGGGCATTTTCCGGCCTTCAGGTTGCCGATGTGGAAGGAGCCCATATTGCCGATGCCGATAATGCCAAGGCGTACCTTTTTCATGACAGTCCCCTCCTATGCAAAATACCGGCGCAGCACTTCCAGCCCCTCCTGCGCCTCCTTGCGCAGGGTACGGGCCGGGTCGTGAATCGCCTCAATGCTGATTCTTCTCTGATAGCCTGCCCGGGCCAGTACGGCGCCCATGGCAACGTAGTCGGCGCCGTCTCCGGTGCGGGGCACCCGCCGGTTGACCGGCTCCGCCAGATGGATATGCCGCAGCAGAGGCCCCGCTTGGGCGATCTGCTCAAAGGGCTCCCCCTCCCGGCAGACATGATACCAGTCCGCCAGCAGGAAGAGATTTTCGTTGCCGATCTCCTGTACCAGCTGAGCTCCCTCCTCCACTGTGTGGAAGAAGTTGGTCTCTCCGGCGTTCAGCGGCTCCAGCACCAGGGTGATGCCGAACTGACGGGCCGCCTCGGCGGTATGCCAGACCGCCTCACAGAACTGGGCTCTGGCCCTTTCCCGGGAAAAACCCTCCGGGATGTGCCTGGCCCTGCCGCTGCCGTAGACGGCAATTCTGCCGCCCAGCTCCGCAGCCCGCTCCAGGACACGGTTGGTATAATCCAGCAGCTCGGGGAGAGGGGTTGCGTCCTCCCCCACCAGGCGCTGGGGGCCGTAGAAGCAGTTGAACGCCTCGGCGGCCAGGCCGGTTTCCCGCAAAAGACTCCGGGCCTCCCGGAGCTCTCCGGAGCTCATCCCGTCCAGATCCCGCAGGACGCACTCCAGATAATCATAGCCCAGCTCCCGCAGCAAAGGGGCGTCCTGAATGGACGCACAGTAACCAAAGCGCATTCCGGTACCTCTCTTTCTGTCAAATCGAATGATTTGCGTTAAATAGCCAGATTCCAGCCCGGCCGCGGGAGGTTGATCGTCTCTCCTGCCGCGCAGAGCTTATCCGCCAGACTGACCAGAGCGCTCTCCCGGTAGCAGGGCAGCGTCAGATTGAGGGGAAACATGTGCTTACAGATGATATCCCGCTCAATGGGGCCCAGCTGAAAATCCCGTGAGGCGTTGTGCAGGGCAAAGCCGGCATGGCGGAACCCGTGCCAGCGGTGGCTGGGCTCCCGGACGTGCCAGTCATAGAGAAAATAGTCGTGCAGCAGCGCTCCCCGCACCAGGGCCCGCTCCTCCACCGGAACGCGGAACCGGCGGGCCAGGTACAGGCTGAGACAGGCCACCGACAGAGAGTGCCGGTAGACGGTGACATTGCCATGCTGCAAGTACCTCTTCTCCTGCGCCATGCCTGGAGAGCGCAGAATGTCGCCGCCCCAGCGCAGGACATCCAGGCCGATTTCATGACTGCTCAGCCGGTTCATTTGCCGCAGTCCTCCTGTCTGTATCATATCAGTTCTGCCGCGTTTTCCACTGCTCCGCCTGGTCCAGCATCTCTCCGGCGCTGTGGAGCAGGGCCGTGGTGACCTGCTCGCCGCCGGAGAGCCTTGCCAGCTCCTCCATCCGGCGCCGGCGGGAGAGCTGCTCCACCGCGGTATAGGTGCGCCCGTCCCGCTCCCCCTTCTCCACCGAGAAGTGGACGTCCGCCATGGCGGCGATCTGGGGCAGATGGGTGACACAGAGCACCTGCTTGCAGCGGGCCACGTCGGACATCTTCCGGGCCACCTTCTGAGCCGCCCGGCCGGAGACGCCGGTGTCCACCTCGTCAAAGACCAGGGTTCCTACCGCCTCATTCTCCGCCAGCACGTTTTTCAGGGCCAGCATAATCCGGGCCAGCTCGCCGCCGGAGGCAATCTTATGGATGGGCTTCAGGTCCTCGCCCACATTGGCGGACATGAGAAACTGCACCTCGTCCATGCCCGTCTCGTCCATGTGGTACTTCCCCTCCTTGGGGGCAAAGTCCACCTGGAAGCGGACCTTGGGCATGTCCAAGTCAGCCAGCTCCTTCTGGATGCGCGCCTGCATCCGGAGAGCGGCCTCCTTCCGGGCTTTGGAAAGGGCTTCGCCCTGCTTCCGGGTCTCCTCCACCGCCGCTTTCAGCTGCTTTTCCAGTTTGGCAATCCGGTCATCGGCGTACTGGATCTGCTCCCGCTCCTGCTTGCAGCGCTCCAGATAGGCCAGCATATCCTCCACCGTGTCTCCATACTTCTTCCGCAGCCGGTAGATCACGTCCAGTCGGCCCTCCAGCTGGTCCAGCTCCCCCGGAGAGATTTCCAGCTGATCCTTTTCCCGGGCCACCGACTCGGCCAGATCGTCGATGCCGTATCGGGCCTCCGCCAGCTGGTCGGCCAGTTGGGCCAGGGACTCGGAATAGCGGCCCAGGCTGCGCAGCGCACCCTCTGCCCGGCCCAGGAGGGTCAGGGCGCCATCCTCCTCCTCGCCGCCGAAGAGGGCGAAATTGGCCTCCTCCAGGCCGTCCATGAGCCGGCCAGCGTTGCGCAGCACCTGACGGCGCTGGGCCAGCTCCTGATCCTCCCCGGGCTGGAGATTGGCCCGCTCCAGCTCCCGGATCTGGTAATCCAATGCATCCATCCGGCGGGCCTTCTCCGCCTCGTCCATCTGGAGGGCGCTGATCTCCCGGCCCAGCCGGGAAACTTTGCTGAAGCTCTCCTGGAAGGCCGCCAGCAACGGCTCTGTCTCCCCGAAGCTGTCCAGATAGGACAGGTGGCACAGGGGATCCAGCAGCTGCTGCCCGTCGTGCTGGCCGTGGATATTCACCAGCTGACGGCCCAGCTCCTGCATCTGGGCCACTGAGATGGGCTTGCCGTTGAGCCGGCAGATGTTCCGGCCTCCCTGCTGAATCTGCCGCTGGAGGATCAGCTCGCCCCCCTCCGGGTCAAAGCCGTTCTCTCCCAGCCAGGGCAGGGGCGCCACCTGGGTGAACTGGGCGCTGACCAGGGCGGCTTTCGCCCCGGTGCGGATCAGGTCCCGGCTGGTGCGGCCGCCCAGAATGGCGCCGATGGCGTCCACCACAATGGACTTACCGGCGCCGGTCTCGCCGGTCAGGACGTTGAAGCCAGCATCAAACTGGATATCCGCCGACTGGATGACGGCAATATTTTCAATGTGAAGCAGAGAAAGCATGTCTGTTCCTCCCCTCCGCTGTGCTGTCTATGGCTGAGGGAATGCTTACCGCAGCATTCCCCTGATCTCATCGCAGAATGCCTCCGCCGACTGGCTGGTGCCCATAATCAGCAGCGCCGTGTCGTCTCCCGCCAGGGTGCCCACCATATTCTCGATATTCATCCGGTCCAGAGCCGCAGCGGCGGCGTTGGCCAGGCCGGGCATGGTCTTGACCACCACCAGATTCTGGGCAGCAGCCACGCTGATGACGCCCTCCCGGAAGATATTGCGCAGCCGCTCGTCATGCTCGCCCTTTCCCTTCCGGTCGGAAACCACATAGCGGTAGCTGCCCGCCGGACTCAGCTCCTTGACCAGCTGCAGCTCCTTGATGTCCCGGGAAATGGTGGCCTGGGTGCAATGAAAGCCCCGGCCTTTCAGGGCAGTGAGCAGCTGCTCCTGGGTCTCCACATCCTGTCGGACAATAATGTCCAGTATGGCCTGTTGTCTCCGTTCTTTCATGCTATCCCTCAACTTCTCCCCAGCTTCTGGCTGACGATTTCATAGAAATTGCGGCCGGTGAGCCGGACCAGCCGGATATAACGATCGGAATTGCTCAGCTCTACCACGTCTCCGCCGCTGAGTCGGAAAGCCCGGCCTCCGTCGGCGGATAAGTAGGCGATCTTGCGGCTCTGACGGCTAGTACGCACTGCCACCACCCGCTCCGGCGCCAGGACAAAGCTCTTGGCTTGGAGTGCGTGGGCACAGATGGGAGTAACGATCAGGTTTTCCGCCGTAGGCTCCACAATGGGGCCTCCCGCCGCCATGGAATAGGCAGTAGAGCCAGTAGGGGTGGCGACAATCACTCCATCACCGGAGAACTCGGTGATTTTGACCCGGTCTCCATAGACGATCAGATCGATAACCCGGGCCACCGCCCCCTTTGTAATGGTCGCGTCGTTGAGCGCAATATCCTGAAAGATTGTGCGGTTATCCCGCACCACACGGACATCCATCAGTCTGCGCTGTTCGTAGGAATATTTTCCCTCCACCAGCCGGTGGAGCAGCTTGAGCTCGCTGTGCTCCAGCTCTGCCATAAAGCCAACGCTGCCCATGTTCACCCCCAGGATGGGAATGTCATACTGGGCGGCCAGCTTGGCCGAGTGGAGAATGGTGCCATCTCCGCCGAAGCAGATCAGCATATCCGCCTGAGGAGCCTCCTGGAGAATGTCCGACACCTGTACCTCCTGAGGAAGCTCATAATTCCCCTCCGGATGGAAGGGAAGACAAATGGTAGTCTCCACGCCGTCCTGTTCCAGAATGCGCTGGGCTTCCCGGACGGCCCGCAGGCCCTTGTCTCGGTAAGGATTGGGGCTGAGTATCACTTTCATGGCGTCTTCTCCAAGCTCTCATGGGACTGGCGCACCAGTTCGGCCAGGTCAGGGACACAGGGCTCCCCTGCCCCGGCCCGGAGCCAGCCCAGATATTCGATATTCCCCTCCGGGCCCCGGATGGGAGAGTAGGTCAGGCCCAGCACCGTCAGGTCATTCTGAGCGGCATGGGTCAGAAACTGCTCCAGCACCTCCAGATGGACAGCGGGATCCCGGACAACCCCCTTTTTGCCCACCTTCTCCTTCCCCGCCTCAAACTGAGGCTTGACCAGACAGACCATCTGGCCCTCCTCCCGAAGTAGCGGGCGCAGGGCGGGCAGAATGAGGCCCAGGGAGATAAAGGAAACGTCCACTGAAACAAAGTCCAGGGGATCGGGGATCTGCTCCCGGGTCAGATAGCGGGCGTTGGTTCGCTCCATACAGACCACCCGGGAATCCTGCCGGAGCTTCCAGTCCAGCTGGCCATAGCCCACGTCCACGGCGTAGACCTTACCCGCTCCGTTTTGCAGCATACAGTCGGTAAAGCCACCGGTGGAGGCACCGCAGTCCATACAGACCGTCTTTTCCAATGTGATAGGCCAGGTCTGCATGGCTTTTTCCAGCTTGAGGCCTCCCCGGCTCACATAGCTCAGGGTCTTGCCATGTACCTCGATGACGGCTTCCTCGGTCAGGGCAAAGCCGCATTTATCCGCCCGCTTGCCGTCCACAAAGACCTGGCCGCTCATAATGATGGCTTGGGCCTTTTGACGGGTGGGGGCCAGGCCCTGCTGCACCATGGCCTGATCCAATCTCATTTTACGCAACGAACTGCCTCCTCAATGGTGCCGGCGATATGGGGAGCATCAATGCCCAGGAGCGCCCGAAGCTGGGGCACCGAGCCATGGGTCACAAGGCCGTCCCCGGCATTGAGCAGGATCACCCGCTCCAGGCGCACATTCAGCGCCGCAAGCTGGGTAGCCAGATCCCGGCCCACAGAGCCACGGGATGCCACCTCCTCCACCACCACCAGACGCCTGGTCTTTTTCACGCTGTCCAGCACCGGCCCGGTGTCGATGGGGGACACCCGGTTCAGCTTGAGAATCTCACAGAAGATCCCCTTTGCCTCCAGCAGGCGGGCCGCCTCCAGGGCCTCACCCACCAGGGTGCCGTAGGTCACCAGGGTGACGTCCTCCCCCGGTCGAAGCAGCACAGTGGCCTCCGGATAGGAATTGCCGCTGTAGCCGTTTTCCCCGCCCCGGGGATAGCGGACCGCCACAGGCCCCCGGGCCTCTTCCACTGCCCAGGTGAGCATGGCCTCCAGCTCGGAAAAGCTGGACGGGGCCAGGACAACCATATTGGGCACGGTGGCAAGCATGGCGATGTCATAGGTACCCTGGTGGGTCTCGCCGTCCTCTCCCACCAGACCGGCCCGATCCACGCAGAAAACCACATGGAGCTTCTGGATGGCCACGTCATGGATCAGCATATCAAAGGAGCGCTGCAAAAATGTGGAGTAGACGGCGAACACCGGCACAGCTCCCTGCTTTGCCATGCCGGCGCACATGGCGACGGCGTGGCCCTCAGCGATGCCCACGTCGAAAAACCGTTTCGGGAACCGCTCGGCAAAGCCGGTGAGGCCGGTGCCGCTCTCCATGGCGGCAGTGACCGCGCAGAGATTGGGATTTCGTTCTCCCAGATCGCACAGTACCCGGCCAAAGACGGCGGAGAAATTCTCCCCGGTGGCCTTGAGCTGCGTGCCGTCCTCCGGGTGGAAGGGACTGACGCCATGGAAATTGGCAGGGGTCTGCTCGGCGGGGGGATAGCCCTTGCCCTTGATGGTGCGCACATGGAGCAGCACCGGCCCGTCCAGGCTTTTGGAAAACTTCAGCAGCCGGGTCAGCTCGCTCAGGTTATGTCCGTCCACCGGGCCGATATAGGTAAAGCCCATGTCCTCAAACATGCTGCAGGGCAGCAACGTGCCCTTGATCGCCTTTTTGATCCGGTGGGTCATGGCATAAAGGTGTTTCCCGCCGGGGATTTTAGCCGTAAAGGCGCGGTAAAACTGCTTAAAACGCAAATAAGTGGGCTTCAGATGGTGCCGCCGCAGCAGCGTGGCGATGCCGCCCACGTTCTTTTTGATGCTCATACCATTGTCGTTGACAATGACTACCATCCGCTCTCCGCTGCCGCCGGCGTCGGATAGTCCCTCATAGGCAAGGCCGCCGGTGAGAGCGCCGTCGCCGATGAGGGCCAGCACGTCATAGTGCTCGCCCAAAATGGTTCTGGCACGGGCCATGCCCACCGCCACTGACACCGAGTTGGAGGCGTGACCGGCGATAAAGGCGTCGTGGACGCTCTCCACCGGCTTGGGGAAGCCGGCGATGCCCCCGTACTTGCGCAGAGTGCTCATCTGCTCCGCACGGCCGGTGAGAATTTTATGGATATAGCACTGATGGCCCACGTCAAAGACCACCCGGTCCCGACTGGTGTCATAGGCCCGGTGGATCGCCACCGTCAGCTCCACCGCCCCCAGATTAGAGGCCAGATGGCCTCCGGTCTGAGCCACCGACTGGACCAGATCCCTGCGCAGCTGCTGGCAGAGCACCAGCCCCTCACTGTCAGTCAGATCGTTCAGCGGCAGGGAGAGATCCTGCAAATACTCCCACATAGTTCAGACTCCTCCAAAAAAGATGATCTCCATGCTCAAAACAGCCAGGCGCCCAGCAGCGCCACAGCCAGCCCCAGCAGTGCGCCGAAGAATACCTGCAGCGTCGTGTGGCCCATGACCACTTTCAGCTCCTGCTGAGACATGTTGGGCCGGATCTCCTGCAGGGAGCGCAGCATCTCATTGACCACCTTGGCCTGCTCGCCGGAGGATCTCCGGACGTGGCAGGCATCGTACATGACCACAATGGCAAACAGACAGGCGATGGCAAAGAGACCGGAATCAAAGCCATACAGAAAACCGGTGGTCACGGCGCAGCAGGTCACCAGGGCGGAGTGGGAGCTTGGCATACCGCCGCTGGCCAGAAATTGCTCCAGGGTAAAAGTGCCCTCCACAATGCGCTGGATAATGCCCTTGAGCACCTGGGCCAGAGCCCATGACAGGCCGGAAAGCACCAGGATTTGGTTTCCCAGGGGAATGTCAAACATATCGCTCGTTCCTCTCTCGTCTTTTCATCACATTCCAGGCTGCTCAATTGCCCCGTCCGGCCAGATAGTCCGCCAGAGCATCGAAAAATGCCGTCTCAATCCCAATCCCCGCCAGCGCCTCTTTGGCCTTTTGGGTCTGCTCCAGAACCACCTGTCCACACTTCTCCAGCCCCAGCAGGGAGACAAAGGTGGACTTGTTCTGGGCCACGTCCTTGCCCACACTCTTGCCCATGGTCTGAGCGTCCGAGGTGACATCCAGCATGTCGTCCCGCACCTGAAAGGCCAGGCCCACCGCTTGGGCATAGTCCCGGGCGGCCTGCTTCTGGTTCTCAGTACCGCCGGCGGCGGCCACGCCCATCAGGCAGGCGCCCTCCAGCAGGCAGCCGGTCTTCAGTCCGTTCATCCGGGCGATCTCCTCCAGGGAGAGCCGGCGCTCCTCCCCTTCCATGTCCAGCACCTGGCCGGCCACCATGCCGTCCGGGCCGGCGGCTTTAGCCAGCACCAGCGCAGCCTCTGCCCGGCGCTGGGCCGGCAGATCTGCCGAGAGCACCTGCTCAAAGGCCGCCGCCTGGAGGGCGTCTCCCGCCAGGATGGCCATGCACTCGCCGTAGACCTTGTGGTTGGTGGGCCGTCCCCGGCGCAGGTCATCGTTGTCCATGCTGGGCAGGTCATCGTGGATGAGGGAGTAGGTATGCACCATTTCAATGGCCGCCGCCAGGGGCAGGGCCTTGTCCGCCTCGCCGCCCAGGGCCTCGCAGAAGGCCAGCACCAGAACCGGGCGGATCCGCTTCCCACCGGCCAGCAGGCTGTAGCGCATGGCTTCATAGAGGGAGGCATAGGCGGGGATGCCAGCAAAGCAGCCCTCCAGATAGGTCTCAATCTGCTGCTGATAGTCTCTCAGCTTCTCCTGCACCGCCATGGTCATTCCTCGCTTTCAAAAGGCTCTCCCACCGGCTCGCCGTCCGGCCCCTTGGAGAGCCTGGTCACTTTCTGTTCCGCTTTGTCCAGCAGCTGACTGCACCCGGCAATCAGCTTGGTGCCCTCCTCGAAGAGGGCAATGGACTGCTCCAGGGGGGCCTCCCCCTGCTCCAGCTGGGAGACAATCTCCTCCAAACGGGCCATCGACTGCTCAAAGCTCAGCTTTTTCGGCGGCACCGGTCACACTTCCTTTCGTTTTTTCATCACAGTACAGTCCAGACTGCCGTCAGACAGCCGGACCTGAATCCCCTGTCCGGGCTGAACCTGCTCCACCGAGGTGAGCAGCTTTCCCCCCTCGTCCTGGGTCAGGCTGTAGCCCCGGGCCAGCACCTTGAGGGGGCTCATGGCGTCCAGGGCCGCCGCCAGGGCAGAGAGCCGGTTGCGCTGGGTGTGGGTCAGACTCTGCATCTGGCTCAACAGGCGGCTCTGCTGCCAGTCCAGCAGCACCCGCTTGTCCCGGATCGAGGCCATGGGGTCGGTCATCACCCGGCTCTCGGACAGACGCTTCAGCCGGGCATGCTCCTCCTCCAGCCGGGCGGAGACTGCTCCCGCCATCCGGGCAGAGAGCTGGGCCAGATGCCGCTCCATCGCCTGGCAGTCGGGCACCGCCAGCTCGGCGGCGTTGGAGGGGGTGGCCGCCCGTAGGTCGGCCACAAAATCGGAGATGGTCACATCCGGCTCATGGCCCACGGCGGAAATCACCGGGATCTCCGACTGGTAGATGGCACGGGCCAGGTTTTCATCGTTGAACGCCCACAGATCCTCCATGGAGCCGCCGCCCCGGCCGATGATGATGACGTCCGCCAGCTTGTGGGCGTTGGCATAGCGCAGGGCGCCCGCCAGCTCGGCGGGGGCCTGGGCCCCCTGAACCCGGACGGGCAGCAGCAGGACCTCCGCCATAGGCCACCGGGCGCCCAGAATCCGGATCATATCGTGGACGGCAGCGCCGGCGGCGGAGGTAATCAGGGCGATGGTATTGGGATAACGTGGAATGGGCTTTTTGTGTTCTTCCGCAAAGAGGCCCTCCTGAAAGAGCCGGGCCTTGGTCTGTTCAAAGGCGACGTACAGCTCCCCTACCCCGTCAGGAATCAGGCTGTCAGCGTAGAGCTGATACTGGCCGTCCCGGGGAAAGACGGTGATCCGGCCCCGGGCCACCACCTTCATGCCATTCTCCGGCTGGAACCGGAGCCGCTGGGCAGAGGAGCGGAAGAGGACGCACTTCAGCGCCCCCTCCCCATCCTTCAGAGAAAAGTAGTGATGGCCGGAGGGATAACGCTTATAATTGGAAATCTCGCCCCGGATGGCGATGGCGGAGAGCAGCCGGTCTCCGTCCAGCTTGGCCTTCAGATACTGGTTGACCTGGCCGACGGTAAAAATCGTCTGCTCCATCTCACTCGCCCCGCTGAAGGCGGCGCAGGGTGAGCACCGCCGTACCCATGGCGTTGTCGGTGGAATAGGCGGGCTGGGCGAAGATCGCCCCCGGCATCCGCTGGCGCAGCAGCGTATTGGATGCAACGCCGCCGGAGCAAAGCACCGGCAGGCCGGGATACTGCCGCAGGGCGGCACGGGTGGTGCGCTCTACCGCTGAGGCGATGGTGAGCAGGGTAAACCGTGCGACGTCAGAGGTCAGCATGTGGGCTGAGACCATGTCCTTCACCTTGTTCTCCACTCCGGAGAGGGAGAACTCCAGCCCCTGGAGCTTCACCCGGAAGCAGTACTCTTTCTCCGAATACTGGGCCATCCTGTCCAGCGTCTTCCCCGAGGGAAAGGGCACCTTCATCTGCTGGCCCGCCCGGTCGATGAGCTGGCCGGCGGAGATGTCGGTGGTGCCGCCGATGCGGCCGCAGCGGACGCTGCTTCCCTGGGGAACCACCAGCAGCAGTTCGGTGGTACCGCCGGAGAGGTGCCAGGCCAGCATGGGCTTATCGAGCAGATCCAGCCGCCCGGCCGACCAGCAGGCGGCGGCCACATGGCCCTGCTGATGGGAAAAGCCGTAAAAAGGCACCCCCAGAGCGGCAGCCAGCGTCTCTCCCTGAGAGGCTCCCGCCAGGAAGCAGGGCATATAGGAGCCCTCCACCGCCCGGGGCTGGGTGGAGGCCCCCACGGCGGCGATGTCCTTCAGCAGGCCCTTCTGCTCCAGCTCATGAAACCGCTCGGGCAGGGCCTTGACATGCTGGAAGAGAGCCTCGCTCTGGCGGAGCCCCAGCTCTCCCTCCTTCACCGTCAGCAGCTTGCCCGCGTTGGCTCCGGTGCCGTCTGCCCGGCAGACGGCGGCGGAGGTGGTGTAGTTGCTGGTGTCGATGCCCAGGGCCGCCTGCATCACTTGTGGGCCTCCTCCGGAAGCTCTCCCCGGTAGAAGGAGCCCAGAATGCCGTTGAGGAAGGAGACCACCTTGTCGTCCTCATAGTGCTTGGCGATCTTCACCGCCTCGTTAATGACCACGGCAGGCGGAGTGTCCGGCATATAGAGCAGCTCGTACATGGCCACCCGCATAATGGCGGCGGCCACCCGGGGAATCCGGGCAAACTGCCAGCCAATGGCGTACTTTTCAATGTAGCCGTCCAGCTCTGCCCCGTGGGAGCCAACACCGGTGACCAGCGCCCGGAGGTATGCCTCCTGCTTCTCGTTCGGATAGCTGCTGTACAGCTCGTCCTCCTGCATCAGCTCCTCAAAATGCTCCGGGGTCAGAAAGCGGTCCAGCAGCTCCTGGGCGCTCTCGTTAGTATAGCCCAGCTCGTAGGCCAGGCGAATTGCGATCTCACGGGCAGTACTTCTTGTCATGTTCCCGCTCCTCCATACTCTATTTCTGAAACGCTGAATCGGGCGGTCGGCGCAATTGCCCAATATACAGTATTTCCGTCATTATACACCGGATTATGCAAAATGAAAACCCTTTCGCCGGAAAAAGCGGGGAAGAAAAAGATGGGGAACCATGCAGGGCAGGTTTCGTCTCTGCACCGGCCTAAGCCTCCCTCTCTGAGGGAGGTGGCTGCCCGAGGGACAGACGGAGGGGGCCGGGGGCGGCTGCTTTCAGATATTACTTCTATGTCAGTCAAATGGTCAACAGAGACTATGTCTGATCCATATAAATAAAAACGTGCGAGACCTGGCATATTTTTCCAGGCTTCGCACGTTTTTTGTGCTATCTTGATTTTACTGAGCCAGAACCACCTTGACGGCACTCGCTGCGCAGTCGGTCTCTCCCAGGACAATGTCTGTAATCTTGGCCACGTCCGCCCCTTCCAGGGTACCGCTCTCGGTAGAGACAACCACGCTGACGCTATTTTCTCCGATAAAGGCCACGCACTCGGGATAGCCCTTGGCAGTAACCAGGTTCTCAATCTGGGACTCCGCCAGGGTGGCCGAGGCCATGGCGGTGATGCTGTCCGCGGCGGCGCTGACGGCGGCCTCACTGGCCTCCGGGTCATCCACCGTGTCCTGAAGGATGGCCAGGGCGCTGGAGCGGGCTTCCTCCCGGCTGAGCCGGGCGGTGGCGAAATAGTCGCTCCCCTCTCCCGAGGACTCCACTGCCAGAGGCTCCTCGTTCAGCTCTTGGGACTCCCAGGTGTCCAGGACGATGTCTCCCGTCTCGGCTGCGACCTCCTGCGTCTCCTGGTTCTCTGAGTTCACCAGGGCAGCCTCTCCCAGGGTCTTGGTATTCCCCTCCTGGTCCGAGATGGAGGTTGGCTCCGCCTGACCCACGCCGCTGGCCGCTTCCTGGTCATAGGACCAGTTCAGGTAGACCGCCACACAGACAAAGAGGACGATGGCTGCCACGACTGCATTTCGCTTCCACAATTTCATCTCAAACTGCCTCCTGTTCCTTCACAGATGGATATTTGGTTTGCATTCAGTCCGGTGAGGGCTTCCACCGCCTGCAATACCTGAAGTTTTACTTTGGGATCCCCCCCGCCGTCGCAGACCACCAGCGCCCCCTGAAATTTGGGGCTGATCTGCTGGACGGTGACCGCCTGCTGCTGGCCGGAACCAGCTGAGATCACTACTGTCTCCTGATCCTCCCCCTTCTGGTCGGTGGCCAGCACCTGTCGGGCGCCGCTCTCCAGGGTGAGCACTACGGTGGCCTCCCCTACCCCCTGAATTTGGGAGAGGGCGGCAGCCAGCCGCTGTTCCAGAGCCTCCACCTGAAACTCTGAGGCAGAGGTCTCCGGCTGCGTCTGCATCTCCTCCCCGGCGTCGCTCCCCTGGGGCCAGAGCAGCAGGGCCAGCCCCACCGCCAGCACCAGTAAAACCGCCTGATAGCGCTGAAAGAGCTCCTTCAGCCTGCCGGAATTCCAGGATACCTTCATGGCCCCTCCTCATTTGATGTGACATAGTGAATCTGCTCCGCCTTCAGACCCAGGTCCTGGGTCAGGGCTTGGGTGAAGCGCTGCTGCTGGTTGTCAGTCAACTCCCCGGTCACGGTAACCTCGCTGGGCTCCGGTACCTGTCCGGACCAGTCCCAGGTCACCTCCGCCCGGCAGTCCAGCCCCAGCTCTGAGCTCTTGTCCTGAATATATGTGGCAGTCTCCTGGACTATGATGGATTCCGTCAGCCGCTGATTGGTCTCTTCCAGGCCTTCCTGGGTCTCGGCCAGCTGGGCGGAGTAGTCCCGAATGGACGCGGCCAGCGAGGCATATTGAATGCCCAGCACCGGCCGGGCCAGTGCCAGAAAGAGCAGCAGCCCACAGATCAGACGGCCTACACTTTTCACCGGCCCCTCCGGCATCACCGCCTGGGCCGCGGCCGTCAGAAACGACGCCGCCAGCACTGCCAGCAGCCATTCCCGCAGCATCTCCATGTCAACTCACCGCCATTGCAACCGTCATAATGACTGAGATCAGCGTGACCAGGGCGGAGGCCCCCACCATGCCCAGCATCAGGCCGAAGGCGCCGCCGATCTCCCCCACCAGTTGGGACACCGGGCTGTCTGTCAGCACAGAGGCCAGGACAGCAGCCAGTTTATATAATAGGTATTGGACGCCCAGCCGGAGGAAGGGCGTCAGGCAGAAGGCCAGCACCGCCAGGGTTCCAAAGGTACCGATGGCGCCGCGCAGAATGCCCGCTCCCGCCAGGACGGACTCCGTAGCGTCGGAGAGGATGCCGCCCACTACCGGCACCATGCCGGAGATCGCTGTGCGGGCCAGCTTGACCGCCGCCCGGTCCGCCGTTCCGGAGATGACCCCGCTGAGGCTGAGATAGAGGGTAAAGATGGTCAGCACCCAGGTTAACAGACTCTGCGTCCCCCACTTGATGAAGTCCGCAATGGCGTGAATCCCCCGGTTTCCCGTGGCCAGGGCTCCGGCACAGGCGGCAATATAAAGGTAGATCAGGGGAATCAGCACGTTCTGGATCAGGCTGAGCAGCAGGTTGGAGCAAAAGAGGGTGGCCATCTGTCGGGCCGCCGCGCCGGTGACCGAGCCGCTGGCCGCCGCCGCCGTGGTCATCACCGGAATCAGAATCTTTGTAAAGTCTGATAACTTTACAACCGTTTCCCGGCCCAGCTCCAGCAGGGAGCTGACATCGCTCAAGGCCACACCGGTCACCGCCAGAGCGGCCACCAACTGGACGGCGCCGATTCCCTGCCCCTTTTCCGGGCAGACTGCCTGAAGCAGCGCGCAGAAGAGGGCGATCACCAGAATCAGTCCCCCGCTCCGGGTGGCCCGGGTGAGCAGGGAGCCCAACTGCTCCAGGGCGGTGGCCCCCAGCTCGGAGAGTCCCTCGTCCAGGTCAATGTCCAGAGTCAGCTCGGTATCCAGGTAGTCCTCCGCCTGCTCCTCCAGGGCTTGGGTGTCCACGCTGTCCCACAGCTCTGCCTCAACGGCCCGGGCCGGCAACGTCAGGGACAGCAGCAGCGCCAGCGCCAGCAGTCCCCGCCGCCTCACAGCAGCTCCTCCAATAGCTCCAGCACCGACTGCAGCAGCGGAGCTGCCACCGCCAGGGCGGCCAGACTGCCCGCCAGCTCCAGAAAGGTGGCCACGCTGTCCAGTCCTCCGTCCCGGCAGAGCTGGGAGGAGAGACGGATCAGAATGGAGATGCCCACCGTCTTGACCAGAGGGGTAAGCAGCTCCTCCGAAATGCCTGCCGCTGAGGCCAGACGCTGCAGCAGCGTCACCGCCTGAGCTAAAGCCTCCCGGCTGGCATAGAGAATCAGTCCGCCGGTGACCAGTGCCAGTACCAGAGCCAGCTCCGGGGTCTGCCGCCGGATGGTCAGGGCGCATAGGGTGCCTGCCACGCCGATAGCCCCCAGCTGCAAAATCCATGTGCCGCTCACAGGCCAAAGAGATCCTTGACCAACTGGAACAGGTCGCTGATCTGCTGCACCACCATCATCAGCACCACTACCAGTCCCGCCAGGGTGACCATGGTGGCCTGCTCCTCCCGGCCGGACCGGGCCAGCACCTGGTTGAGCACCGACACCAGAATGCCCACCGCCGCAATGCGGAAGATCAGATCCACATCCATTCTGCGTTCCTCCTTTGTTCTTCTCCCGATCAGGCCAAAACCAGAGCCAACGTGAGCCCCAATGTCAGGCCCAGCACAACGGCGGTCCTGCCCTGCTGCCGTCCCTCCTCCCGGGCCTCACGATGCACCTCATCCAGCTCCCGCCGGAGCCCTGCCAACAGCGCCGCCTGTTCCCGACCGGTGTAGCGGCCCAGAATCTGCCCCGCCCGGTTCAGTAGGCTCAACTCTGCCCGGCGCAGAGGCAGGTTACACTCCTCCAACGCCTGACTCCAGAGCTGAGACAGAGAGCGCTCCCCTCCCGCCTGCAGCCCGGTCAGGCAGCATTGATAGAGCCGGGCCGTACAGCCAGTCTCCGATGCCAGCAGGGCCAGCAGCGCCTCCGTGTCCGTCTCCCGCTCCTCCAGCTCCGCCTCCATCCGGTGAAGGTCGCAGCAGAGCTGAGACAGGGTGCGCTCCCGCTCCCCGTACCAGCGGCACCGGCTCCAGCCCAGCCAGAGGCAGGCCCCAGTCACCAGGACGCTCCCCACCAGGCCGGTCATAGCAGCGCCTCCACCCGATAGCTACGGCGGCCCTCAGTTCGGGTGATGGTGATAACCCTGCGAAACACCTTGTCCTCCAGCAATGGCCGGTAGAGAGGCCGGCTCTCCAGGTCAGACAGGGTGCTTCCGTGGGCGGTGGCCAGAATGCCGGTGCCGCAGTTGGCCCCCTGACACAGGGCGGAGACGTCCCGGGGATGGGTAATCTCATCTGCTGCAAGCACCTGAGGCGCCATGGCCCGGAGCAACAGCAGCAGCCCTTCCCCCTTGGGGCAGCCGTCCAGCACATCTGCCAGAGGCCCCACCTCCAATTGGGGTACCCCCTGCCGCAGAGCGGCCACCTCTCCCCGCTCATCCGCCAGGCCGACCCGGACGCCGCTAAGGCCCAGCAGTCGGATCAGATCCCGGAGCAAGGTAGTTTTTCCCTCTCCAGGCGGGGCCAGGATCAGGCTACTCTGAAAGATCCCACGCTCCATCAATTGGGGCAGCAGCGCCTCCCCCACTCCCGGTACTGGGCAGGCGATGCGGATATTTATGGAGGAGAGGCTGCGAAAGGACAATATCTGCCCCGCCCGAAGGGCGGCAGTACCGCACAGGCCCAGCCGATGGCCTCCCGGCAGGGGGAGAAAGCCCTCCGCCAGCTTTTCCGAAGCCCCCTGGAGAGAGGCCCGGGTGGCCCGCTCCACCGTCAGGCGGAGATCCTCCCCGGAAACCGGCAGCGCCTCTCCGCCGGGGCCGGTGATCAGGGTCTCCCGTCCGGCGCTGTCCGTGCAGGAGAGGCCCCGGCCCGCCCGGAGGCGGATCTCCTCCCAGCCACTCTGCTCCCAAACTGGCCGGGCCAGCAGGGCCAACCGCAGCTCCCGTGGGAGAATGGCCGCAGCCTCCCGTACCGCGGCGTCTCGTTCCATGCTCGTCCCTCCTTTTTGGTCCTCTTGGCCCCAGTATATGGGCCCAAACCGGAGGTATGACAGGGATTTAGCTTGACAAATCGACAGGATGTGACTATACTTTCGCTGTTCGTGTCCAGCACTGGGCTGATATGAAAACTATTTTTTCTCATTTTGGACAAGGTCAGGAGGTCTGTGCCATGCTCTCGCTCCCCTTTACGCCTGAGGGAACTCAGCCCCTCTATCAGCAGCTCTACCAGTATATCCGGGGCGAAATCCAGATTGGACGGCTGGCGGCGGGAGAAAAGCTCCCCTCCAAACGGCAGCTCGCCAAAGAGCTGAAGATCAGCGTGGTGACAGTGGAGGGTGCCTACAGCCAGCTGGTGGCCGAGGGCTACCTGGAAAGCCGCAACCGTCGGGGCTACTTTGTGATGCCGGTTTTGGCCCAGCCTGCTCCCAATGCTCAGCCTCAGTCTCTCTCCCTGTCTGGCCTGTCCGCGCTGGAAGCTCCAGCGCCTGTCTGCCGGTATGATTTTGCCACCTCCGGCGGCGACGCTGCCAGCTTCCCCTTCTCTACCTGGGCTAAGCTCAGCCGGGAGGTCCTGTCCAGCCGGGACCAAGCCTTGCTCTCCGCCGCTCATCCTCAGGGGATTCCAGAGCTACGCCGGGCCATTGTACGGCATCTGTACCAGTTCCGGGGCATTCAGGTGTCTCCGGAGCAGGTGATCGTGGGCGCCGGATCTGAGTTTCTGTCCGCCTTGCTGGTGCAGCTTCTGGGCCCTCAGGGGGGATACGCCCTGGAAGATCCTGGTTATCGGAAAATCGCTCAAATCTTTACCGCCAGCGGTGCTCAAATATGCCCCATTCCCCTGGACAGCCAGGGTCTGCGGGTAGACCGGCTGGAGGCCAGCGGCGCCCGGGTGGTCCACGTCACCCCCTCTCATCATTTCCCGCTTGGGATTGTCATGCCGGTCTCCCGGCGCTGGGAGCTGTTAGAGTGGGCCGGCCGTGGAGAAGAGCGGTACATTATCGAGGATGACTATGACAGTGAGTTCCGCTTTTCCGGACGGCCCATCCCCGCCCTTCAGGGCCTGGATCGGGAGGGTCGCGTAATCTACCTCAACACCTTCGCCAAGAGCCTGGCCCCCTCCCTGCGCATCAGCTATATGGTACTGCCCCCAAAGCTATTGGAGCGGTACCGGCAAAAGCTGCTTTTCTACTCCTCCACCGTGCCCTCCTTTGAGCAGTACACTCTGGCACTGTTCATGGAGCGCGGACACCTGGAACGGCACATCGCCCGCACCCGCAACCGGTATCAGCTCCGCTGTGCCGCCATGACCCAGGCCGTGACCAGCGCAGGGTTGGACCGGCTGTGCACCTTCTCCGGCGGCGAGGCGGGACTGCACCTGCTCATGACGGTTCACAGCAGCGCTGACCAGGCACAGCTCACCCGCCGGGCTGCTGCGGAAGGGGTGAAATTATACCCTCTGGACGCCTATTTCTTATGTGAACCTCCCGTCCGGCAGCTTCCTACCTATGTCATGGGCTACGGAAAGCTGTCAGAATCTGATTTGCAGGATGCTTTTCTTGTTCTTGCACACGCTTGGACATTTTGACGAAGCTGATCAAAGGCAGTTTCTTTCTCCCGATTTGGCCCGCACGCCGTTTTCTTCTTTTTTGATTTTTGTAAATAATTGTTACTGCTTCATCC
>JBJDXT010000162.1:0-22514 GCA_051866795.1 Candidatus Onthomonas sp. | reverse complement strand
ACTGTTTTCAGAGTAGAAGAGGCGGAATTTGTCACGGACAGGCCTCCTTTCAAAATTTGCATCATTATAAGCCTGGTTTTTCCCGTTGACAAGTTAAAAATCATTAAATATTATCTCAGATGCAGGTCAAAGCGCAGTTCAAAACGCCAAAAATGCCCCCCGCGCAGGCGGGAGGCATTCTTGTCAAGTATGGACTTGGTTGGAGAGATTACTCCTCCTCGATAGCGCCCATGGGGCAAGCGCCAGCGCAGGTGCCGCAGGAGATGCAGGAATCAGCATCAATGACATAAGCGCCGTCGCCCTCGGAGATGGCGCCGACGGGGCAGTTCTCAGCACAGGTGCCGCAAGCGATGCAGCTATCAGTGATTTTGTAAGCCATGGTTAGGTTCCTCCTTGTAAGATGGTAGTTTTATTGTAACACGGTGCTGTAAAAAATCAAGTGGAATTTTCAAGAAACGTTGAATAAATTGCGGTTAGCCGGTGCAAACTATAACAATTTCTACAGAAAAGTGGTGAAACAGATGAAAAAGGCAAAGCAGTTCCGGAGGACCGGCAGAAAAAATGACACTGAGTTTGCCTCCTCCATCACTCCGGATATCGGGGGCGGGCGGCGGAGTCTCCCCCATCAGCAGCGGTTTTCGCCCCAGCGAAAGGCAGATGCGCAGGGACAGTCGGCCCAATGATTTCGGTCAGCTCCAGCGGGAGACAGTCCCGTTTCGGGCGGCGGGGGCAAGCCCCCGCCCTACAGCAAAAACAAGGGCGGGCATCCGTTGGGATGTCCGCCCGCTTTGTTGCGCGAATGCAGAGAATCAGCCCGGAGGCCAGGTCACCGCAGCGTGAAGCAAATGCGCCGGTGGCGCGTTTGTAGCGTAGGCCCCGGCAGCTGCGCTGCCGGGGTGGCACCTTCAGGAAAAGAATCAACCCGGGGGCCAAGTCACCGCAGCGTTAAGCAAACGCGCCGGTGGCGCGTTTGTAGCGCAGGCCCCGGCAGCTATGCTGCCGGGGTGGCACTTTCAGGAGAAAGCTCAGCCCGGAGGCCAAGTCACCGCAGCGTTAAGCAAACGCGCCGGTGGCGCGTTTGTAGCGCAGGCCCCGGCAGCTGCGCTGCCGGGGGTGGCACTTTCAGGAGAAAGCTCAGCCCGGAGGCCAAGTCATATCTCTCCCCGAGAGCACATGAAAGTGCAGATGAGGCACCGACTGGCCCGCCTGCTCACCGCAGTTGGAGACCACCCGGAAGTCGGTGATGCCCAGCTCCTTGGTCACCTTGCTGATGACCTCAAAGCAGTGGGCCACAACGGCGGAATTCTCCGGGGTAATGGCGCCGCAGGAGGGGATATGCTCCTTTGGGATCACCAGAAAGTGAACCGGGGCCTGGGGGTCGATGTCGTAAAAGGCATAGACCTGCTCATCCTCATACACCTTCTTGGAGGGAATCTCTCCGGCGGCGATGGAACAAAACAGACAGCTCATGATTTTCAGCTCCTTTTTTCTGGAATCAATGATATTGCAGGCCGGGACTTATCCCAGCTTGGAGGCTACAAAATCGTCCACCGTGGCCAGAGCGTCATCCAGCTTGAGCACGTCCTTGCCGCCGCCCATGGCGGAGTCCGGCTTGCCGCCGCCGGAGCCGCCGCAGATCTTGGTGACATTTTTGATGACGTCTCCCGCCTTGACGCCGGCAGCGATGGCGTCCTTGCCGCAGACCGCCAGGAAGGACAGCTTGTCCCCGTTGACAGCGGCCAGCACAGCCACCACATTGGGCTGCTTGTCCCGCAGGAAGTCGCCCAGCTTGCGCAGCTCGGGCACAGACGCGGCGCCCAGATTGGCAGTGATCACCTTCAGGCTGCCCACATCCTTGGCGGAGGCCAGGAAGCCCTTGGCCTCGTTGATGGCCTCGCGGCTCTTGAGCTGGTCGATGAGCTTCTTCATCTCCCGCATCTCGGAGAGCTGGCCGCTGATCCGCTGGGCTAGGTCGTCCGGCTTGACCTTGAGCAGACCGGCGGCGTCCTGGAAGTGGCGCTGCATATCCAGCAGGCCCTCCACGTTGCGCTTGCCGGTGACCGCCTCGATCCGGCGGACGCCGGAGGCCACAGAGCCCTCGCTAAGGATGTGGAAGGAGCCCACCTTGGCAGTGTTGTCCAGATGGGTGCCGCCGCACAGCTCCACGGAGTAGCCGCTCATGTCCACCACACGGACGACGTCGCCGTACTTCTCGGAGAACAGGGCCATAGCGCCCATCTCCTTGGCCTGCTGGATGGGCATCTCCTTGGTCTCGATAGCCATGCCCTCCAGGATGGAGTCATTGACCAGCTCCTCGATTTTGACCAGCTCTTCGGTGGTAATGGCAGAGAAATGGGTGAAGTCAAACCGCAGGAAGTCCGGCTCCACCAGAGAGCCTGCCTGCTGGACGTGATCGCCCAGCACCTTCTGCAGTGCCGCCTGGAGCAGGTGGGTGGCGGAGTGGGCCCGGGCCACCGCCTTGCGGTAGTCCATATCCAGGGTGGCCACCACCTGGTCGTCCACGGAGAAGGAACCGTCGGTCACCTGGCCATAGTGCAGATACTTGCCCGCCTTGGTCTTTTTCGTATCGGTGACCACAAAGGCGGCGTCTCCGCAGGTGATGACGCCGTGGTCACCCACCTGGCCGCCCATCTCGGCATAGAAGGGGGTCTGATCCAGCACCAGGATGCCCTCCTTGCCCTTGCCGATGGTGCCGCAGGGCTCACCGTCCTCCACGATGGCGATGATCTTGCCCTCGGCCGCCTGGTCGGTGTAGCCCAAGAACCTGGTGGGGTTCTTGTCCACGTCGCCCAGGTCAATCCGCTCCCAGCCCAGGTCGCCCAGGGCCTTCCGGGCCTCACGGGCGCGGACCTTCTGGGCCTCCATCTCGGCCTTGAAGCCTTCCTGATCCACTGTCATGCCCTCATCCTCACACATCTCAATGGTCAGGTCGATGGGGAAGCCGTATGTGTCGTACAGCTTGAAGGCGTCGGCGCCGGAGAACACCGTCTCGCCCTTGGCCTTATGGTCGGCCAGCAGCTCAGAGAAGATGCGCAGGCCGCCGTCGATGGTCTTGGCGAAGTTCTCCTCCTCACTCCTGATGACCCGGGTGATATAGGCCTGGCGCTCCACCAGCTCGGGATAGGCGGTCCGGTTCTCGTGGATCACCGTGTCGCAGACCTGATACAGGAAGGGATCGGTGACCCCCAGCAGACGGCCATGGCGGGCCGCCCGGCGGAGGAGACGGCGCAGCACATAGCCCCGGCCCTCGTTGCTGGGCAGGACGCCGTCGGCAATCATCATGGTGGCGGAGCGGATGTGGTCGGTAATAATCCGCAGGGAGACATCCACGTTGGCGCTGTCCCCGTAGTGGGCGCCGGTGATCTGGCTCACCTTGTTGGTGATGTTCATGACGGTGTCCACATCGAAGAGGGAGTCCACCTCCTGGCAGACGCAGGCCAGCCGCTCCAGACCCATGCCGGTGTCGATGTTCTTCTGCTTCAGCTCGGTATAGTGGTCGTGGCCGTCGTTGTCAAACTGGGAGAAGACCACGTTCCAGACCTCAATATACCGGTCGCAGTCGCAGCCCACGGTGCAGCCGGGCTTGCCGCATCCCTTCTCAGGGCCACGGTCATAGTAGATCTCGGAGCAGGGGCCGCAGGGGCCGGAGCCGTGCTCCCAGAAGTTATCCTCCTTGCCGAACTTGAAAATCCGGTCCGCGGAAATGCCGATCTCCTCGTGCCAGATGCGGAAGGCCTCGTCATCGGCGGGAGTGGTCTCGTTGCCGGCAAAGACGGAGGGATAGAGCCGGTCGGGATCCAGGCCCACCCACTCCGGGCTGGTCAGGAACTCCCAGGCGAAGTGGATGGCGTCTCTCTTAAAGTAGTCGCCGAAGGAGAAGTTGCCCAGCATCTCAAAATAGGTGCCGTGGCGGGCGGTCTTGCCGATGTTCTCGATGTCGCCGGTGCGGATGCACTTCTGGCAGGTGGTCACCCGGCGGCGGGGGGGGATCTGATCGCCGGTGAACCAGGGCTTCATGGGAGCCATGCCGGAGTTGATCAGCAGCAGGGACGCGTCATTCTGGGGAATCAGGGAAAAGCTGGGCAGGCGCAGGTGGCCCTTGGACTCAAAGAACTTGAGGAACATCTCCCGCAGCTCATTCAGGCCGTAGGGCGTGGGCTTTTTCATAGACATCACACATAACCTCCAACAAAAAATACAGGCGCAGAGGGGCGGAATAAAAAAGACCCCCGCCCCGGTTCAGGGGCGAAGGCCTGGCTTCACGGTACCACCCTGATTTGTCTCCTGTCAGGAGACATCTCGGACACTCTTTAACGGGAGTGAGGCGTTCCGGTCATCCCGGACGGCTCGGAAATGGCGCTCACAGAGCCGTGCCACAGGGCTTCCACTCTCCCCCGCTCGCTTTCCGCCGGCATATCTGTGATTGGTTTCGTCACAGCCTGATACGTTTTCATATTATAGCACTCTTTTCTTCTGTGTCAATCACTCTTTTGGAGACTTTTCTATCCTTTTCTGCCGGCTGTCCGATTATTGCGGCTCATTGCCGGTTCCATGCGGCCGCATTCCGCTCTCTCTTTTCCGGCGGCCCCTGTATATCCTGCACTCCTGCAAGTTTTTTGGTTTTTTGTAAAATTACTCTTGACAGCGCCCCTGTCTATGAGTATAATAACACCTGTCGCGCGGGAGTAGCTCATCTGGTAGAGCGCCACCTTGCCAAGGTGGAGGTAGCGAGTTCGAGCCTCGTCTTCCGCTCCAGTTTCAAGGATACCTGATCCTTTCAGGTATCCTTCTTTTTTGTTCTTCGCACCCGAACTCGCTACCTCCACCCAAAATCCGGCGGTCAGCCGGATTTTGGCAATCAAGAGGTCCCAGGATTCCGGCAAAGCCCCGCTTTGCCGGAGCTGGGTTGCGGGTTCGAGCCTCGTCTTCCGCTCCAGTTTCAAGGATACCTGATCACTTTCAGGTATCCTTCTTTTTTATTCTTCGCACCCGAACTCGCTGCCTCCACCCAAAATCCGGCGGTCAGCCGGATTTTGGCAATCAAGAGGTCCCAGGATTCCGGCAAAGCCCCGCTTTGCCGGAGCTGGGTTGCGGGTTCGAGCCTCGTCTTCCGCTCCACCGCAAGAATATCTGGCCCTTCTCAGAAATCCTTACAGCATGTGAAAGGGCTCCGGTCTTCCCCTATTGAAAGCCGGAGTCCTTTCACATGCTGCAAAAAAGGCCAGCAAACGCTGGCCTTTTTTATTCAGCTGTATCTGCCGCAGAGTATGTGCGGCGGATGAATTCGGGTTCAGAGGACCAGAATCATCCCACAGGCTCAGCGTCCCCGGCGGCCTCACCATCGCCGCCATTCGCCTCGGTCTCAGCCTCCTGCTCGGCAGCCAACTGAGCGGAGAGCGCGTCCTGGAGGATTACCAGCCGGTCATAGCAGGCAGCAATGTCCAGGTTATCCAAAGCGTCAGTGGTCTCCACCTGAGCGCTGTCAATCCACTCAGAGATCAAGCTGTTATAGGTAGCGGAGGCGTAATCCTCGCTGAGGGACTCCAGCTCAGTATCCAGCCGGAGCAGGACAAAATAACCATAGTCGGTCTCATCGGTCATGCCAAGCTCACCGGGCTGCAGCTCAGCTACCTTCTCCCGGAAGCCGGAAACCAGGGAGTCGCTGGCGTCAAAGGTATAGCGGGAAGTGTTGCCGTCGGAGGTGTTATACTGCTCCTGCAGCTCTACAAACTTCTCCTCCAGCTCCTCCGGGCTGCACTCCTGGAGCTGGCTGTAGATCTGCTCAGCCAGCAACCGCTGCTCTTCACGGCCGGTCTCGTCATCTGCATCCAGCTCGTTGGTAGCCAGCAGAATATACCGGCAGGTATAAGTGCCCTGCTCCTCAGCAAAGTCTGCCAGAGTCTGCTCGGTAGGAGCCATCTCACCGCCCTCGCCGAAGAGATGATCCTGCAGGTCGGAGGCCAGGCAGGAGTCGGTATAGGCCTGCTGCAAGGTGGCCAGATTGGTGCCATAGAAGAGCAGGGTGTTCTCGTCATAGTTGACCTCCAGGTCAGCCATACCGGACTGCTGATCCTCGTTGAGGGAGACGCCTGCCTCCTGGGCCTTGGTCCGAAGCACTGTATTCATGGTGCACATCACCTTGGCCTGATCGCCCAGAGACTGGGCAATAGTAGTGCCACCCTCGTCCACCGTCTGGGTCAGGTCCAGAGACATGCCGTACTGGGCATAGAAATAGGAGGCATAGGTATACTGATAGGCCATCCAGTAGACAAAGGTATCCGCGGTGACGTCAGTGCCGTTGACAGTCATAATGGTGTCGCCGGAGGAAAAGGCCCCGTCGGTGACGTAGGCCACAGGATCCTGCCGGGCCTCGGGGGGAACCTCGGCGATTTCCGGGGCTTTCTCGTTTTCAGAGACAAAGGATTCCGTGACGTCGTCTGTTGCGTCATCCTCAGCGGCGGGAGCATCGGCACTGCCGCAGCCGGTGAGCAGGCTCAGCAGCATGGCCAGAGCCAGCAGCAGAGCAGTGAGCTTCTTTTTCATGTTCATCATGTCCTTTCTTTGGTAACCCGGAGCAATCCCCTCCGGGGAAATGTCCAGACGCTTTTACTATCTTAACAGGAACCGGCGCAAATTACAATCCCAACAATTTGGATAGATGAGAAAAGCAGGACAAAGACCATTCTGCGCCCCGCTTTTTGCCGGAGGACGAGTCAAAGCAGCGATGCTGTTTTCCTTGACCAGTTCATCGTCTTTCTTTATAATGAGAGCGATAGATCAAGGGCCTCAAAGGGGCCGGGAGGAGCAGATACCATGGCACAGAGCAGAACTGAGGGGGCCGTCATCGGCAAAAAGTACCGGGCGGCCATCGCAGCCTACCGCCGTCAGCTGGCGGACGGCAGCCTGCGGCTGAATTTTGAGCAGGAGGCAGACGCCTATTTCCGCCGCTGTGCTCTGGGGGTATGGTCTCGGGGGAGCGGTGTTACAGAAAACCATGTGGCTGCCTATAACGCCATCTGCTCCGGCACCAATCGGCCCGCCCAGGTGCTCTATCTGGAGCTGTGCGCCAGCGTGGCCAGCGCTCCGGACTTTGCGCCCCCCGGCTTTTTTCCCCAGCTTGCCGCCGCTGACCGGGGCACCGGACGGGACCGCACCGGACAATTCTGTGAGCTCTGCTCCCTGCTGCTGCTGCTCTTCGCCACGGCGGAGGACACGGTCAGCGCCGCTGTCACCGACTATATCCAGCACTGTATCAACACTCTCCGAAAGACCGCCGGAAAGATGCCCTCCGCTCCGGGACGGACGGAAGACAGAGACAGCCAGGGCTCTGCCACCGCCCAGGCCGAGGCTGCGGCCCAAGCGGAGGAGCAGGCGAAGCCGGAACAGCCTCAGCCCACTTTGGAAGAACTGATGGCCGAGCTGGACAGCCTCTACGGCCTGGAGAAGGTCAAGAAGGATGTGCGCAGTCTGGTCAACCTGGTGAAGATCCGCAAGCTCCGGGAGGAGCAGGGGCTGCCAGTCCCAGCCATGAGCCTGCACCTGGTATTCATGGGCAATCCCGGCACCGGCAAAACCACGGTGGCCCGGCTGCTGGCGGGGATCTATCGGGCCATCGGCGTGCTGCCCAAGGGCCAGCTGGTGGAGGTGGACCGTTCCGGCCTGGTGGCCGGGTATGTGGGACAGACCGCTCTTCAGACCCAGAAAGTGATCCAGTCCGCCCTGGGGGGCGTGCTGTTTATTGACGAGGCCTATGCCCTGGCCAGTCAGCCGGGCACCAACGATTTCGGTCAGGAGGCCATCGACACCATTTTAAAGGCCATGGAGGATCACCGGAAGGAGCTGGTGGTCATTGTGGCGGGCTACTCCAACCTGATGATGAAATTCATCCACTCCAACCCCGGTTTGGAGAGCCGTTTTAACAAGTATCTTTACTTTGACGACTATGAGGGCAAGGAACTGGATCAGATCTTCCGAGGGATCTGCCAGAAAAACGGGTATACCATCCAGCCGGAGCTGGGTGAAAAGCTCCCAGCTTTCTTTGACCAGCTCTATGAGAACCGGGACGCCAACTTCGGCAATGCCCGGGACGTGCGCAATCTGTTTGAAAAGCTGGTGTCTATTCAGTCTGACCGGGTGGCCCAGCTGGAAAATCCCAGTCGGGAGGACTTGATGTCGATCACTGCCGCTGATTTTGAAGAGGCAGAGCGAGAGGAAAACGGAGAAGAACGCTGACCTGCCAGGCAGTCTGCTGAGGCAGGAAAGGTCAAAGAAAAAATAGTGGCCGCGGCTTTCGCCGCGGCCGTTTTGCATCAGCGTATCGATAAAAGTTCTCTTTCACATATCCTCTGGCAGAAAGCACTGCTCCGGCAGCACATCGCTCAGCTCCCGCAGTACCAGGGGAAAGCCATTGGAGGAATCCGCCAGACGCCCGGTGCGCAGCTCCAGACCGCCGGAGGGCTGGCACAGGGGGATGGAGATGGTGGCCCGGACGCCCTGGGCCTTCCGGTTTGCAAAAAGGATGGAGCCTCCATGGAGCTGGGCAATTCGCCGGCAGACGGTGATGCCAAGCCCCAGCCCGGCACCGGCGGTCCGGAGGGTGTCGCCGCCCTGGGCGGGGTCAAAGAGCTGGGCCAGCTCCAGTGGGGTCAGACCAGGGCCGCTGTCCTCTACGGACACCAGGGCCGACTGCCGGGTGCGCTCCAGCCGCAGCAAAATTGCTCCGCCGCCGGGGCTCATGGCCCGGATAGCGTTGCTGACCAGGTGATAGATCTGGGTGAGCATCAGCTCGTCGTCACATCGGACGTAGAAGTTGCCCGGGATCTCCTCCAGCAGAAGCGTGCAGCCTGCCGCTTCTGCCAGGCTGGCTGTCTGCCGGTATGCCTCGTGGAGCAGACCCTTGAGGTCCAGCGTCTCCGGATGAAAATCATAGGGTTCCTCGCCGGGAGCCAGAGAGGCCAGCTCCAGACTGCGGATCAGCCGCAGCAGCCGGAGCTGGGCCTTGTTGGCCCGGGCCAGATACCGGTCGCCGTCCGGACGCTGCTCCGGGGTCAGCAGATCATCCAGCAGCTCCTCCGCAGAGCGCAGAGAGGCCAGAGGACCTCTCAGCTTTTGCGTCAGGACAGGAATCCGGTGATTGGGCAAAATTTCCGTCTCTGAGCAGGGGGTCAGCCGCACCAGAATGTGCTCCTGCCAGGGCCAGCAGGCTGCCTGCCACTGAGCTTCTGCCCAGCAGAGCAGGGCGCTGCCGTTTTCCGGCAGACTGGACAAAACCTCCGGCGCCGGTTCACCGGAGGTCAGCCCGGGGAGCTGAGCCTCGGCTGCGGGGTTCTGATAGCAGACAACGCCGCCTTTCAGCAGCAGAATGGGTTCCGGAAACCCGTCAAAGGAAATGCCGACGGGAAGATACAGCTCACTCATACTTGCCTCCCATGGGGCATAGGATGGAAAAAAACACAGCCCTCATTTCCAGTTTAGTATAGCAATCCGCGGGCGAAAAAACAAGAATAATGTCGAAGCGTGTCCGCCTGGCGGGAGGGGCCGCCTGGTTAGAATGGCTCGCTCCCCCCATCCTATACCGGAGCGGTGAATTTGGTGCGGCAGCGGGGAAAAGTTTTATTTTTCTACACAATTCACCCGGCGTGTCCGGTGTTAGAAACATTTTACAAATTCTTAAAGAAATCTCCAATCATTCCCGCATGACAATTGCCGTCTGCTGTGCTAAGATAATGACAGCAGACGCCGGAGGAAAGTCCGGCTGGCTGAGTTGAATATGGAGGTGGTTCCCATGCACTTGTTTTCTCTGGAGAACCGGAAGGCGTTCGCCTGCAGCGTTGGTGACCTGACGGTCCAGGCCCCGGTTCGCCGTCTGCGGCAGTATGCCCATCACCGCCGCACCAGCCGGTATGACCACGCCGTTTTGGTGGCATACTTATCCTTTGTGCTGGCACGGAAGTGGAACTGGGACAGCCGGGCAGCGGCCCGGGCGGGACTGCTCCACGACCTGTTCTGGCAGGAATGTGACAACAGCTGGAGCCTGTGCATTCACCACCCGGAGATGGCGGCAGAGAACGCCGCTAGGCTCACCCATCTGTCCCCCAAGGAGGAGAATATCATCCTCTCCCATATGTGGCCGGCAGGCCGGCACCTGCCCCGGTGCCGGGAGGCCTGGCTGGTGGACATGATGGACAATGTGGTGGCAGTGCTGGACTATCTGGGCGTCAGCTGCCGTTGGAACCGGCAGGTAGAAGCGGTACTGGTCCCCTGGTGAGCGCAAAACGGTACTCCAAAGAGAAGGACAGCCCCTGAGAGCGGCATGCTCAGGGGCTGTTTTATGCTGTCCGGAGACGTCAGCACTGCTTTTCGGACGCTTTCAGTGCAATGATGTGTTTGAATTTTCCGCTGTTTGGGTCTGCGCTGGGTTGATCCGGTGACAATATCACCTCTGCGGCAATCTGCTCTCCGGACAGGTAGTCCATAATGGCTGTCCTGGCCTGTGCAAAGGCTTCCTGCGGATTTTCGGCGGTCAACCGGAGAGAAAGTAGATCCGGCTCTGTCTGCACGACCTGGAATCGTTGGATGCCGTGAATTTCTTTCAGGATTGCATACAGCCCCAAAGGGGCAATCCGCTTGCCGCAGGAGAAGGTCAGAATATCGTCAGTTCGTCCCTCCAGTTCCAGCCACAGCCCCGGTTTTCCGCAGGGACAAGGCTCGTTGTGCAGTCTTACGCGGTCTGTCACCTCAAAGCGGATGATGGGCTGAACATAATTTGCCAGGTTGGTAACCAAAATCTTGGCAGACTGCTGGCCATAGGGAACCGGACGGTTGTTCTCGTCCACCGCCTCCACAATTACCCAGTCCTCGTTGATATGAAAATGCTGCGCAATACATTCGTTTGCGATCATTCCGCCCTCAGTACAGGCGTAATTCGTCTGCACATAGCAGCCAAAGGTGTCTGACAATGCCCTTCGGGTGGACGGGCTCAGATATTCTCCGCCGGTATTGATGATGGCGGGATGAATGTGCAGATTCCCGCTGCGCTGCTCGGGAATCAGCAATTCCAGCGCGGTTGGATACCCGCCCAGAAGCGCCGGCTGAAATGCATTCAGGCGATCCACAATCTCCTGCGTAGGCCTGCGCACATCCACCATGCCGATCTGCCGTTTCTTCCAGGGCATCATGAGCAGCTTTCTGCGGATAGAGCCGCAGCTGACGTAAAAGCCGCCGTCGGCATAGACACCCATAGAGGCGCCCCCTGCTTTGACATACGCCTTCATATCCTCTCTTCTTGCAAAGGTTCGCAGTGCGCTGACCGCATCGGTAACACACTGCATCTGTCTGTCATACAGCACGATGCTTGGATTTCCGGTAGAGCCTGAGGTGGTGTTGACGAGATACTTTCCCTGCAATTTCCTGCCGATATTATCCCTGTCCTTCATAAAATCGGTCACTGTATCCAGTGTAACCGCCGGATCTGTGACCCACTGATCGAAAAATTGCAGCATGTCAACTTTGTTTGTCGTGGGCAAGTCAGAGAGCACAAAGGAGTCTGAAACATTCGCAAAGGCCCGGGCAAAGTAAGGACTGTTTTCTCTTGCGTAATTGACCAGCCGTTTAAGCCGCCGGGCCTACAGTTTCTGCCGCTGCGCAGGCGTCATCTGTCCATATCTCCATGCTTCAAGCATGATGTTCAGCAATCCCATTTCACTTCTCCTCCTTTTGCTGTATACTGGCCCGGATCAACTCTGCGGCGGTACGGCGGACCAGATCAAGGGCCCGTTCATCAGACATGTCAAGCTGATTCGCGCAGATCATGGCGGCAATCCCGAAGAGCAGAAAAAAGCACCGCAAAAATATGTCTTTTGCCGTTTCCCCGGATAGGCCGTACTGATCTGCAAATCTGGAAATAGCGATCTGGTTACATTTCCATTCCATCATTGTGTCCCAGAGATTTGCGGAAGAGAAATGGTTGGAAAGGTACAGGAGCTGGAACAGGTTGGGGCGCTGACGTGCAAGGTCCAGAACCCACTGATTGGTAAATTGCAGGAAATCCGGTTCATTCTCATGGACCAGAATTTCGTCCATCAGTCTGCGGCAGGCATAGTCAAAGGTGGCCTGCCTCAGATCCTCCATGGTGGGAAAGTGGCTGAATACCGGCTGAATGGAACAGCCGGCCAGTTTTGCAACACTGCGCGATGTCACAGACGTAATGCCGTTTTCTTCAGCTATCTTGTATGCGCACTCCAGCAGGGCTTCCTTTGTAATTTTTGTTTTTGGCGGCATGACAGTTCCCCCTTTTATGCATATCTATTGATATGTATCTTAAGATATATTATAAAACGGGCACATCCCAACGTCAATAGGACCGGGCAGAATTATGCGGGCGACCTGAGGTTCCGTCTGAGGGCCGGATTTGGGTTGGAGGTATCGAGTTTGGGGGCGAAGAACAAAAAAGAAGGATACCCAAGAGAAATCAGGTATCCTTCCCGTGCGTCAAAGGGACTCAGTTTTAGCAAGCAAAAACCGAAGTCCTTTGACATGCTTCTGATATAATACAAGCATCTGATTGGAAACATATCAACTTTGTTGACAGCTCCAGGCGGCCCGGACTGCTCCGGGCCGCCTTTTTTCTGTTCCCATGGTGCGCCGCCTTTTCACAGTTCCGAAAAGGCATCCGAGATCGCACGAGACGTCTTTTGCGCTGTCAGACAATGCCCTGCTGATGTAAACAGGCCATTTTATCAGGAAACAGCATTAGATTTGGAACCAGCGGATCTCGTTGGCTTCCAGCTCCAACGGGAAACTGGAGCCGTCTCCCCGGTAGACGGTGGTAGACTGGGGCTCATAGGTGTTGTTGACCACGCAGTACTTTCCGTTCTGGACGTAGGCGTGCACCTCCACCGACTGGTTGGATGAGAACCACTTATGCAACAGCGCCTCTCCGTGGCTGCTCCACAGAATCGCCCGGTAGAGAATCCGGCTGTTGACAAAGGAGTAGGGCAGGCCGGAGAGGTAGACCGCCCGGCCCTGGCCGTAGCTGTGAACCGCCATCTGAACCTCCTTGTCCCGTTGAACCAGGATCTGAGTGTCCTCCAGGGCGTAAATGTTCTTTTTCCCCTCTCCGAAGTCCACCTCGCCCGGGCAGTCCGCCAGAATAAAATGGTCCCGATGCTCCTCCCAGTTATATTTGTCATAGTTCAGGGTAAAGCCGGTCTCCTTCTCCACCCCAAGCACCGAGGCCAGCTGGAGATAGCGGCCCTGGTACTGGTGTCCGGAGGGCTCACCCACGCCGATGAAGCCGCCGCCCTGACACACAAAGCGCCGGATGGCGGAGGAGATTTCCGGCTCCTCCCAGACGGCGCCGCCGGTGTGGGCGGTATCCCCGTCCCCCACGTTGAGCAGCACGTCCACCCCGTCCAGCACCCGGGGATTATCCCGGATGTCGTCAAAGGAAAGAAACCGGACGTCAAAGGGGGCTCCGGACAGGGCCTCAATGACCCCGGCATAGCTGTAATTCTGCTTCTGATAGAGGGCATGGTGCACCATATGGCAGCCCCAGGACCGCATTTTGCCCCAGCAGTTGAGCACCGCCACGGTGCGGACACAATAGGGCGTGGTGCCCTTGACGTTGGCATACAGTTCCCGGAACTCATTGCAGACGCTCTCCACATAGTCCACAAATTCGGGGAACTGCACCGCAAGCTTAAGGTAGCCGCCGTATCCGATGCGGTCAATGGGCTTTCTCAAAATAGCCCGGCGGGCGGTAACCCAGTTCTCTTTGGCCTCCCGCACCGGGTCGCCCCCCTCCCGGAAGGTGTCCGGGAAGAAGTAGGGCAGGAACCGTCCCTCAGTATACCGGACCCCGGAGATATCCGAAATCAACCGCAGGGTGGAGCCGTTTCCCACAGAGCCCACCACGGCGTCCAGACCGATGGATGCAAACTCCGGCAGGAAGGGCTCGGTTCCGATCCAGTGGTCCCCCAGGAACATCATGGCCTCTTTGCCGTACTCGTGGGTGATGTCCACCATCTCTTTGGCAATCTTGGCTACCTCCCGGCGCTGGAATGCCATAAAGTCCCGGTACTCTTTTGAGGGCACCCGGTACTGGTTATTGTAGTAGCCCTGATCCACGATGTACTCCGGCCGGAAGGGATAACCCACCTCCCGCTCAAACTGTTCCAGAATATAGGGTGAGACCGAGGCGGAATAGCCGTACCAGTCCACATATTTCTCCCGCATCAGCTCGTCAAAGATCAGCGTGAACTGGTGGAAGAAGGTGGTGTAGCGCACCACGTCCACATAGGGGTGCCCCTCCAGAAAGCGGCGCAGCCGTTCCAGGGAATAGGCGTGGGTCTTGGGCTGGCGGACGTCAAATGTGATCTGATGCTCCACGTCCTTCCAGTCGTTGGTGACGGCGTTGTACATGTGGACAGGGTCCCAGATCAGGTAGGCCAGAAAGCTCACCGTGTACTCATGGTAGGGCTCCGGCCGCTCCAGCACCACAGCCTCCGTCTGGGCGTCATAGCGCCACTGCTCCGGCGGCACCGGCCGGCCGCAGGTGCGGTCCATGACCTCCCACCAGCGCTTGCAGTCGTCATGGCTGTTCACCTGGAGCAGCTGACGGCTGATGCCGGTCATGAGAGGGATGGAGAGCGGCCCCTCCTCTGCCGTGTGGAAGCCGGTCATGATGTAGCACTGCTGCACCTCTTCCGGATGGGCCTTGGCCCAGGCGTTGTCCTTTCGAGTGGTGTAATAGGTAGAGTAGACCTTGGCATCCACTGCCTTGAGTTGTTCAGGGTAGTCGGTGCCGTCGCAGTCCCGTATGGCGTCCGCACCCCAGCGCTGCAAAATTTCCAGGGTCTCCGGCACCACGTCTACGTCTGTCGGGATGGTCACGCGCCCCCGTCTTTCTTCCGATCTGCTCATAGGATCTTCTCCTTACCTGTTTCTTCTTTTCTGTTTCGGTTCCTCAAAGGGTTTATTATAGATGCTCAGGGCAATCAGCAGCAGCACAACCCCCACCAGCATCAGTCCCAGGCCGGCCAGCTTGCCGGTCATCCGCCAGCCGAACACCACCAGGGCAATGCCGGAGGCAAAGCACAGGGCGATCAAGCCCACCCGTAGCGCGGTATGATCTTTCCAGAATTGCATTCTCTCACCTTATCCTTTCAGGCCGCCCACGGTCATGCCCTGGGTCAGCTTCTTCTGCACACAGATGTACAGGATCAGAGTGGGCAGCATCACCAGCACCAGACCGGCATACAGGGTGCCGTACTGGGCGGCGGACTGCTGGGCCTGCATCAGATTGAGCAGTCCCACCGGCAACGTCTTGGCCCCCTTAGCCGAGCTCATCAGCGTCATGGAGATGATATACTCGTTCCAGAAAGAGAGGAAGTTGAACAGAATAATGGTGATAATGGAAGGCTGGGCCATGGGGAAGATGATGCTGACCATGGTCTTGCCATAGCCGGCGCCGTCGATATAGGCCGCCTCCTCAAAGTCGTGGGGAAGGGTAGCGAAATAGCCGGATAACAGGTAGATGGTAAAGGGCAGCGCCGTAGAGGCGTAGACAATTGCCAGCACCACCAGATTGTTGAGCAGAAAACCGCTGCCAAAGACCTCCTTCAGCCAGCTGTCGCCGTCCCGGAGCATGAGAAAGATGGGCACCACAATGTAGTTCACATTGATAAACAGGCCCGCCATAAAGCAGGTGTTGAGCAATTTCCGGCCCCGGAACTGGAACCGGGACAGGCAGTAAGCCGCCGGCAGGGCTACCACCAGCAGCAGAGCCAGGGCCAGGGCGGTGACAATTACCGAGTTGAGCATATACTCGCCCATCTTGGCAGTGTTCCAGGCCTCCACAAAGTTCTGCCAGTAGAACCCGGCAGGCAGGGCCCAGGGATTGCCGTAAAACTCGCTGTTCTGCTTGATGGAGGCCATAAAGACCCAGGCCACCGGCACAATGATGGAGATGGCCAGCAGGCCCAGCACCAGATAGATAAATGCTTTATACAGCCGCTCCCCTGCGGAGGGGCCTCTTTTTTCCTTCATATGCACACCTCCTCAGAATTCCAGGGGCTCCCGCTCAGTGACCTTGTTGACCAGGGCAGAGAGCGCAAAGGAGAACAGGAAAATGATGACGCCGATGGCCATGCTGTAGCCATAGAGGCCGGCGTCCTTCTGGCCGTACATATAGCTCAGCGCCACTTCCGACGCGCCGTTGGGCCCGCCGGAGGTCATGGCCTTGACAAACAGGAAAGCCATATTGATGGTGGAGATGATAAAGAAGGTCAGCGTCGTGCGGATATTGGTCCAGATAAGAGGGATGGTGATCTGGAAGAACTGAGTCACCCGGCCCGCCCCGTCCAGGCTGGAGCTCTCATACAGGCTCTGAGGCACGCTGGACATGGAGGCCATATACATAACCATGTAATAGCCGATGGCCTGCCAGACCATGGCTATGATCAGGCTGACCATGACCAGGGATTCACCTTTCCACAGGATGGGATTAGTCATGTCCCGGAACAGGCCGATGATGCTGTTGAGCATGCCGTTTTCCGGCTTGTAAATGGCGGAGAAAATGCCGGAAATGACCACGACAGACAGGATGTTCGGAATATAGAATATCACACGAAAGAAATTTTGTCCCCTGATTTTTTCCCGGGTGAGAATCCCGGCAAAAACCAGAGCGAAGGCGAAGGTGATGACGGTAACCACGATGATGAGCAGAATGGTGTTCTGCATGGAGCGGATGAAGTTGGCATCCTGAAACAGGGTTCTGAAGTTGTCCAGACCCACGAAGGTTTCGGTAGGAGAATAGGCCCCCCGCTGAAACAACGACATCCGGAATACGTTAAGGGTGGGCAGGATCATAAAAATAAAGAACAAAATGGACGCCGGGGCGATGCACAGGGCCAGAAAGCCGGTGCGCCCTTTATGCTTTCCCAAACGACTCCTCTCCTTTCCGCCGGACAGACATTGCCGGCAATACGGGAAACAGAGGCGGCAGGCAGATCTCTACCCACCGCCCCATTTGCTTCTGGCTGGTATGAACTTGGGAGATTACTTCAGGTTGGCCCGCATCTGATCGCTGGCGGACTTGACGCTGTCAATCCACTCCTGCTCCGTCATGGTGCCGGAAACCAGGGAGTTCACCGGGTCGAAGAATACGGTGCGCACCTCCAGGCCGGGAATCGCCTCAAAGGCGGCGAAGTTACCCATGGCTGCCTTGGCGCCGTTGTCATAGATGGAGTAGAACATCACGTTGTCCCCATCCAGCTTGTCGGCGATGTTGAGCACCGGCTGGATGGCGCCGGACTTGGCGAAGATCTCACAGGCAGTGTCACTGTACAGGAAGGCCACAAACAGCTTGGCGGCGTCCTGATTGGCGGCGCCGGAGGGAATCCAGCACTGCTCAAACCAGGTGTAGCTGTAGCGGTCGCCGCCGGCCTCTACGGCAGGCAGAGCGGTCATGCCCCACTGGAAGCCGTCAGCCCGGGGCGCCTCAGCCATCTCGCCCACAATCCAGGTGCCGTTGGGCATAAACAAGGCCTTGTTGTCCAGCACCAGCTGCTGGTTCTGGGTGAAGTCCTGGTCGTTGGCCTGGGCGGGGGTGATGGGGTTGGTGTAGGTCGTCAGCTTGGCCACGATATCAAAGCAAGTCTGGGCCTCAGAGGTGTCCCAGATACCCTCCTCATAGTGGGTGGCCTTCTCAAAGAACTCGGGGCCGCCCACAGAGTACATCAGGGCATAGAAGAAAGCGTCAAAGTAGCCGGTGGTGGGATAGGTAAAGAGGTAGATGCCCTCCTCCTGGGCCTTGTCGCCCAGGGCCCACATCTCGTCCCAGGTAGTAGGGACTTCCCAGCCCTTCTCCGCAAACAGGCCGGCGTTGTAGAACAGGCCGCAGGGAGAATAGAACATGGGGGCCAGATAGGTCTTGCCGTCACCGTAGGGGTTGGTGAGGGACGTCTCGGTGAAGCCGCCGGCAATCTTGTCGGAGACCACAGCCTCTTCGCCGGGGACGGTCATGGAGAGCACGTCGGTGATGTCGGCAATCAGATTGTCCTTGATGAACTGCTCGGTCAGGCCAGCCTCACGGCCGGTGGCCAGATGCACCACGTCGGGATACTCGCCGCCCTGCATGGAGGGGCCGATGACGTCCTCCAGCTTCTTGTCGGTGATCAGGTCCACCTGAATACCGGTAAGGTCGGTGAAGGCGTTACAGACCTCAGTCCACATTTCAGAGCCGTAAGCCGTCTCAATGGCAGCCACCTGGATGGTGGTGCCGGCATAGGCGGCATAGGGATCGTCAGAGGCGGGCTCTCCGGCCGGCTCCTCAACAGGGGCTGCGTCCCCGGACTGGGCGGGCTCCTCGGCGGTGGGCTGCTGGCTGTTGCCGCCGCAGCCGGCCAGCAGAGACAGCATCATGGAAAGGGCCAGCAGGATACTCAGTACCTTTTTCAGTTTCATTTTCTTGACCTCCTGGAATCAAATTTGTGCGGCTTCTCGTTCGCGCCTGCACATCCTGGCTTCAGTATACCGGTTCCGCTTTGCCTTTCAATGCTATTCTTGCTGTACTTTTTAGTTATCTTGCGTTCATCCAAAAGTTTGGATAAACAGTCAAAAAATGTCCTCTGCTTTTGTGCATAATGTCAAATTAATGTGCTAAAATCTCCCTTGTTTCTCCCGTTTTCTGTCCGTTTTTTTACTTCACCTACAACAAGCGTGCCAAAGAACTTTTCTTCACCGCACCCTTTTTTCCGGCATTTTGCCTGAAATTTTGAAAATTTGTCCATTCCCTCTTGTGTGTCCCCTCTTTTCGTATTATAATCTTCAGTAAGGATATTGTCAATATGATAGCAATATTTCTAAAAAGGAGGCCCATCGTGAGCAACAACCGGTATGACCTGGCATCTTCCCAGGAAAGTCCCATCCGCAACGGTGCCCGGCTGCTCTATGTGAGCACCGCCAAATACGGTGGAGACTGGCACAGTGTTCCCCATACCCACGCCTGCGCCGAGCTGTTCTATGTTGTGGGCGGCCGGGGCCAGATCCGCATCGAGGATCAGCTTCATCCAGTCTCCACCGACGACTTGGTTATTGTCAACCCCAACGTGGAGCACACCGAGGTGAGCTTGAATGCCAATCCTTTGGAGTACATCGTCCTGGGGGTGGAAGGGCTGGAGCTTTCAGTGAGCAGCGAGGAGGATGACCGTTTTTGCATCGTCAGTTTCCGGGGCTGCAGTGAGGACATGTTGTTCTGCCTGCGCAGCATGCTCCGGGAGATCGAGGGACATCAGTTGGGATTTGAGTCCGTCTGTCAGGACTTTTTGGAAATTCTGGTGGTGCGGCTGATGCGCCGTTCCAGCTTCACGGCCACCCTCACCCCCACCCACCACCCCAGTAAAGGCTGCACTGCCGTGCGCCGCTATATCGACGGGCATTTCAAGGAGAATCTCAATCTGGACATGCTGGCCCAGGTGGCCCAGGTAAACAAATACCATATGGTGCATGCCTTTTCCAGCGAATACGGCATCTCCCCCATGAACTACCTGATCTCCCGCCGCATTCAGGAGAGCTGCTATCTGCTGCGCAGTACCAACCATTCCATGTCCCAGATTGCTCAGATGCTGGGCTTCTCCTCCCCCAGCTATTTCTCCCAGACCTTCCGCAAGCTGGAGGGGGTCAGCCCCATGGAATACCGGCGCAGCAGCCGCGGTAACACCGGCACCCAGCCCACAGAGCCCACCGTTGCGGGCAGAAAATAAGAACAAAGGAGCAGATTTATATGGCACAGGCAGAATTGCAGCTTCAGGAGGCGCTGGCCTCCTATTCCTTCCCTGCCCCCATGGCAGGGACCGTCCGTTACGGCTGCGGTCACATCAATGACACCTTTTGTGTCCTGACTCAGCCCAAGGAGGGGGACTGCATCCGCTACATTCTCCAGCGTCTGAGCACCGCCGCCTTTCCCCACCCGGAGCAGGTGATGGAGAACATGGTATCCGTCACCGAATATCTCCGTCAAGAAATCTCCGCCGCCGGCGGTGATCCCGCCCGGGAGACCCTCACCGTCCTGCCCACCCGAGAGGGAAAGCCCTATTTCCGGGATTCCCAGGGCCAAGTCTGGCGGCTGATGCCCTACATCGAAGGGACGGACTGTCTCCAGTCCGCCAACACCCCAGAGTTGTTTGAGGCTTCTGCTCTGGCCTTTGGCCGGTTTCAGCGGATGCTTCGGGACTATCCCGCCCAGACCCTCCACGAGACCATTCCCCACTTCCACGATACAGAGGACCGGCTCGCCAAGTTCCAGGCCGCCTTGGCTGCCGACTCCATGGGCCGGGCCGCCTCGGTCCAGCGGGAGGTGGACTTCGTTCTGGCCCGGCAGGAAGACTGCGGCGTAGCACTGGCCGCCCAACGTCGGGGTGAGCTGCCGTTGCGGGTGACTCACAACGACACCAAGCTGAACAACGTTCTTTTCGACCGCAAAACCGGCAGCGCTCTGTGCGTCATTGATCTGGACACAGTGATGCCCGGACTCTCCATCAATGATTTCGGCGACTCTATCCGTTTCGGCGCCAATCACTCTGCCGAGGACGAGCAGGATCTGAACAAGGTGAACTTCGATCTCTCCCTCTACGAGGTCTACACCCGAGGCTTTTTGACCGGAGCCGGGAAGGCACTGACTGAGGCAGAACTATGCTATTTACCCTGGGGTGCGCGGCTGATGACGCTGGAGTGCGGCATCCGCTTTTTGACCGACTATCTGGAGGGAGATCATTACTTCCACACTCAGCAGCCGGGGCAGAATCTGGATCGGAGCCGCACCCAGTTCAAGCTGGTATCGGATATGGAGGGACAATTCAGCCAGATGGAGGCCATCGTCGCCCAGTACGCCGCAAAACCCCTGTAACTTTCCAAACAGGCAGAAAAATGCCCCGGCAGGGCCTTGCGCCCTGTCGGGACATTTGCTACTGTGCACAGGTCAGGCCGCCGCGGCCATCCGCTCCCGCTTCTGGGTATACCGCAGAGAACCGATATACAGGAGATCCAGCACCAGGCAGATGAGCCCAGTGACCGTGATAAAGCAGTTCCCCTCAATGGTACCGTAAATGGTAGGCGTCAGGGTACCGATACATTTGCAGACGGCAATGGTCATACTCTGACCCCGGCTGCTGCCCCGGCCCCTGAGAAAATAGAGAAAAGCGGCGCTCATGGCCACATTTTGCAGATAAGCGGAGTACTTCTCCCCCTCCACATCGCCGAAGGTATAGAGAAACAGCAACTGAAGCACAAAACAGATCACCAGCACCAGCACCGACCAGGGAATCAGCAGCTTCCGCTCCATCTCTGTCCGGCATTCCCGGCCGGCATATTTGAAGTAGGTCACCACAATCAGGATATCCAGCAGAAACCAGCAGGTGTTGGCAATCGCCTGGGCCCCGATCTCATGGCGGACAAACAGATCGGTGTAGGCATAGATCCCCTCCCAGGCGATGTTCAGTCCCAAGGCAAACAACGGCATGGCGTAGGTCTTCTCCCGGAATCCAATGCGGATGCTGTCGATGTAGACCACCGACCAGCAGATTCCACTGGCCGCTATCAGCAGCAAAATAACTGTATCAAGCATAATACTTCTCCTTTTTCGTGTTTTCCTTGACAGCCGTCAAGGTTTCTGCTACCATCATAGCCAGCTCTTTTACACCTGTCAAGGTTCCAGCCTTAACTTCCACAGAAAGGGGAATCTGTCCATGTATCAGGGAGACAATCCCATCGCCCTCCAGTCGCAGAGCTGGCTCACCGATGCGCTGCTGGCACTGATGGAGGAAAAGCCCTTTGAAAAGATCTCCGTGGCGGACATCTGCCGGCGGGCTGACCTCTCCCGGCAGACCTTCTACCACTGCTTTAGCAGCAAAGAGGAAATCCTCCGCCGTCTGCTCCAGAGACAGTATCAGGCCCAGCTCCGCAGGCTGCTGGCCCTGCCGGAGATCGGCCTGGAGGACGCTGTTTTCGCCTTTGCCACTGTGCTCTCAGACAACCGGGCCCTGCTGCAGACGATGGCGCGGCATCATCTGGAAAGCCTGATTCTCTCTGAGATTACCGCCTGCATCCAGCTTTTTGCCCAGCTTTTCGCCGCCCCCCGGCCGGAGCCGGAGCAGAGCTTTGCCGTCGCCTTTCTCAGCGGCGCGCTGGCCAACACCCTGCTGTGCTGGCTCAAAACCGGAGAGCCCTTTTCTCCGGCGGAGCTGGCCGGGCTGATCCGCCGTTTCCTCTCCGGCAGCTACTACAGCTTCTGCTGCTCAGGGCCGGTCACACAGACATTCAAACAGACATAAAAATGCCCCGTCTATGAGCGCTGCATCCGCAGGCTCACAGACGGGGCTGTTTCTTTCAGGGATTGAGGGTTTGCTCAGCTCTCCAGCATATCCAGGGTGCAGGTCTGAGTAATGCTCTTGCGGATCTCCGCCCGGAGGGGCAGCACCGCGGAGGGGGACACGCTC
>JBJDXT010000161.1:0-3613 GCA_051866795.1 Candidatus Onthomonas sp. | reverse complement strand
AGAGACTCCAATTCCTGCCGGGAGAGAGATTTTAATTCAATCATGGGTGTCTCCACATCTTTGCCATAAAAAATCCGTCTGTCCCATGGAGATGGGGCCAGAGAGTGACGCTGCCGAGACAGGTTCCGATGCTGGGCAGGTCAAAGTCCTCCGGCGCAAAGTCCGGATGCGCGGAGAGAAAAGCTTCTACTACAGCCTGATTTTCACGCCGGAGCACAGTACAGGTAGAATAGAGCAGCACGCCTCCAGGCGCCACATAGCGGGAGACGTTGGACAAAATTTCCCGCTGAATGGCGGGCAGCTGGGCCAGCGTCTCCGGATCCTTGAACCGGATATCCGGTTTTTTCCGGATAATGCCCAAGCCGGAGCAGGGCACGTCAGCCAGCACCAGGTCAAAGCGTGACTCCATACTGGGGTCAAAAACGCGGCCGTCCATCGCTCTGGTGGCCAGAATTTCAATGCCCAGCCGCTGGGCGCCGGACTGGATCCGGCCCAGCTTTTTCTCCTGCAGGTCGCAGGAGAGAATGCTGCCCTGATTGCCCATTGCCATAGCTGCCTGAAAGCTCTTCCCTCCCGGGGCAGCGCAGGCGTCCAGCACCTGCATCCCGGGCCTGGGGTCGGCGGCCAGCACCGCCATGCGGGCGGCGCCGTCCTGAATCTGAAAAAGGCCCTGCTGGAAACTCTCAAGCCGCTCCAAATCGCCGGTACCGGAGATGGTGAAGCAGCCCGGCAGCGTGGGATGAGCGGTTACCGTGACGCCCTCCGCCGTCAATTGGGCGGCCAGAGCGGCGCTGTCCGTCTTGAGGGTGTTCACCTGAACCGTGGTGGGAGGCTGGCTGTTGTCCGCCTGAAGCAGCGCTTCCAGCGTATCCTCTCCCAGCTCCTCCCGGAACAGATCCACCAGCCACTGGGGATGGCTGTAGCGGACAGAGAGGGACTCCGGCTGAGGCAGATTGTCCCGCTGACGGTCAAAGGTGCGCAGCACCGCGTTGACCAGACCGGGAGACCGGGGATTCCGGCTCCAGCGTCGGGCCAGCTCCACGCTCTGATCCACCGCCGCCCGGGCGGGAATCCGGTCCAAAAAGGCGATCTGGTACATGCCCAGCTCCATAGCGGCCAGCACCGGCAGCTCCAGCTTATTCCGTGGGACGGAGCACAGCCGGTCCACCCAGAAGTCCAGCAGCAGCTGATTCTGCTGCACACCGTAACAGAGCTGACTGGCCAGAGCGGCGTCCCGAGGGGACAGACCAGCCTTCCGAATGGCACTGGACAGAGCGCTGTCCGACCAGGCACCCCGGCGGCGGCAGTCCATCAGTACCTGCAGTGCCACCTCCCGGGCGGAGGCGGGCGTGCGCTTCTCCCCTGCCATCAGTCCAGCAGGGTGTAAGAGAACAGCTCCCAGCGCAGCCGGTCACCATTGCTCAGTCCCTGGGGCAGCAGGGCAAGAGCCACCTGGTTCAGCTCCGGAGCCGGGGCGTCCGTCCGGCGGAGAAAGGCGTAATCGCCGGAAATGTGATCTACAATATACTCTTTTGGGGTCAGATCCATGAGAGGTCACCTCAACAGGATAAAATTTTCAAACAATCGGGTGGCCCCGGAGATAGTCCGGCGCCTTCATCCGCTTTTTGCCGGGGGCCTGAATCTCCAGCACCCGGAGGACATGTCCGTCGCCGCAGGCCATGCAGATACCGCGCTTGTCGGTGCCCAGCAGTGTGCCGGCAGGCTTTCCTGTAGTCTCCCCTGTCTCCTCAGCGGCATAGACCTTGAAGGTGCTACCGGAGAGCTCCATGGTGGTGGCCGGCCAGGGGGTCAGGCCCCGGATCTGGTTGTGAATCTCCCGGGCACTGCGGCTCCAGTCGATGGGCGAGAGCTCCCGGCTGAGCATGGGAGCATAAGTGAATTGACTTTCATTCTGAGGAGTGCGCCGGACGGTGCCATCGGCGATGCTGACTACCGTCTGGCTCAGCAGCTCCGCCCCCATCACCGCCAGACGGTCGTGGAGGGTTTCCACCGACTCGTTGGGGTCAATGGGGGTAACGGACTGGGCGAGAATATCCCCCGAATCCAAAGCCTCTGCAATATCCTGGACGGTGACTCCGGTCTCCGTCTCCCCGTTAATGACCGCCCAGTTGATGGGAGCTGCGCCCCGGTACTTGGGCAGCAGCGAGGAGTGGACATTGATGCAGCCCTTGGGGGGCAGGTCAATCAGCGCTTTGGGCAGAAGCTTGCCATAGGCTACCACCACAATCAGCTCCGGCTGAAAGGCGGCCAGTGTCTCCAGCACCCCCTCCTCCCGGAGTTTCTGGGGCTGAACCACGGGAATCTGGTGAGCCAGAGCAACCTCTTTCACCGGGGAGGGAGTCAGCTTCATACCCCGGTTTTTGGGCTTGTCCGGCTGGGTATAGACAGCGGCGATGTCGTGGCCGTCGGCAATCAGCCGCTCCAGAGATGGGACGGCAAAGTCCGGCGTGCCCATAAAGACAATGCGCATCAGTTCTGTTCCTCCTCCTGCTCTTCCTGTTCCATAGCGTCCAGCTCCTCCAGCGTGTAGGTGCCGTCACACAGCTCGTCGAAGAGATGGCCGTCCAGATGGTCCAGCTCATGGCAGAAGCACCGGGCGGTAAGCCCCTGATCCTCTACCTCAAACCAATTGCCGTTCCGATCCTGGGCCCGCACCCGGACCACCATAGGCCGGGTGACCACGCCATAGCGGCCGGGCAGGGAGAGACAGCCCTCCAGGTCGGTCTGCTCGCCGGAGGTGGAGACAATGACCGGATTGACCAGCTCGTGGATGTGCTCCTCCTCGTTCATAACCACTACCACACGACGAAGAATTCCAATTTGGGGAGCGGCAAGGCCTACACCGCCTGAGTGGATCAAAGTCTCTCTCATGTCGTCCAGCAAAGTGTGCAGCTTCCGGTCAAACTTGGTTACAGGATGGCAGTGCTTGGTCAGCACAGGGTCGCCTTTTTTTACGATTTCTCGAATCATTGCTTGGTTCCTCCAATTATATCTTCAATCTTGGGGGTTCAGGTCGGCAAAAACGGCCAGCCCCCGGTTTTGTTGATCTGCTGCAGCGGCCCGCAGAAGCTGAGAGATCATGGTACGCATGGCCCGGTCATTCTGGCCACTGACTGTGATCCGGTATCGATAGCGGCCGTTGACCTTAACAATATTGGCCGGTGCGGGGCCAAGAACATTGAAAGGATGCTCCTCCATTTCCGGACTTCTCTGCCAGGTAGTCAGTCCGTCCCGGAGGCGCATACTGCTCCGGAGTACCGCCCCTTCCTCAGGGCCGGTCACGGTAAGGATGAATTGATCCTCAAAAGGGGGGAAATGCCGCAGCTGGCGGAGCAAAATCTCACCTTCATAAAAGCTACCATAATCCTGACGGGCGGCGGCCAGGATGATCTCGTTCTTGGGGGTAAAGGTCTGAATCACAGCCCGACCAGTGCGGCTGCCCCGGCCGGCGCGGCCCACCACTTGGGTGAGCAGAGAAAAGGTGCGTTCCCCTGCCCGAAAATCATCCACATAGAGGGTGAGATCGGCATCAATAACCCCCACCAGAGTGACATTTTCAAAATCCAGACCTTTGGCTACAATTTGGGTGCCG
>JBJDXT010000160.1:0-22662 GCA_051866795.1 Candidatus Onthomonas sp. | reverse complement strand
GCCATCTTGTAGTTGTAGTAGTCCTGCGTCAGGGTGAACAGCCAGGTGACCAGCAGGTCGGTCTCCTTTGCCTGGGAGTTGGCCATAGCCTGATTGGTCGTGGTGTAGAAATTGGAGGTCAACAGGTAGATGACGTTGAAGTTGTTGATGTTCTTGACGAAATCGGTGACCAGAGCGGGGCCGGTGACGCTGAACACATAGGGCATGGTGATGTTCCAGAAGGTCTGCCAGGCGTTGGCGCCGTCAATAGAGGCGCTCTCCAGCTGCTCGCTGGGGATGTTCATCAGCACGCCGTTGGCAATCAGCATCTGATAGGGCACGCCTACCCAGATGTTGATGATGATAATCGTCACCTGCGCCCAGCCGTTTGCCGTGAGGAACGGGATGTAGTTGCCGGATATCACGCCGATATTCTGGAGGAAGCCGGTAAATCCGATATTCTGGAGGATGGTGTTCATGATGCCGTTGTCAGCCAGGAAGTTCCGCACCAGCAGCAGCGAGACGAACTGAGGTACGGCGATGGTGATCATGAACAGCACGCGCCACATGGGCTTGCAGACGGTGGTCTTGCCGTTGATGAGCAGGGCCATGAGAATGCCGCCGAAGTAGGTGGTCAGGGTGGCAAAGAAGGACCAGACCAGCGTCCAGGCCAGCACCCGGACAAAGGCGTAGCCGAAGGTGACGGTAATGCCGCCGCCGCCGAACAGGCTGACAAAGTTGCTGATGCCCACCCAGTCAAACAGGGCGCTGGGCGGCATATGGTTCTGGTCGTAGTTGGTGAACGCCACAAAGATCATAATGATCAGCGGCACAACGGTGAAAATCACGACGCCGGCAACGGGCAGAGCCAGCAGGGTGACATAGAATTTCTGGTTGATGTAGTCATTCAGATCTTCCAGGAAGTTGTTGACGTGCTTGCCCTCCTCGGCCCGCTTCTGGAGCCGGTAGACATTTTTCACGTTATACATCCAGATGAAGATGGCAAACGCCCAGATGACAAAGGTAATGACTGAGAAGAGCAGAATGGTAAACGAGTTATCGTAGTTGTTGAACTCATTCTGCATGGTAACCGGGTTGAATACGGTCTCCTGCTGCACGGTACCCAGGGTGCCGAAATCAGGCACATACCGCATGCCGACAAAGATCGTATAGGCGATGACCGCGGCCTCAAAGAGGGTCATAATCAACGCCTTGATGTACTGCTTCCGGCCGAGATAACCAGCGCCAAACCAGACCAGGGAGAGCTTGACGAAAATATCGCCGTCAGCCACAGCGTGGCCAAAGTCCCCGAAAAACTGCCCGATGGAGCTGAGGCCGGATTTCAGTTTGCTCATACACTGCCTCCTTACTTTTCTTTCAGGTAGTTGCGGATAAAACAAGCCCGTATGCACGGCGAGTGCATACGGGCCGTGATAACACTGTCAGTCAGGTGTTACGACGAAGAAATCTTCGGGACAAACTCAGGCCACAGGAGCGGTGACACCGGCGACCAGCTCATCCAGAGCGGACTGAATGCCAGCGTCATCGTCAGCGCTCAGCTGCTGCTTGGCGATCATCTCGCCGAAGGTGGCAGTGGGATCCCAGTACTTGCCGCCCACGGACTGGACAACACCGAAGGCATCCTGCGCGGAGGAAGCGGCGATGGCCACGTTGGCGGAGACAGCCTCGTTGGAAGCGGCGTTGGTGTTGGTGGGAGCCAGCTGACGGGCCTCGAAGCGGGCAGTCTGAGCCTCTTCGTTGGTCAGGTACTCAGCCAGCAGAGCGGCCCAGCCGGCCTGCTTGGAGTAAGCGTTGACACCGATCAGCTTGAAGCCGGAGAAGCAGCCCTGCTGCACCTGATCACCGGCGCAGGTGAAGGTGGGCAGCTTGGTGGCGGCATAGCCGTCGCCGAAAGCTTCCTGAGCAGCGGAGGCGTCCCAGGTGCCGGAGACAGCGGCGCACAGCTTGCCGGAGGCGATCTGGTTGGAGATGTCGCCGTCAGCGATGGGCATAAAAGCGGAGTTGGAGGCGATGTTCAGCATGCCCTTGACAACGTCCACGCCGGTATAGCCGGAGGCGGAGGTGCCGTTCCAGTCGATGGAGGTAGTGCCGTCAGCGTTCAGGCCGGTGGTGAAGCCGGCGCCCAAGAAGAAGGAGGCGTTGTACCAGCCGGAGGCCAGGGTCATGCCCACCTGCTTGCCGGCAGCAGAGGCAGCGGCCAGCAGGCCGTCCCAGGAGGCAACATCCTCTTCGGTCAGAACAGAGGCGTCATAGTACAGGAAATAGTTGTTGCCGCCGCCCATGGGGAAGGCATACAGGGTGCCGTCCTTGGAAGCAGCAGTGACGGAACCGGCGCCGTTGGCGGCCTTGATGTCGTCCACGCTCTTGCCGGTGTAGGCAACCAGAGCGTCGTTCAGGGCGTCGATGGACTGGAGGGCGCCGGCGTTGACCAGGTCAACCAGCTGGTCGTCAGCAAAGGCAAAGACGTCAGCAGCGGCCTCAATGTCGGTCAGGATGGTGTCCTTGGCAGTGGACTCGGACTCCACGCCGATCTGAATGTCGAAGTTGGCGTAGTCGGCGTACTGGGCCTTGAAGCCCTCCACCAGCTCGCTCAGCAGGGCCTGATCCTCCTCAGCGCCCCAGACGCGCAGGGAGACGTCCTGCTTCTCAGCGGGGGCCTCGGCCGCGGGAGTCTCGGCAGCGGGCTCCTCGGCGGGAGTCTCAGCAGCGGGCTCCTCAGCGGGAGTCTCGGCGGGCTTGTCGCTGGAACTGCCGCCGCAGGCCATCAGAGAGAGGGCCATCGTCAGTGCCAGGACCAGAGCCAACAGCTTCTTGATCTTGTTCATGTTGTTTCATCCTCCTCGATATGTTTTGAACCTTTATCATCGGGAAACCCTGTTCCCGCAGTTCACCGATTTGTCCGCGCCGGCAGCGCAGCGGCCGGCGCGTTTTCTTGCGCAATATTGCGCAACTCTATGTTTTGCAACCCATTTTCGCAAATCTCTGATTAAATAATAACAGCCAACTTCTCTCTTGTCAACGCTCCATATTCCACAAGAAAGGAGCTTTTTGTTTGTGCATTTTACCCTATTACGGTCCCTTTTCCCGCCAGAGCCGCTCAGAACAATCGGTTGCTCATCCAAAAAAGATTTCACAGAAATGATTTGGCAATCTGTCCAGCGCAGCCCTTTTCTGAAACGTTTCCAATGGGATTTCTACCAATTGCCAGAATGACGGCCATCACTTGGTGGATTCCCGCAGGATGACCTGGTAGCCCAGATCCAGCTGATTGCCCACCTTCTGGCCGGACATGCGCTCCATCAGCAGCTTGCAGGCGGTGCGTCCCAGCTCCTTGGCATCAAACTCCAGGCTGGTGATTGGCGGCAGGTTCTGCTCCAGCAGGGTACTGTTGTAAAAACTGGCCACCTTGACCTGCTCCGGAATGGAGATATGCAGCTCCTGGAGCTTGAGCAGCACCAGGCGGCACAGGGCGTCGTCCATGCTGATAATGCACTCTGTTCCCAGCTCCAGCAGCTCGTCCACCGTCTTGCCCACCTGAAGATCTCCGCACTGGTCCATCCGGATCAGCTCCTGAACCACAGGAATGCCCAGCTCCGCATGGGCGTCCAGATAGCCCTGGAGCCGGCGCTTGCTGACCCAGTGCTCGCTGTTTCCGCCCACCAGGCCAATCCGCCGGATGCCCTTCATGAGCAGAATGGAGGTCAGCTCCCGGCAGGCCTCCCGGTGGTCGCTGTCCACCTGGACAGGCTCTTGGGCGTCACAGCAGCCGATGACCGCGAAGGGCAGCCCCTCCTCCCGCAGCAGGGCGATCACCGGGTCGTTCACCGTAGTACGGGTGGAGATCACCCCGTCCACCTTCCGGTTGTTCAGAATCCGCTTCAGGTGGGAGACATCCTGCTCCGTGACCACCGAGAGCACCACGTCATAGTCCTGGCTGGCCGCCATCTCACAGATGCCCGCCATGCACTTCTGGAAGAAGGGCAGGTCGCTGACAGCGTAGTCGCTGGGCAGCACCAGTCCGATATTATAGGTTTTGCTCTGGGCCAGACCCTTGGCCACCGCGTTGGGCCGGTAGTTGTGGGTCTCGATAAACGCCCGCACTCTGGCCCGGGTCTCCGCGCTGATCCGGCCCTTGCCGGAGATCGCCCGGGAGACGGTTGTCTTGCTGACCCCCAGCTCCCGCGCCACCTCGTCGATGGTGTAAATCCGTCTTTCCTCTGTTTCCTGCGGCACAATCATTCACTCCTCCGCCGCTTGCCAGCGGGGATGAGACATGCTACAATCATCTCACCTGCTGCGCAACCAGTTTTCGCACTTTGCATTATCATAACAAAGTTCTTTGGCAAAAGTCAACCCCACTGTCACTTTTCTCTGAGAAAGGAGCGCGTCCTATGCCAGATCGCCTGCTTTACGGCGCCGCCTACTATGACGAATATCTGCCCTGTGAACGGTTGGACCGGGATTTTCAGCTCATGACCGAAGCGGGCATGAATACCATCCGCATTGCCGAGTCCACCTGGAGCACCTGGGAGCCCCGGGAGGGGGAATTTGATTTCTCCCGGCTCCACCGGGTGCTGGAGGCCGCCGGACGCTATGGTCTCTCGGTGATTGTCGGTACCCCCACCTATGCCATTCCCCCCTGGCTGGCCCGAAAATATCCGGATATTCTCTCCGACACCCATTCCGGCCCCTGCCGGTACGGCGCCCGGCAGAACTTTGACCTGACCCACCCGGGCTACCGGTTCCACGCGGAGCGGATCATCCGCAAGCTGATGGAGGCGGTGCAGGGCTATGACTGCGTCATCGGCTTCCAGCTGGACAACGAGACCAAGCCCTACGACACCTGCTCTCCCCGGGCCCAGGCCCTGTTCAAAGAGCAGCTCCAGGCGCAGTACGGCACAGTAGAAGCGCTGAACAAGGCCATGGGCTTTGCCTACTGGTCCAACAGCCTGGGCAGCTGGGCGGATCTCCCCGACGTCCGGGGGACCATCAATGCCAGCTACGGCGCCGCCTATCAGGCCTTTCAGCGGGGGCTGGTCACCGAATTTCTCCGGTGGCAGCGCGCCATCGTGGACGAGTACCGGCGGCCGGACCAGTTTGTCACCCACAATTTCGACTTCCAGTGGCGGGGCTTCTCCTTCGGCCTGCAGCCGGATGTGGACCAGTTCCGGGCGGCGGAGGCGGTCACCATTGCCGGCTGCGACATCTATCACGACAGTGAGGACGGTTTGACCGGGGCCGAGATTGCCTTCGGCGGCGCCCTGGCCCGGGGGCTCAAGGGCCAAGCCAATTATCTGGTGCTGGAGACCGAGGCCCAGGGCAACTTCGGCTGGCTTCCCTATCCCGGTCAGCTCCGGCTCCAGGCCTTCAGCCACCTGGCCGCCGGTGCAGACGGGGTGAGCTACTGGCATTGGCACTCCATCCACAACGCCATCGAGAGCTACTGGAAAGGCGTGCTCAGCCACGATCTGGAGCCCAACGACACCTATCGGGAGGCGGCCACCATCGGCGCGGACTTCCAGCGGCTCTCTCCCCACCTGCTCCACCTGAAAAAGCGCAGCCGTGTGGCGGTGCTGGTGAGCAATCTGGCCCAGACCGGCCTCCAGTGGTTCCCCACCTGCCACCAGCAGGCCAAGCCGGAGCGGGATTACAGCGACTACCTCCGCTGGGTCTGCGACGCACTGTATCATCTCAACGTGGAGTACGACCTCATTGACGGGGAGGCCCGGGATTTCTCCCCCTATTCTCTGGTGGTCTGTCCGGCCCTCTACGCCGCCGGCGACGGGCTGATCGGCGCCCTCAGGAATTATGTCAATCAGGGTGGGCATCTGCTGTCCACCTTCAAGTCCTTCTTTGCCGATGAGAACCTGACTATCCGCCATGAGGCCCAGCCCTACGGGCTGACCGATTGCTTTGGCATGACCTACGATCAGTTCACCCAGCCCCGCTCTGTGTCGCTGGAGGGCGGCCTGTGCCCCTTGCCCGAAGGGTGCCCGGTCTCCGACTGGATGGAGCTGCTCCGGCCCACCACCGCCGAGACGCTGGCCGTATACCGGCATCCGGTCTGGGGCGGCAGGCCCGCCGTCACCCGCAACCGGTTCGGCGCGGGAGAGGCGGTCTATCTGGGCTGCTATTTCGCCCCCGCCGGGCTGGAGGCTCTGCTGGAAGTCCTGCTGCCCGGCTGGGGCATCGAACTGCCCGAACAGCGGTTCCCGCTGGTGATCCGGCGCGGGGTCAATGCGCTGGGGCAGGAGATCACCTTCTATCTAAATTACTCCGCTCAGGACCGGAGCTGCCCCTGCTCCGGCGGCTTTGAGCTGCTGTCAGAGACCTCAGTTGCCTCAGAGCAGCCGCTTCACTTGCCTCCCTGGGGCGTTGCAATTGTGGAGCGGGGCTGAGATCGCGCGTTCACAAAACGTTCTCAAACCTCTCACAATTTCTTCATCCATCGGTCCGGTCAGTCTGATATACTTCTCATTGTCAGGAACGAAAGCAATCATACAAAACCTCCCTCTCTTTTCTTTCTTTTCTCTCTTTTCTCTCTTTTCTCTCTCAAACAGGAGCCCCGGCGCCGGCACAGCGTCGGGGTTTTCTGTTGCCTGCAAAAACCCCGCCCGGACACAGCACATAGCCGTATCCGGGCGGGGTTGCCTTGTTTTTTGCTTACAGCAGGGGGACGGCTGCCTCATGGCAGACCCGAATCGTCTCCGGATCCCACACAGAGGACTGCACCTCGCCGATATGGGCCTTGCCCAGCAACAGCATGCACAGCCGGGACTGACCAATACCGCCGCCGATGGTCTGGGGCAGCTCACCATTGAGCAGCATCTTGTGGAAGGTCAGCTCCCGGCGGTTGTCGCAGCCGGCGGCGGTGAGCTGTTTATCCAGCGTCTCCGGGTCCACCCGGATGCCCATGGAGGACACCTCAAAGGCACAGCCCAGGATCTCGTTCCAGAAGAGGATATCGCCGTTCAGGCTCCAGTCATCATAGTCCGGGGCACGGCCGTCATGGGGCTTGCCGGAGCGCAGGGGAGCGCCGATCTGGCTAATAAAGACGGTCTTGTGCTTGCGGACAAACTCGTTCTCCCGCTCCTTGGGGGTGAGATTGGGGTAGAGATCCTCCAGCTCCTGGCTGCTGATAAAGGTCACCCGGTCGGAGAGGGGGGTGAGGGCGCACATCTCGCCGTAGATATTGCGCAGGATGTTCTGGGTGTCGCAGATGGCCCGGACAATCTCCCGCACCACACCCCGGAGATATTCCTCCGTCCGGTCCCGGGGGGCGATCACCTTCTCCCAGTCCCACTGATCCACATAGACCGAGTGGAGGTTATCCAGCTCCTCGTCCCGGCGGATAGCGTTCATATCGGTGACCAGACCGGTGCCTGCGTGGAAGCCGAAGCGGTACAGGGCCATCCGCTTCCACTTGGCCAAGGAGTGAACCACCTGGGCCTCCCGGCCGGTGAAAGGGATATCAAAGGAGACCGGCCGCTCCACGCCGTTCAGGTCGTCGTTCAGTCCGGAGGCCGCCTCCACAAAGAGGGGAGCGGACACCCGGCGCAGGTTCAGCGCCCCGCACAGATGGTCCTCAAACAGGCGCTTGATCAGGCCAATGGCCTTTTGGGTATCGTACAGGCCCAGAATCGGGGCGTAGCCCTGGGGAATATAGCTATTGGGCATAGATGACAACTCCATTTCTCACTTGAAGCATTTCTCTCTCAGTCCGGAAGCATTTCCGGTATCTGTTATATGCGCACTCATGTTACCATGATACGCCTCGAGTGTCAAAGGTTTTCCGGACGAAGGCGGGAAAAACCGCATTTTTCCTTCCGCTCCCCGGCGGGCGCAAAAGGGGCTGCGGCTAGACGCCGCGGCCCCTTGGGGGGGAAGTAAATTCGGTTTTACTCCCGGCGCAGTGCCTCGATGGGGTTGAGGTTGGCCGCCTTGATGGCCGGCATCAGTCCGAACAGAATGCCGATGACCATGGAAAACAGCACGGCCACCAGAGCCGCCGGCGCGCTAATGGCGGTGGGGGACCCGCTGACCCGGCTGACCACCTGGGCCATGCCGATGCCCGCCAGGACGCCGATGACGCCGCCCAGGCTGGTGAGCACCGCCGCCTCGGTGAGGAACTGCCAGAGAATCCGGCTCTTCCGGGCGCCGATAGCCTTTTTCAGGCCAATCTCCCGGGTGCGCTCGGTGACGGTGACCAGCATGATGTTCATGACGCCGATGCCGCCCACCAGCAGGGAGATAGAGGCGATCCAGATCAGCTGCTGATTGGTGGCATTAGCCAGCTGCTGCAGCTGCTCCGCCTGCTCCATAATGTCGGTGCTGCTGTAGGACAGCTCCGAGTCCTGACTGACGGTGAGGCCCTCGTTAATGAGGTCGGCGGCATTTTTGCCCACGTTGGTCATGTCATCGGTGGAGGCCGCCTGAATATCCACCTTCTGAGGCTCGTCATACTGGCACAGCAGGGGCCACATGGTGCTGGGCACATAAACCGCACCGCTGTCATTGCCCACGAAGGTCCAGTACTCCTCTACCGTGGAGATGTTCGGCTCATAGTTGCTGGACATGGCCACCACACCCACCACAGTGAAGGGCTCCTTGTTGATCTCAATCACCTGACCCAGGGGATTTTCTCCGGGGAAGATGCTCTGGGCGGCGCTCTGGTCCAGAATCGCCACCTTTTTATAGCCGTCATAGTCTGCCTGAGAGAAGCCTCTGCCCAAATAGACCTGATAGCCGTTGACCGGGAAATAGTGGGTGTCAATCCCCCTGAGGCTGCCGGTAAAGGCGGTGTTGCCCCGATAGACCAGCCCCTCCACATAGGTGCGCTCGGTGTACAGAGAGGCGTCCACTGCTCCGTCCAGCTCGGCCAGCTTCTCCCGGGTCTCCTCGGAGATTACCGGAACCCCGTCGGGAATGGGGGAATACTGCATCTCATAGGGGCTGTTGGAGCCCTGGCACAGCCGAACAGACACCACATTGTTGCCCGCACCGATGAGCTGCTGCTTGATCTGCTCGTTGGTTCCCTTAATGGTGGAGACGATGGCAATGATAGAGGCGATGCCGATGATAATGCCCAGCATGGTCAGCAGAGAGCGGAGCTTGTGGTTCCAAATGCCCTGAAAGGACAATCCAATGTTTTCAATCATGTCGCTGCTCCCTCCTCACCAGCCATAGAACTCATCGATGGTGGAGACAACCGTCTTCGCCCCATCCTTCAGGCCATCGCCATAGGGGAAGGCCACATAGTCCTCCAGGGTCAGGCCGCTCTTTACCTCGGTATAGCTGCCCCAGACCGACTTGCCGGTGGAGATAAACCGCTTTTCCAGTTCGCCGTCGGCGTTTACCGTATAAACGTAGCTCTTTCCGTTTTCCGAACGGATAAACATACTCTCCAAATAGAAGCCGCTGCTGCTCTCCTGAGTGTCGCCATAGCTGATCTCCACATACTCGCCCTGGCGCAGGCCGGCGCTCTCGTCTACAAAGACGGTAAAGGGGTAAGCAGAGACATTGCTGTTGCCGTTCCACCAGCCATTGTTCTGGGCAGGATAGTCGGAGACGCTCTCCACCGTGCCCTGGCACTCCGTGCCGCTCTCCCAGGAGCGGAGGGTGACCGTCTGGCCTGGCTGGACGGTGTCCCGGAGCAGCTCGCTGACCGTACCCTGGATGTAGAAGCCGCCGCCGGCAGTCACCTTAACCACGGGATCTCCGCTGTTTTTCGCCTCATCCTCGGTGATCACCGAGTTGACCTTGCCGTCGATCTCGCTGTAGATGGCGCCGTTGTTCAGCTCCTTCTCCGCTTTGTCATACTCCAGTCTGGCCTTGCGCAGGTTCAGGTCAGTCTCCTTCACCTTTTGCTCCGCCTCCGCCTTCATGCTGGCAATCTCGTCCTTGGTATACTTGATGCCGTCGGTGATAGTCTGGCTGGGGATGTCCTCCGCAGGCTCCTTTTCCGGCAGGGGGGACAGGCGCTTGCCTACCTCCCGCTCCATAGTGCCCACCTTGAGGCTGAGCAGCTGGCAGGTATAGCCGGCGTCGGTATACTGGAACTGCATCAGCCAGCTGGCCTGGAGCTGGGTGTCAGAGGCGGTGGCAGAGCTGGTCTGCTCCGGCGTCCGCTCCCCCTCCGTGTCAGGCGCAGGCTCCGAATCCGGGTCAGGCTGGGGCTCCGGCTCGGGCTGGTTCGGTTCGTCAGGCTGATCAGGCTGATCCGGTTGATCCGGCTGGTCAGGCTGGTCGGGCTGATCGGGCTGATCCGGTTGATCCGGTTGATCCGGTTGATCCGGCTGATCCGGCTGATCCGGCTGATCCGGCTGATCCGGCTGGTCGGGCTGCTCCGGCTGCTCCGGCTGGTCCGGCTGGTCGGGCTGCTCGGGCTGATCCGGTTGATCCGGCTGATCCGGCTGCTCGGGCTGCTCGGGCGTATCAGGAGTGTCCGGCTGGTCCGGCTCAGTGGGCTGTGCGCCAGGGGCCACAAACTGCACATAGGCGTCCTCCAGGCCCCGCATACACTGATAGAGGAATGCGTCGGTGTAGGAATACTCCTCCTTCCACTGATAGACGAAAGGATCGGCATAGCTGCCATCGCCTCCCAGCAGGGTCAAAGTGCCATCATCCTCAAAAGGCTCCTCCTCCGGAGCTGGCACACCCGGAATAACAATGGTAGTGACGCTGCCTGGAATAAAGACGCCGGGCTTGTAGGTCTTAATGGTATCCAGCTCCTTCTGGGCCTGGGTCAGATCCAGCTCCAGCTGCTTGACCTCCACTTCCTTGCGCTGAAGGTCAATCTCAGTGAGGGTGGTATCATAGGTCAGCAGGGGATCTCCCTTTTTTACAGTATCCCCCTGGGACACCAGCACTTCCTTTACCGACTGGGTGCTGGACAGGTAGATCGCCTGCAGGCCGTCCACATCCACCATGCCGTCGGTGGTGTTGGAGTCGCCCCAGTAGTCGGTCATGGAGAAGTCCCCCACGCTGTAGACCTTGACCTGTTTTTGGCTCCGGTGGTTCCAGAGCGTCACGCCCCCCACTGCGCAGCCCGCCAAAATCAGCAGGGCCAGCACAACGGAGAGAATTCTCTTTCTCATCTGCTTCATACCGTTTCTCCAATCTGGATGCGGCCGTCCCGAATGAGGTAGGTCTTCTGGGCGCAGCAGGCCACCTCAGGGGCGTGGGTAATCATAATGATGGTCACGCCGTCGGCGTTCAGGTTGTGGAACAGCTCCAAAACCTGCTGGCCGGACTGGGTATCCAGAGCGCCGGTAGGCTCGTCCGCCAGCAGCAGGCTCGGATTGCCCACCATGGCCCTGGCAATGGCCACCCGCTGGCACTGTCCGCCGGAGAGCTGGTTGGGCTTGAACTCCATCCGATCTCCCAGACCCACCCGTTCCAGCATCTCCGCCGCCCGGCTCCGTCGCTCCTTTTTCTTGACGCCCCGATAGACCAGGGGCAGGGCCACATTGTCCAGGGCGGTCAGGCCGGGGAGCAGGTCGGCGTTCTGAAAGACAAATCCAATCTGCCGGTTGCGGATATCCGCCATCCGGTCGTCGCTGATGCCGTCCAGGTCCTCCCCCTTCAAAATCCGCTTTCCGAAGGTGGGCCGGTCCAGACAGCCGATCAGGTTCATCAGGGTTGTCTTTCCGGAGCCGGAGGGGCCCATAATGGCGATGTACTCCCCCTCGGTTACATTGAGGTTGATGTCCTTTAAGACCGGCACCACCAGCTTGCCCCGCATATAGTCCTTACAAATATCGTGCAGTTCCAGAACCATGGCTTACTCCTCCGGGACGGGCTCTTCCGCAGCTGCGGCATCCCCGCCGTCTGTGGGCATGACCATCACTCCGCTGTCAACCGGCTCCTCGCCCTCAGCGTACGCGCTGTCCTCATAGTACTCGCCGCCCTCGGCATATACGCCGTCCTCGTAATACTCGCCGCCGTCAACGTATGCGCCGTTCTCGTAGTACTCGCCGCCGTCAACGTATGCGCCATCCTCGTAATACTCGCCGTCGTCGGTGCCAGTAAAGGAACTGTCGTCATATTTGACCACGCTCATACCCTCTTTCAGGGTGTCATCGGGATAGGCGATGTAGTCCTCCAGGGTCAGACCGTCGGTAATCTCGTACTCGTCCAGCTCCTCGCTATAGGCGCCCAGGGTGACCTTGCGCAACTCCAGCTTGCCTTTGCCATTATCTGCCCAGACGGAGGCGCCGCTGTCCAGCAGGTCCACCAGATAGCCGGAGGGGAGATAGATGCCCTCGCTCTCCGCCTCGGCGGCATCCTCGCCTACCTTTAAATAGACGTGCTGGCCGATGAGCAGGCCGTCGGAGTTGTCCAGCGTCACATAGAAAGCGTACTTGGCGCTGCTCTGGCCGTTACTGCCGTCATAGTAGTAGCCGCTGTCCTGGTTCTGCTCCTCGGCGGCGCTGGTGTTGACGCTCTCAATAACGCCGTGCCAGGTCTGGGTGCTGTCGGTGCGGGAGCAGGCAGTGACCTCCATGCCGGCATACAGGCTCCGGGCCGCCTCTTCGCCCACGGTGCCCTTGATGCGGTAGGTACCGGTCTCCATAATGGTGATGTAGCTGTTGTCGGTGCTGCTGTATCCGTAATAGTCGTTATTGCTGCTGCCTTCGCTGTTCACCGCCTGGATAATGCCGCTGACCGGAGCAGTGACCTCAGTCTCGTCCATAGTCTCCTTAAGCCGGGCCAGTTCTGCCTGCTTCTGTTTCAGGTTATACTCTGCCTCCGCTTTGTTCAGCTCGGCCTCCTGAATCTGCAGGGTATAGGACAGCTTGTCAGAAGAAGAGGCTTTTTTCTTCTCCTTTTCCAGCTCCTTGATCTGGTTTTCATAGGAGACGATAGAGTTCTGAATCTGCTCCACCTCCAGCTCGGCGCTGGAGACTGTCAGTTCCAGGGCGTCAGTGTCATAGGTGAAGAGGGGATCTCCCTCCTGGACCTCATCGCCCACCTCGACAAAGCACTCGTCCACTGTCTTGTTGTCATCCTTGTTCACCTTGACGGTGGCCTTGGCCTCCACCACACCGCCGTACTGGCTGTTGCCCGCCAGATCCACGCCCATGAGCATGGCCACCGACTGGACAGAGGCGCTGCCCTCCTCCCCGGAGGACGCGCAGGACGCCAGGCTCAGGCTGAGGAGCAGCGCCATCGCCAGCGCCAGATATCGTTTCATCTTCATTCGGATTCTTCCTTTCTCGCAGTCGCAGGGACTCTGCTTGGTGTTCTGCAGCTTGTGCCGATATTATAGCATACGGTACCCTTGTATGCAGGGCGAACGGTGCAATTTAAGAATAAATTAAGCACTTACGGCAAACAGCGCCCCACTTCCCCGGCCCGGACCTCCTTCTCGCCCTTGACAAACCCGCCTCCCATGGGAGACAATAGGGGCGAACACATTAAAAGAGGGATCCTATGACTGTATTAAAACCCATGACCCGTCAGGAGCTGGCGGATTACTACCCCTTTCTCGCCCAGACCTTTCCCCCCAACGAGCTCAAGCCGCTGAAACGGCTCTACGAGCTGTGGGACCGGGGCATCTATGATCTCTGGCTGCTGATGGACGGCCAGACGCCCCGGGGCCTTGCCCTGATGCTCCGGGCCAAGGGCTGCCGCTTTGTGCTGCTGGACTATCTGGCCATGCTGGAAAAGGGGGGCGGCTGGGGCAGCCAGTGCCTGGAGCTGCTCAAGGCCCAGTACCCCCAGGGCATTCTGGTGGAGGCGGAGGCGGTGCTGCCGGATCTGCCCCCCGAGGTGCAAAATATCCGGCAGCGCCGGCAGCATTTTTACCAGCGGGCCGGCTTCGTCCCCTGTCCCTTTGACAATGAGATTTTCGGCGTGGTCTATCTGGTCCACCTGTGGGCAGCGGAGCTGCCCGATGACCGGAGCCGGGTCTGCGCCCGGGAGCTGTTCCTGAACTATCAGGAGCAGCTGCCAAAAAAATGGCTGGACGCCCACGTCTTTGTGGAGGGCTACAACCAGAAGGAGGAAGAAAAGCAATGAATATTCTCGTCACCATTCCCATGGACCCCCAGCAGCGGCAAGCGCTGGCCGCCATCGCCCCCGAGGCAGAGGTGGTCTATACCAACGCCGAGGTGGTCACCCCCAGTGAGGTCGCCCAGGCCGAGATCATCCTGGGCAACCTGCCCATCCCCCTGCTCCAGCACGCTAGCCGGCTCAAGTGGCTCCAGCTCAACTACGCCGGCAGCGACAACTACGCCGCTCCCGGAGTGCTTCCGGAGGGGGCCATCCTCACCAACGCCTCCGGCGCCTACGGCCTGGCCATCTCCGAGTGCATGCTGGCGGGTATCCTAAAACTGATCAAGCGGCTGGACCAGTACCAGCACAACCAGGAGCAGCACATCTGGCGCAACGAGGGGGAGGTCTCCTCCATCGAGGGCTCCACCACCCTGGTGGTAGGCTTCGGAGACATCGGCAGCTCCTTCGCCCAGCGGATGCACGCCCTGGGCAGCACGGTCATCGGCATCCGCCGGAACGTGACCGACAAGCCGGACTACGTCTCCGCCCTCTACCAGATGGACGCCCTGGACCGGCTGCTGCCCCTGGCGGACTTTGTCTCCCTGTCTCTCCCCAACAGCCCCCAGACCCAGAAGGTCATGGGTGCCAGGCAGTTTGCCGAGATGAAGGACTCCGCCATTCTGATCAACGTGGGCCGGGGCAGCGCGGTGGATACCGACGCTCTGGTGGCCGCTCTGAACGGCGGGCAGATCGGCGGCGCCGTCATCGACGTGGTGGATCAGGAGCCGCTGCCGGAGGAGCATCCCCTGTGGGACGCCCCTCATCTGGTGCTCACTCCCCACGTCACCGGCAACTACAATCTGCCCGAGACCCTGCGCCGGATTGTCAGCCTCTCCCTGCGCAATCTGGCCGCCTATCTCAGCGGTCAGCCCATGGAGAGCGTGGTGGACTTCAAGACCGGGTACCGGAAGCTGTAAGCCCCGCAGACATCTTTAGACGGGCGGGCGGCGTTTCGTCTGCAGTCCGGCAATGATGGGCGGCGGGGGCAAGCCCCCGCCCTACGGTTTTCTGTTTTATTCCATTTTCGTTCAAAGGAGGCGCTCATGTCTACCCTGCTGGTCAAAAATCTACAGGCCCTGGTCTCCTGCGACGGGCAGGACCGGGTCTATTCAGGGGTCAACCTCTACTGTGTGGACGGCCTGATCCGCTCCATCGGCCCCGAGGCCCCGGTGGCGGACCGGGTGATCGACGGCACAGGCATGCTGTGCTATCCCGGCCTGGTGAACACCCACCACCACCTGTATCAGGTGTTCTCCCGCAATCTGCCCCAGGTGCAGAATCTGGAGCTGTTCGACTGGCTCACCGCCCTGTATCAGGTCTGGAAGGGTCTGAATGAGGACACCGTCCGGCTCTCCTCTCTGGTGGGCATGGGAGAGCTGATGAAAAACGGCTGCACCACCGTCTTTGACCACCACTATGTCTTCCCCCAGGGGGCAGGAGACCTGATCGGCGCTCAGTGGGCGGCGGCGGAGCAGCTGGGGGTGCGGATGCACTTCTCCCGTGGCAGCATGGACCGCTCCCGGAAGGACGGGGGCCTGCCCCCGGACGCGGTGGTACAGACGGTGGACGAGATTCTGAAAGACAGCGTCGACCTGATTGACCGCTGGCAGGACAACTCTTTCCAGTCCATGCACCGGATCGCCCTGGCCCCCTGCTCCCCCTTCTCGGTCTCCGCCGATCTGCTCCGGGAGAGCGCCAAGCTGGCCCGGGCCTACCATGTCCGGCTGCACACCCATCTGTGCGAGACGCTGGATGAGGAGCGGTTCACCCTGGAGACCACTGGTCTCCGCCCTCTGGCCTACATGGAGACACTGGGCTGGATCGGCCCCGACGTGTGGTACGCCCACGGCATTCATTTTAATGATGCAGAGCTTCGGCTGTTGGCGGAGACAGGCACCGGCGTCTGTCACTGCCCCATCTCCAACATGAAGCTGTCCTCCGGCATCGCCCGGATTCCCGAGATGCTGTCTCTGGGGGTGCCGGTGGGCCTGGGGGTGGACGGTAGCGCCAGCAACGACGGCTCCAACCTGCTGGAGGAGCTGCGGGTCTGCTACCTGCTCCATAGGCTGAACTCCAGCGACAAGGCCCCCTCCGGCTACGACGTGCTCAAGCTGGCCACTATGGGCAGCGCCCGGCTGCTGGGCCGGGAACGGGAGATCGGCAGCCTGGAGGTGGGCAAATGCGCCGACTTCTTCCTGGTGGACGCCCGCCGGCTGGAGCTGGTGGGGGCATGCCGGGACCCCAAGTCCGTCCTGTCCACGGTGGGCCTCAAGGGCCCGGTGGACTACACGGTGGTCAACGGAAAAGTCACCGTGGACAAGGGCCGTCTGGTCTCAATCGATGAGGAACGGCTCGTTTGCGAAGCGGAGCAGGAGGTCGGCCGGTATCTCAGCGCGCTGTAATACAAAATTGACATGATAAACGGCAGCGGATTGCTTTTACCTGCAATCCGCCGCCGTTTTTTCTGCGAGAAGTACCATTTTTAGTAGACTGGTCTCAAAAGATACCACAAGAGAACGGCATATGCCGCCATCAGGTAGATCAGTAGTATCCGCCCCCGCTCCTCTTTCCACAGCGTCCCCAGCCAGTCAAAGCCCTTCAGAAGGCCCAGCAGCACCGGTAGCGCCGGGAGGCAGAACAGGGTCAGGACCACCCGTAGTCCCCCGCTCATTTCTTCTCCGTCTCCCCCAACAGCTCCTCCACCAGGGCCATGCACTCAAAGCACATGCCGTTGCAGTGGGGCTTGCGGTTGGTATTGCCCTGGGCCGTCCAGCGGTCCAGCAGGGTTTTGCAGTCCAGACTTCCCTCGTGATTGGCCCGGACCCGGTTGAGCAGCTCGGTGGCCGCCTTGCCGTCCGCCCCCGCAAGACCCAGCGCCATGAGGGCGCCGGTGACCGCGCCGCAGACCTCTCCCTGAAGCATGCCCGCCCGGAAGTGGGCGCTGAGGTTGAAAGCGGTCTCGGTGTCCATCCCCATGGCCTCAGCCACCGGGATAAAGACGGCCTGAGAGCAGCCGTAGTGCCGGGTGGTGTCCGCCCGGAGCTGCTCGCAGCGTTCCATGTACTTACCCATATTGTTTTCCTCCTGTATTCTGTCTAGTTAAAGATATCGGGATTTGCCTCAAAGAGCTGCCGCACCCGCTCCTTTGCCGTCCGGTGCTCCGGAGCGGAGAGCTCCGGGTCCTGTTCCAGCAATGCCTGGGCAGCGTCCCGGGCCTCGTAGAGCACCCGGGTGTCCCCCGCCAGATCTGCCATCTTTAAGGGCGGCAGACCGTGCTGCCGGGCGCCGAAAAAGTCGCCCGGGCCCCGGAGCTTCAGATCCTCCTCCGCGATACGGAAGCCGTCGTTGGTGGCGCAGAGGGCCTTCAGCCGCTGGCGGGTCTCCGGGCTGCGGTTGGAGGAGACCAGCACGCAGTAGGACTGGCTGCTCCCCCGGCCCACCCGGCCCCGAAGCTGGTGGAGCTGGGAGAGGCCGAACCGCTCGGCGTTCTCAATCACCATCAGGGTGGCGTTTGGCACGTCCACCCCCACCTCGATGACGGTGGTGGCCACCAGCAGGTCAAGCTCTCCCCGGGAGAAGGCGGACATGACCGCCTCCTTCTCCTTGGCCTTCAACCGGCCGTGGACCAGCCCCACCCGCAGCTCGGGAAAGACCTGGGTGCGCAGGGTCTCGGCATAGGCGGTCACCGCTTTCAGATCCATGGCCCCCGGCTGAACTGCGGCCTGGTCATTTTCCTCCACGGTGGGGCAGACCAGATAGACCTGATGCCCCTCCTGGACCTGCTTGCGGACAAAGCCGTACATCCGCTCCCGCTTGTCCTCCCCCACCAGCACCGTCTGGATCTCCTGGCGGCCGGGGGGCCGCTCGTCGATCACCGAGACCTCCAAATCTCCATAGACGATGAGGGCCAGCGTCCGGGGAATGGGGGTGGCGGACATGACCAGCACATGGGGATGCCGCTCCCCCTGGCCCTTGGCGGCCAAAGCTGCCCGCTGGGCCACGCCGAACCGGTGCTGCTCGTCGGTGATGACCAGCCCCAGCTTGCGGAAGGCCACCCCCTCGGAGAGCAGGGCGTGGGTGCCCACAATCAGGTCGATCTCCCCTGCCGCCAGGGCGGCGCAGATCTCCCGTTTCTCCTTGGCCTTCATGGAGCCGGTGAGCAGCCCCACCCGCTGGCCGCTTTTGGCCAGCAATGGCGTCAGCGTCTTGTAATGCTGCTCCGCCAGAATTTCCGTGGGAGCCATGAGGGCGGACTGAAAGCCGTTTTTCGCCATCAGCCAGGCGCAGGCCGCCCCCACCACCGTCTTGCCGCTGCCCACGTCGCCCTGGACCAGCCGGTTCATGGCCCTGCCGGAGCAGAGGTCGGCAAAGGCCTCCCCTATTGTCCGCTGCTGAGCCCCGGTGAGGGTGAAGGGCAGGGTGGCATAATATTCCGCCGGGTCACAGTACCGGCATTCCGTCCCCAGGCCCCGGCTGCTTCTGCCCTTGAGCAGGGCCAGCCCCAGAGAGAGGAAGAACAGCTCCTCAAAGACCAGCCGCCGCCGGGCCACCTCCAGCTCCTCCCAGGAGGGGGGAAAGTGGACCGTCCGGACGGCGTAACCGGTGTGGGCCAGCTGATGCTCCGCCCGGAGGCTTTCCGGCAGGGGGTCCTCCAGCTGCTGGACGCAGTCCTCCAGCACCCGGCGCACCGCCCCCGCCAGCAGGTTGTTGGAGATCCCCGCCGTCAGGGGGTAGACCGGCATAATGCACTGAGTAAAGCGCTGCCGATCCTCCGGTTCGAACACCGGGTTGGTCATGGCGTACCGGCTCCCCTTGCGCTCCACGGTGCCGTAAAACCAGCAGACCTGCCCTTGGGTCAGGGCGGTGCGGATGTAGCTCTGGTTGAAAAAGGTCAGCTCCATGGCGTCCCGGTCGTCCACCACGTTGACCTTGACCAGCTCCAGCCCCTTGCGGATGTAGGAGCTGCGAGGGGGCGTGGCCACCATGGCTTTGACGCAGACAGGCCGGTCCTGAGGCGCCTCCCGGATAGAGGCCCGCTCCCGCCGGTCCTCGTAGTTCCGGGGATACCAGAGCAGCAGATCCCGGGCGGTAAGAATCCCCAGCTTCTCCAGCCGCTTGGCCCGGGCGGGGCCAATGCCGGGCAGGGTCTGAACGCTGTCATTCAGCTGATAGGCCATGGCGTGCCTCCTTTCTGTCGTCTCGGTCTAGTGTACCACATTCCGGGGCGATTTGAAAATGCAAAATGCACAGGCTCCGTCATTGGGGCGAAAATGCACAAAAATCTCTCGAAATTCGTCAGAATACCTCTGTTTTTTCCGCCTGACATTTGGATTTTTTTGTGCTACACTGTTTGACGCAAGGAGACGGAAATCTCCCTTTTTCTCCACCTTTTTTGCTGAGAACAGCTCGCCTTACGGTGTATTCTCCGACGCTTTCAGCATTTTGTACGATTTCCATTTGTTTTGTCAACCAGTTTTTCGCGATAGTGTACATTTTTCTATTTTGCAAGGATTTTTTTGAAAAACCACTTGCGTTTTTTGAGGAATATGCTAAAATGAATTGTCAGCAGAATTACTTTTCTAAAAGTATAGAAATAGATTAACAAATACAGATGGTGAGGTAAATTATGGCTACATTTAACACTGCGGAGCTGCGTCGTCAGAACCGGAACCGTGTTTTCCGGTATATCTATTCCTCCGGCCGTCCTGTCACCAAGCAGGACATCGCCCAGGCTCTCTCTCTCAGCCTGCCCACCGTGGGTCAGAACTTGAAGGAGCTGCAGGAGGCAGACCTGCTGGAATTCCAGGGCACCTTTGACTCTACCGGCGGTCGCAAGCCCCGGGCCATCGGCATCTCCAACAACGTGCGCTGCGCCATCGGCGTCTATATCGGCCACAAGCGGATCCATCTGGCCTGCATCAACATCCGCGCCCAGCTGCTCTGCTCTCAGCGGGTGGCCCGTCCCCTGACCAACGACGAGGACTACGCCAAATTCCTCGCTCAGGCCATTGAGGACTTCATCCAGGCCAACAGCATCGACACCAAGCGTCTGCTGGGCGTGGGCATCGCCATCTGCGGTGTGCCCCAGCCGGACGAGGGCATTGCCACCATGTCCCCGGTGCAGCCGGTGGACACGCTGGATCTCAAGCTGCTCTCCAGCCATATCCCCTATCCTGTGATCTTTGAAAACGACGCCAACGCCGGCGGTCTGGCCACCTGGTGGGTCAACCCGGAGAAGCAGAACATGGTTTATATGTTCCTGCACCGGGGCATCGGCGGTGCTATGCTGCTGGGCGGCAAGGCCTATCACGGCGCCACCTTCCACGGCGGCGAGTTCGGCCATATGTGCATCGTCCCCAACGGCAAAGAGTGCGGCTGCGGCCAGAAGGGCTGTCTGGAGGCCTATTGCTCCACCAAGCGGCTGAGCGAGGATCTGGGCATCGGCATCGAGGAGTTCTTTGAGGGTCTGCGGGGCGGCAACCAGGAGTACGCCCGTATCTGGGAGGAGTACCTGGACTACCTGGCCATCGGCATCAACAATATCCATCTGGTGCTGGACTGCCAGGTGGTGCTGGGCGGCCTGCTGGCCGGCTATATCGGTCCCTACCTCTACGACCTGCGTCAGCGGCTGCAGAAGATCGCCACCTTCGAGACCGACGGCAGCTACTGCACCGTCTCCAGTTTCGGTTACTGGTCCACCTGCGTGGGCGCCGCGCTCAACTTCGTCTCCCAGTTCATGGAGCAGATCTGACCGGCTCCGTCCCTTCAATGGGGCATCACAAAAACAAAATAGATTTTCTTGCGTTTTCCTAATGTTTTCATTGACTCTCCGGTGCTCTTCCCCTTGCGCTGGAGAGTCTTTTTGTGTATAATGTGCATAGCGAAGTCAGGATTTCTGCCCGCAAAACGCACAAATCGAACAATAACCTACGAACAATTTCTAAGGAGCGTGAAAACGAATGACTGCAGCAGAGAAAAAGCAGCTTGCCATCACTGCCTGCAAGGTACGCATGGGCATCGTCACGGCGACCCACGGCGCCAAAGCCGGTCACCCCGGCGGCAGCCTGTCCGCCGCTGACCTGTTCACCTATCTCTATTTTAAAGAGCTGAATGTGGATCCCGCTAATCCCAAGGCTCCGGATCGGGACCGTTTCGTCCTCTCCAAGGGACACACCGCCCCCGGCCTGTATTCCGCCCTGGCGCTCCGGGGCTTCTTCCCGGTGGAGGATCTGCCCTCCCTGCGCCACATTGACAGCTATCTTCAGGGCCATCCCAACATGAACACCGTTCCCGGCGTGGACATGTCCACCGGTTCTCTGGGCCAGGGCATCTCCGTCGCCGCCGGCATGGCCAAGGCTGCCAAGCTCCAGAACAAGGACTTCCGGGTCTACACCCTGCTGGGCGACGGCGAGATTCAGGAGGGCCAGGTCTGGGAGGCGCTCATGTTCGGCGCTCACTATAAGCTGGACAACTTCTGTGTCGTCGTGGACAACAACGGCCTGCAGATTGACGGCCGGGTGGCCGACGTTATGAGCCCCTATCCCATCGTGGACAAGCTGGAGGCTTTTGGCTACGCTGTCAAGGCGATTAACGGCCACGACTTTGACGAGATTGAGGCCGCCTTTGCCGAGGCCCGGGCCACCAAAGGCAAGCCCTTCGCCATTGTCATGAAGACCACCAAGGGCAAGGGCGTGAGCTACATGGAGGACAAGGCCGGCTGGCACGGCAAGGCCCCCAACGACGAGGAATACAAGATCGCCATGGACGAGCTGAACGCGCAGCTGGCAGAACTGGAGGCGAACTGAGATGGCAGACGTGAAAAAGATCGCAACCCGCGAGAGCTACGGCAACGCGCTCAAGGAGCTGGGCGCCCAGCATCCTGACCTGGTGGTTCTGGATGCCGACCTGGCCGGCGCCACCAAGACCGGCACCTTCCAGAAGGCTTTCCCCGACCGCCACATCGACTGCGGCATCGCCGAGGCCAACATGATCTGCGTGGCCGCCGGTATGTCCACCACCGGCCTGGTACCCTTCGCCTCCACCTTCGCCATGTTTGCCGCCGGCCGCGCCTACGAGCAGGTCCGCAACAGCATCGGCTATCCCCACCTGAATGTCAAGATCGGCGCCACTCACGGCGGTATCTCCGTGGGCGAGGACGGTGCTTCCCATCAGTGCTGTGAGGACTTCGCCCTGATGCGCACCATCCCCGGCATGGTGGTCATGAGCCCCTCTGATGACATCGAGGCCAAGGCCTGCGTCAAGGCCGCCTATGAGCATGTGGGCCCCGTCTACATGCGTTTCGGCCGCGCTGCCTGCCCTGTGTTCCATAGCGAGGACTTCCAGTTTGAGATCGGCAAGGGCGAGATGATCTCCGACGGCACTGATGTGGCCATTATCGCCACCGGCATTATGGTGGCTGAGGCCATCGAGGCCGCCAAGGTTCTGGCCGAGAGCGGCATCTCCGCCCGGGTCATCAACATCTGCACCATCAAGCCCCTGGACGAGGAGATCGTCCTTCAGGCTGCCCGGGACTGCGGCAAGATCATCACCTGCGAGGAGCACTCCGTCATCGGCGGTCTGGGCGAGGCTGTGTGCAGCCTGCTC